>CAYNKY010000039.1:0-16041 GCA_964397895.1 uncultured Prochlorococcus sp.
GAAGTTGGTCAAACTTTAATTGATAAGGTAATTGCACCAGCAGGTTCTGGAAGAGCAGTAAAACTTTTAAATGCGAATCAACGTGAGGATGAAAAGCATGTTTTTTATGATTTGGAATACCAACTTAATTTAAATGAACAACCAAGGCACGAATTGGCCACCGTTGTAATTGATAGGGGAAGTTTGTACACATTTGCTGTTGGCACAAATGAAGATAGATGGAATAAAGTTGAAAAATTATTCGTAAATGTAATACAGTCGTTCAATTTTTTAATTTAATATTGCTAAATTCCTAGTTGAGCATTCCATAAATCTGAATATATTCCCTTCCTATGAATTAAGTTTTCGTGTTTTCCTTCTTCAACTATTCTTCCTTTATCTATAACTATAATATTGTCTGCTCTTCTTATTGTGCTTAATCTATGAGCTATAACAATAGTCGTTTTTTGTTTAGTAATTTTAGATAAAGACTTTTGAATAAGAACCTCTGTTTCATTATCAACAGATGCAGTGGCTTCATCTAATATTAATATTGGTGCATCTTTCAAAACTGCTCTTGCTAAAGCAATCCTTTGCCTTTGGCCTCCTGATAACCTTTGCCCCCTTTCCCCCACAATTGAGTTATAAGCATCTGGTAGTTGCATTATAAATTCATGGGCTTCTGCAATCCTTGCGGCATTAATAATATCTTTAAAACTAGAATTACTAGATCCGTATGATATGTTTTCTAAAATAGTTCCATGAAATAAATAAGTTTCTTGATTTACTAAAGAGATGCATTTCCTTAAATCATTTAGTTTGATTTCTTTTATTGGTATTTTATCAAGTGTAATAATGCCTTCTTCGGTATCATAAATTCTTAGAAGTAATTTTATAAGAGTACTTTTTCCAGACCCTGTAAGGCCAACAATGCCTAAAGTACTATTAGGAAATATGTTTATGTTGATATTTTTTATTGTCGATTCCCTCCTAGGATAATTAAAAGAAACTTTATAAAAAGTTATTTTGCCCTCAATATTTTTCGAATTAATTCTCCTGAAGCCGTCTTTTATTTCTATTGGCGTATCAATAAGATCTATAACTCTATTAATTGAAGCCATAGATCTTTGAAATTCATCTAATACATGTCCTAGGGTTGTTAAAGGCCATAACAGTCTTTGAGTTATAAATACTAAGAAACTGTATGTTCCAACATTTAGAGTTTTATTCCATACTTGAAAACCACCTATTAATAAGATTGCTATGAATGCAAATAGTATTGCAAATCTTATTAAAGGGATGAAAGCGGATGAGAGCTTTATAGCTGCTTTATTACTTTTTTGATAATTCAGGCTTTCCTCATTTAATCTATCAATTTCCCATTTTTCGGTTGTAAAACTCTTTATTGTTAATATTCCTCCTAAATTATTATTTAATCTCGACGCTAGTAAACCTGCTTTATATCTTACGTCTCTATATTTTGGTTCAAGATTTTTTTGAAACCTAATTGAACCCCATAAGATTAAAGGGATAGGTAAGAAAGCAAAAAATGCAATTTTAGGTGCTGCCCATAGAATTGTACCTCCAATAATAAAAACTGATACAAATAATTGAATTAGTTCATTTGCTCCATGATCTAAAAATCTTTCAAGCTGATTAATATCATCATTTAATATTGAGAGTAATCTTCCTGTATTATCATTCTCAAAAAACTTCATATCTAACTCTTGTATATGTTTATAGGCTTTTATTCTTAATTTATGTTGAGAAATTTGAGCAAGATTACGCCAAAGATATGCATATAAGTATTGAAAAATAGATTCTGCAGTCCATATGAAAATAGATAAAATTGCAAGAAGAATTAATTGATTAGGAACCTCTTTAATCCCAAAACTAGAAAACCATGAATTCTTTTCTTTAACAACAATATCAACTGCAAGACCAATTATTACTGGTGGCGCCAAATCAAGAACTCTATTTAATACTGAAGAGATGAATGCTAAAAATAAAAGAGTTTTTTCTTTTGAGAAATTTAAATAAAGTCTTAATATTGGGTTTTGATTTTTTTTATTTGGCATCAAATTCGAATTTACTTTAAATTTCAAATTTCTCTCTATTTTTTATTTTGCATTGAGATATTGACTCTTCATGGCTGATATTATTAGAGATTTTATTTATATAACAATCACAAATCTCTTCACCAAAATTTACTTTGAATTCCAGATTACTTTCTAAAAAGCTGGCTTTTACGCTTTCTAGGCAAAAGATTTTTATTATTGAATTAGTATCTTTTTCTAAAAAATTATCACTTGCTTGAACTTGATTAATGTTCAAAAAAATAATATTTAATAATATTAATAAATTAAAATATCTCATATTTAGTAAGCTTTGATTTTAAGATTTTTTAATTTTGTTATTGTCTCTTTTCTCAAATTCCTTGGTAAATCAACAAGGCTAAAATCATTATAAATCTGAATTTTTCCAATAGATCGACCATTAATATTGGTCGCAGAGCAAATAGATGAAATTATATTTGCAACCTTAATTTTATTTGCTTTACCAATATCGAATTTAAAGGTATCAAATTCATTATTTTGATAATTTGATCTCTTGTTAGAATTTCTTTGTCTTGTGTTACTTTTTCTATTAAATCGATCTCTTTCATTTAAATTTTGTTTAAAAATCCAAGACTCATCTTCTTCAATAAAGAAAGGTTTATTACCCACAACTAAATTTATTGCGGCCATTGCAATATCTTCATCTTTCAAAGAATATTTAAATTTTAGTATATCTAAAATGTCTACAATATAATCTTTATTACTATCATCATTTTTTGTAGACAAAGAACTTAGATTTATATCTCTAGTTAATCTTTCTAACCTCTTATCATTAATAATTTTATTACTTGGTATCTCAATTTCTTCAATTTTTGTTTTTGTTGAAGTCTCTAAATTTTTAAGGAAATGCCTTTCTCTTTTATTAACAAATAATATAGCCTCGCCAGATCTGCCAGCTCTTCCAGTTCGTCCAATCCTATGGGTATATGTTTCAGAATCAAAAGGAAAATCATAATTTATTACTAATTTTATTCTATCAACATCTAATCCTCTAGCGGCAACATCAGTTGCTACGAGTATATCAATGAATCCTTTCCTTAATCTATCTACTGTCATTTCTCGCTGATTTTGAGGAATATCTCCATTTAGCACTGCAACACTATGACCAGATGATTCTAAAGATTCTGCGATGGAGGATGTAAGTGATTTTGTTCTTACAAATATTATTACTCCTTCATGATTAATTTCTAAAATTCTTTTTAGAGCCTCTAATTTATAATTTCTTTGTATGTATATAAATTTTTGAGATATTAATTGTGATTCTTTTTTGACACTTTTAATTTTTATTTCGGCAGGATCATTAAGATGCTTTTTAGCAATATTTTTTATCTCATTTGGCATAGTTGCTGAAAATAAAACCATTTGCTTATTATCAGGTAGTTTTTCTATGATCCACTCGATATCCTCTAAGAAACCCATTTTAAGCATTTCATCGGCTTCGTCTAGAACAAGGCAATTTATATTATTTATTTTGAATGTTCCTTGACGAATATGATCCATTATTCTTCCTGGAGTGCCAACTACAATATCTACTTTTTTTCTTAATGCTGATATTTGATTCCTGAAATCAGTTCCTCCGTAAATAGCTAATGTATTTAAATTCGAAGATTCTGAACTGTAGCTTTTAAAAGAATCAGCAACTTGAGTAGCTAACTCTCTAGTTGGAGTCATTACTAAAACTTTTGCCAATAATTCATTATTATTATCTAATTTTTCAATAATGGGTAGCGCGAAAGCTGCAGTCTTTCCTGTCCCTGTTTGTGCTTGACCTAATAGATCTCTGCCAAGCATAAGTTCAGGTATCGCTGCATTTTGGATAGGAGTAGGATCTTTATATCCCTTCTTTTGTAGGGATCTGAGAATAGATTCATTAAATCCAAAAGATAAAAAACCATTATCTGAGGCAGATTTTTCATTTTTAATTTCATTAGAAATATTTTCTTTTTGATCTTCTTTAGATTTTGAAGAGAGAGTTTGTCTTTTTGTAGCCATTTAATAATGCCTGATATCTTCTGATCAGGCTGACAACTTTCTCTATCTCAGATTTTAAATTGTTGTTATGCCATTCAGAGCCTTGTTACTAATTTAACATCTCTGGGATCCAAAAATATAAATTCAATAGTATTAATTCAAGAAATATAGATCTAATATCTCTCTTGAACGAGTAATAGCTGTATATAAGAGTCTTTGTTGATAGTTGTTTTGTATTGAAAAATTATTTAATTGTTTATTTTTGGTATTTTCTAAGGTATCAATCTTTTGATTCCATAATATACTTACTTTCTTCGCTTCACTCCCTTGCGATTTATGAATTGTTATCGCAATAGCTGGAATTATATTTTCAAGCATTGAGGGTTCAATTAAAGCTACTACCGTTTGATTATTTTTGTTGAATTTTCTAAAAAGAAACTTTTTTGAAATATTATTTCCAATCAAAACTCCAATATCTCCGTTAGAAATTCCTAATTCATGATTATTTTCTGTACACATGATTGGGATTCCTTCATCTAACTCAAGTAAATTGGATAAATCATTCTGCTTTAGAATGATTTTGTTTATTTCTTGAATGCTCCAAATTCCGGTATTTTTTTCACATAAAACAAAATAAGAATTTAACTGATTAAATATATTTGTGATTGTTTCATTTTCATATTTCATTAAATTATCTATTTTTTCATTAAAAATATAATCTTTTTTACTTAAATTAGATACCAACTTTTTAAGTTCATTTAGATGCGAAGTTATTTCATTTATAAGACTAAGAGGGATATTTTTATTCTCACATTCAATTATATTTAAGTTAGTTTTATTTTTTTTCTTAATAAGTTGATTGATTTTATGATCTAATAATTTTTTATCCTGAAAGATTAATTTACTTAATTCTGATATCTCGCCACTATTTCTATAAATCCTCTTGAGATTAACAATATTATGTTGAAACTTATTATGTTTTATATTTTTAAAAATATAATTAAAGATTGAACAACTATTAATAGGAGGTAATTGATTAGCATCTCCTACCAAAAGAAGTTTACAATCATTAGCTAATAATTCAAGTATTAATTCTATTAGATTAATACTTACCATTGACATTTCGTCGATTATAAAAAAATCTAATTCTTTCAGTTTGTACTTTAGATCACTATTACTTTTCTGTGAATTATATATCCATCTATGTAAAGTTTGGCATTCAATTTTTTCCAATTTAATATCTTGGCTTGAATTTATTTGTTGTTCAAGAGATTCTTTTAATCTAGCGGAAGCTTTTCCTGTAGGAGCTGAAAGGCCAATATTTAAAGTATTATCACTTTTTAAGAAATTTAAAATAAGTTTAATTATTAAAGTCGTTTTACCAGTACCTGGACCACCTTGAAGAAAAGCCACATCTGATATTTCAAATAGATTTCTTAATTCATCAATTTTATTTTCACTGACTAATTTTATCCTTTTATTTTTATTAATTTGATTTATTGATTTTGCAAAAAGCTTTTCTAATATGTTATCAATTTTTTTTGACCACTTTATAAAAGATAATTTTTTATTTTTAATCAAAAAAGGAGCATCTTTATTATTAATTAATAGGGATTTTTCTAAAGCATTTATATGTTCTAAAGGCCACCCCGCTTCAATTGGGGTAACTAATAATGATTCGCTTGTAAGATCAATTATCGTTTCGCCTTTCTTTTCAGATTCCATCAAAATATTTATCACATCTTTAATGTGGTTCCCGTACATTTCTTCTTTAAATTTAAAGTAATTTATTAGTAAAAAATAAATATGGTCATATTTAAACTTTTCATGATTACTATAAAGTGTTTTAACTCCCATGGCTAAATATTTTATCTAAATAATTTATTCTCCTAATTGGAGCTCTTCCCACAAATATGCCTGGATGAGGATCTTTTATTGGAATTATATTATTATTTGTTATTTCTGGTAATCCCCTTAAAAAAATATATACAAATCCTCCAAGGTTTTTAATTGGCTGATATCCCTTCAATCTCCATTTTAATAACCTATGTAATGCAAGCAAATATAAATGGGATTGAAGAGGATAGTGATTCCTAATCATTTCATTTATAATATTTTCTTGAGAGTAATTCTTCGGCAAACATAATAAATCATTTTTATTTTTTATTACATTACTTTTCCAATCAATAATCCACCATTTACTTGTTTCAATTCTGTTCCCAATAGGTATAATGCAATCTATAAAACCTGAGTGAAAACCTTTCCCAAAGATATTCAATTCATTGATCTTGGAAGCATATTCTTTTCCAAAAAGATAGTCTTTATCTAGAAGAAAACATTTAAAAATATCTTCAGTCTTTATGCCTAATCCATTATTTGACATAGCTAAATCATACTTAACTTCTTTTAATACATTCTTCTCTGGAATATCTATTAATCTTTTATTCTCTAATTCTATTCCTAAAGGTGTATTAATAACTCTGTTAATTCCATCCTTAACTTTATTTAAAAGTGAAGGATCAATGTCAAAATTATTTAATTCTTCCTTAATTATTAAAGATAAATCCTTACTAGAATTATTATAAAAATCGTGTCTTTCAATAATTTTATGTAAACATGTTCCAGCTTTTTTCCCTTTTGGGAATTCGCTTAAAGGATTTGGTTCTGATAATAAATTTGATCTTTCCTTTTTTGTCTCTTCTTGAATATCAAAACTAGTTTTAAATTTATCATTATAAGCTATAAATTCATTTTTAATATTAGTATTATTATTTACCCAAGATGAATAACTTGATCTTGAATAACTTTCTAATAAGGGTTTCTTTATCTCTCTTTCTTTTTCAATATTATCTGCTGATTTATTTCTCCAGGGACTTATCTCTAATTGGTTCATTTTATAAATTTTGAAAAGCGAATTAATTGTTGTTTTTTCTAGTTTTGTAATCTTATTTAATATATATTTATTCTTATTAGGAAGATTTATTAATAAATTATTATTAAGGATATTATTGTTTTCATTAATATTATTGAAGATTATTAATTTATACTTAGCTCTTGTTAAAGCTACGTATATCAATCTCTCAGATTCATTTATTAAATCTTTATCTTCAAAAGATTTTATTTTTCTTACTTTACTATAGTTATCTTCAATATTTATATAAAAATTTTTATTAATATCATCTTTCCAAATTGGTCCTTTAGAATTTAATGCTTTTTTAGATATATCCCAAAGATATGGACAAATTACAACATCATATTCCAGACCTTTACTAGCATGAATTGTTGATAAATTTATGCCTTTTATATTTATATAATCTTTTATAAAAAATTCCTCTCCTTTGGATTTTCTAGTGTCTTTATTTACTTCATTTTGAAACCAAAATAATATATTATTTAAATTATAATTATTTTTTATTAATTCTTTTTCTATAATTTCTGATAATTGAAATAGTTGACTTCTTAGTTCATTATCATTAATAAAAGCTTGAGAGGCATACTCATTAATCAATTCATTAACTAAATTTAAAAAACCTCTTTCTCTTATTTTTGGAAGCCATTCATAAAATTTTTTTTTAAGATCCTCTATGGTTTGATTATTATCTAAATTATCAATATCAATATCATTACATTGTATAAGTTTTGATGTGATTAGTAATATTATATTTTTTATTGAATGTGGTTTTAATAAACATTTTATTAAGATTTCTAAAATTGAGGATGATTCCGTATCAAAGATATTATTCTTATTTAGGATTTTATAGGGTAAATTATTTTTAGATAATAAAATCTTGAATGCCTCACATTGATAATTATAAAGAGAAAGTATTGCAATCTTGTCTATCTCTATATCATTATTATTTATTAATAAATATTGAAGATGATTTAAAACTAAATTTTCTAAATTATCTTCTGCATTAGAAAATTCGATAATTTCAAAATATGATTTTTGATAATGCGGTAGATATTTATCTGAACTTTTTGAATTCAATTTTATATAATTAATATTTGAATTTAGAAGACCTTTTGAATAAAAAGTATTTATTATATTTAATAAATTTTTGGAAGATCTATAGTTATCTAAAAGAAAATATATTTTCTCTGAATCTTTTTTTGCATTTAGATAAGTTTCAATATCTCCACCTCTGAATTTATATATAGCTTGTTTTGGATCTCCTACGCAAATTAGACAATGATTATTATCTTTGAATAATTTTTTTATAATTTGCCATTGTATATTATCAGTATCCTGAAATTCATCAATTAAGATACATTTATATTTATTCCTTATAAAGTTAATACTTCTATTCTCTGAATAATTATCATTAAGAAAGTTTTTTTCAACATTTTTAATAAGGTCATTATAATTTAAGATAGATAATTGGGCTTTTAAATTTCTTAATTTTAAGTAAGCCTTGCTTATGAATATTCTTATAAATTCATTGAAAAAGTTATCTTTTATCAGATATATAGATTCTTCTAATTCTTCAAATTTTGATAGATCAAACTCTATAAGATATTTCTGCAATTCTTTTTTAATAGATTTACTATAAAAGTATTTTGTCAATAGATCATCTTTTGTGATCTGATATATGCATTCTTCTATATTATTTTGTTCAATCTTTTTATTTATTTCATTTATCCATTCAGTTATATTTTTAAATTTATTTTTTGGTTTAGATGAATAAACTTTACTTTTATAGCCCTTAGTTTCAATTAATTCTCCAAGTTTCTTTAAATGAAAAAATAGATCTTCTCCTTGCTCATTCCATTTTCTGCAAAATTGTTTCCAATGTTTGTTTACATATTCAATAAGATAATTATCTATATTAAAGTTTTCTTTTTCTTTCTCTTTAAATTTATATATATTTTCATTATCAATTTCACTTAAGATTTTAGAAAGAAATTTTTTATTAATTTTACTAATATCTTTATATTTAGTCTTAATCTTTTTATTATCGATACTCTTTATTATTTCACTGTTGATACTATAAAAATCTTCAATCCACAAATCATCTAATATACTAAGATATAAATCTTCTAAATCATTTTTAACTTTAGAGCCTAAATTTGTAGATAATTCTAAATCATATTCTTCTAGAATTCTATGACAAAAGCCATGAAAAGTAGAAATTAAGATCTTATTTATATTTGAAATAGAATGATCCAAATTACTTATTAACTCTAGATCTGTTTTTTTATCTTTTCTATAATTCTCATGTAAATTAATCAATGTATAGTCTATTATTTTATTATTTTTTGTGGCACAATAATTTCTAAATTCATTGATTCTTGCAATGATTTTATTTCTTAAATCATTACAAGTGTTTTTTGTAAAGCTCAGTAAAAGTATATTTTCAGGCTGTAATTTATTTTCAATTATATTTCTTAGAACAATATGTGCCAAAGTATAACTTTTACCCGTGCCTGCACTAGCCTCTATTAATCTAAAACCATTATTTATCTCTATTTTATTTAAATCCATAATATAGTTTCTAAATTTTTACTTTTCTTCTATAACTCTCATATTTAGGAAAACTTTTAGTTAAATATTTTTCCTCAATATTAATTTTTAATAAAATAACTAAAAATAATAGTATTGTTAAGAAGAAATTATAAATTGTTAACGACCTAAGAAAAAAACCTATTGAAATTGAAATAACTGAGAAATACATTGGATGTCGCATAAATTTATATATGCCAGTTGTTTTTAATTTGCTATCTTTTTTTACACTTGGAAGAGGAGATAAGCTTTTACCTAATGCGTTAAATGAAAAAATGATTAAAATAATTCCGAAAATAATAAGAGAATTACTGATTAACTTAGGTAATATATTTTCCTCTTCAAATATCTTTTGATTTAAGTATTTTACTTTTACAAAATGTAAGGAAATTAATATAAATTGCATCATTACAATTGCTAAATCAAATAAAGGGTACCTAGCATTCCTAACTTTTCTATTATTGTTATGTAAATTATTTTTCAAAGGCTTCAATTAGTGGTTTATATAATCTTAAAGATAATTTTTGTAAATCTTTATTTCTTAAGAAAAATTCTGGATCTTTTTCGGAGCCAAAACAAAGTTGCATTTCTGGATTGCTATTTTCGCCCTTAAAGAAATTACTATTACCCAGCCAGGATTCTGTGAATGCCTTTTCAGGATCTTTATTTTTAATAATTGCATCAACATATTTGAACGAACTTTCAGGAGGCAATGGTAAACAAATTTGAAGAAAATTTTTATATATATCAATATATTCAGTTAATATTTTAGTGGCATTTACTTTGCCTTGAGTATTTAGAACTAATTTTCTATATTTACTATCGTTTCTATAAATAACATGTGTCTTAGAAATATTATTTTGTAATGAAGAGGCAAAAAGAAGCCTTATCCAGATTTCACATTTTTTCGCGAGGTTAAGTTTCGAATGAAATATCTCGACAATATGATTATTACAGGTCAAATACTCTACTTTATTTAAATTTGATTTAAGGTATATTTTATTAATCTTTTTGTATTCTTCCATATTTAAGTTAAAGCTTTTTATTAATTCATTTATTTCTAATTCCCTAATAAAAATACTATTCCCAG
Source organism: uncultured Prochlorococcus sp. (assembly GCA_964397895.1). Lineage (GTDB taxonomy): Bacteria > Cyanobacteriota > Cyanobacteriia > PCC-6307 > Cyanobiaceae > Prochlorococcus_A. The sequence continues at coordinate 10,658 of CAYNKY010000039.1, forward strand.
GAGTAATAATACCGCTCATAATTAACTGCTCTTTTATATCCAAATTAGTTATTTCATCATTAAAGTTTTGTTTATCTAAATAAGCTTTTTTCAATAGATCATTTATTAATTTAAATTTCTGATAGTTACTTATTAACTCATCACTATAATTGTGGTTGAATTTTGTTTTTGGGTAAATACTTTTGTTATTTAACCAATAAAGTTGGGGAGTTCTAAACCAATGAATTAATTCAGATATCTTATATGTTTTATTTTTGAATGAATTTTCATTCCAATCAAAAGATTTAATGAATCCATTCCTTATATTTTCAGGATAATTTTTTTCATTATTAATAAGAAAGTAATCTAAGTTTTTTATATTTTTTACTAAATTATTTTTAGGAATTTTATCAATATTATTTTCAATAAATGAAATTAATTGTCTTACTTGAGGGGATATGCCCAATTTACAAAAGTTATTATCGTAATTTGACCAGGTAACAACAAATTTAAATCTGCAAGAAATTAATAATTCTAAAAATAAATAAATTTCTTTATCAAAAGCTGATGGATCACCAAATATATATTTATTATTTATAAGATTATTATGTTCTGTCCTAAATTTCCTTGGATAATAATCTTCATTCATATTGATTAGATAAATAACTTTATGAGGAATAAGTCTTGTCTTTTCAATATCGCTAATAAGTATTTCATCTTTTCTTCTATCAAGATTATTATTTTTATTTTCAAAGCATTTTTTTAATATTTCTTTTAATACATTTATCTCTATACATATTTTGGAATCTACAAAATTTGAGTAATTTTTCAAACTTTCATTAATCTTATCTATTTCAGTATTAATAACATCATTTATATTTTTGAAGCCGGAGAGAATATTTTTTATAATTAATACCCAATTATCATATGAATTTGTACTTCTTAGTAAATTAATAATTCCCTTAAATTTGATTAAAATCATTATCCATTTATTGATATCTATATTTGTGTTTTTTGGTAAATAAGGTTTTAGTCTTTTTTCTTTTAAATAAAAATCATGTTCATACATAATTCCCAAAATTATTCTTTCAATGCACCAATCTAAGCTATTTTCAAACTCATGATGTCGTTCTTTAGAATCAATTCCCCAATCAAATCCAGATTCTATTAATAAATTTAAAATCTCTTCTTTCTCATTATTTTTGAAGTCAAATATCAATTGAGTTATTGGATAACTTAAAAATTCTCGTAAATCATTTAATGTGAATTTATTACTTGAGATATCTAATAGATTTAATAATAGATTATAAACGTTGAAAGAATTGAAAAAATTATCTGTAGCTATAAAATAAGGTAACTTTATTTCAGAATTAAATACGTACTTTAAATAAGGTTTTAAATTATTTAAATTTGGAGTAACAATCATCATATCATTGTAATTTATATCTTTACAAGAAATCTTTATTTGAATTATGCTATTTTTTATAAACTTTAATTCTTCTAATAAATTATTTAATCCTCTAAAAATAAAGGAATTATCATTTTTAGATCTAATTAAATTAAAATTATTATTAATAATTTTCTTTTGAATTTGATGCAATAATAATTTATCTTGAGATTTATTTAAATATATTGTTGGGTCAACATATATGTTCTTAATATTACTTTTTACCTCTTTTTCAAAAATAGTTTCTTCAATTAATTTTTGAAAATTTGCTCCATATTTGCCAAAAATTTTTTCAATTCTTATTGTTTGAGAAAAATTCTTATTATTTATATAATTAACTTCTTTTGTTTCTATGATATTTATTCTTTTCCATAAATCGTCTCCTGGAAATAATATAAATAATTTTACATTTATAAATTTTGATATTTCTGAATAAAAGTCAATCTGCAATTTTGAAAGATTATTAATTGCAATTATATATATATCATTAGGAAATATTTCCTTGAATTTATAACTAAATTTATTAATATTATTAATTATCTCCTGTATATAAATACAATTGGGTTTAGTTAATGTATCTTTTTCAATCAATTTATATAAAATTGGTTGCCAAAATTGATCTTTATTTAACCCATTAAATAAGTTTTTAGAGTTAAGATTTGTTTTATCCCATTTATAAATAATTTCTGGTCTGTACAAGATATATTCTGTATACATTTTAGAGATCTTTGATGCTAACTTGTAGATGTCTTGATTAATAATTTGTTTACTTTCAATAAATTTATTAATCCAATTTTTTATAGGCCATGATTCATTATATTCGTGCAAATCACTCAAGTGATTTATGACATTCCATTTTATTGATTCATAATTCCAGCAAATAAAGCGATTTTCAGGAAAAACTTTTTCTAATATGCCTTCTGTAAAAGCTGTTATGGTTTGAAATTCATATAAAGTACTTATGCCATTGATTTTTGTTATTTGGTCTCTTATCCATTTACTTAGGAAAAAATTATGAGCTGATATATTTATTTTTTCAGTTACGAATGGAGGATTTAGTAATAATTCTTTTGCAATGATTTCGCTAATTAATTCAATCTTGTTTGTGTTGTAAATGTATAACAATTATTTTTTTATTCTTCAACAGAAAGGGGATTAGGGATTTCTGAATTTGGTAAATCTAATTCTCCATAAGCAACAAATTCACACCTTAATTTTAAAAAAGTTATAAATTTTTTATCAGTTGAAATTACTGCTGCTTGAGGAGAAGGTATTTTTTTATAAAGATCGCGTAATTCAGAAGCTCTCAAAAAAGATGGTTTCACAAGAAGCCAAAAATCAATTTCCTTATTATTCTCTTTATAGTTTCTCTTCCTTTCTTTAAGTATCTCCTCAAGAGGTTCTTCTTCGGTAAGGAATTTCTTACTTGCGGCGATGAAGTAATATTTTTTCATATTGATAATTTATTTGAAATAAGGGTTTTCATTTCTCTTACAGATTTTTCAAGACCAACAGCAAGAGCTCTTGATACAATGCTATGCCCAATGTTGAGTTCATTAATATTATCTATTGATGAGATTTTAGTTACATTTTGATAGTTTAGTCCATGACCAGCATTGACTATTAGATTTAAGCTAGAGGCATAATAGGTTGATTCAATTATTCTTTGAAGTTCCTCAAATTGTCTTTCGTTTGCCGAATTTGCATAATTGCCTGTGTGTAGTTCAATTAATTCAAATCCTATATGTTTCGCTGAATCAATTTGTGAAATTAACGGATCAATAAAAGCACTCACTTTAATATTAGATTTTTTTAAATTATTAACAAACTCTAAATAAAAATCTTTATTTGAAGAGATATCCAAACCTCCCTCAGTAGTTACTTCCTCTCTTCTCTCAGGGACTATTGTTACGTAGTTAGGCCTTATCTCCTTGGCAATATTTAACATTTCTTCGGTAGCTGCCATTTCTAAGTTAAGTTTTGTTTTAATAGTTTCTTTTAGTAAAAACAAATCTCTGTCTTGGATGTGCCTCCTGTCTTCTCTTAAATGAACAGTTATTGAATCAGCTCCTCCTAATTCTGCTAAAAATGCAAATTGTACTGGGTCTGGTTCAATTGTTTTTCTGGCTTGTCGTACATTGGCAATATGATCAATATTTACTCCAAGAGATGCCATAGATAATGTTCAAAAAGTTTTAAAAGACGATGCTTTAACTGCCCAATAATAACCAATATAATTAATATAAGGGATTAAGTTTTATAATAAATTATTAATTTTAAAATTTTGAATAAGAAAAGTTTTGATATTTCATATGGTGTACAACCTTTCCTTGCGATTCTTGCAATGTGGGTTACTCAAGATATTTTGATGAGATATTTCTTTAGAAATAAAATAATTCAAGGTAGAGAATACTTGGAATACACAGAAGGTTCATTAATTTTAGCTCCCACTCATAGATCCAGATGGGATGGATTGATTTTAACTTATGCCACAGGTAGAAGAGTTACTAAAAAAGATTGTAGATTTATGGTCACAACTCCTGAAATGAAAGGGATACAAGGTTGGTTCTTAAGAAGATTAGGATGTTTTTCTATTAATCAAGAATTTCCAAGTATGTTTTCCCTTAGATATGCAATAAATCTAATACTTTCACAAAATCAGCTTGTGATTTTTCCAGAAGGAAAGATTAATAAATATGGCAAAAAAGTTCAACTTAAACAAGGACTTTTTAGATTAGCAAAACTTGCAATGAAGAGAGGAGCCCCTGTAAAAATAGTTCCTATAGGTATTGCTTATAGTCAAATTAAACCAAAATTAGGTTGTAAGGTTGCATTATGTATTGAGAAGCCGCTCAACCTTAAGGACTTTGCTAATTCTTCAATTGGAGACTTTAATGCTATTCTTTTTAAAAGTATTAATGATGCGGAATTAAAGGCCTTAAGCCTAGTAGGAAGGTAAGGGTTAATTCAGCTACATTACTTAAGAAAAATTTTAATTATGAAATTTCTTAAATTTATCACATTTTTTATCATCTCCATTGGACCATTTTTAGTCTCAGATTATGCTTTTGCCTCGAAGAATAATCCTGAAAACTATAAAGTGTTATTAAGTAAGAATGATCAATTTTCTATTAATAAAGTTCAGGAATTTCTCAATATGGGAGATAAGTATATAAATAATGGTGATTTTGATAAGGCTAAAGAGTCATACGATAATGCTAGAAATCTAGCTAAACAACTTTCTGGCTTTTTCAGGGATTTGAATGGATCTTTTAGAGGCTTGGATGCAAGAATTCCAAGAGAAATGGATATAAAAGGTAGAAAATCTTTAAAAATATGGGCTGAATCCAATTCTAAGCTATCAGAACTTTATAAGAGAAGAAACCAGCCTGAAGTAGCAGTGCCATTACTTGTTGAAATTATTAGATTAATGTCTCCATCAAGCCCAGAGGGTAAATCTGCATATAATGAATTAATTAACCTTGGATTTGTCGAAACTCCATACAAAGGTATATAAGAGATTAAATGGTTACAAAAACAGAAGTAATTAACCTAATTACAAAAACTATTCCAAATTCTCAAGTATTGGTTGAGACATTCAATGGTAACGATCATCTTCAAGTTACTGTCACTTCTCCGGTTTTTGATGGCTTATCATTGGTTAAACAACATCAGCTAGTGTATTCTGCTCTAAAGAGTGAATTAGCTTCAGAAGCAATTCATGCTCTGGCTTTGAAAACTCAAACACCAAATTAATTTATGGAAAACCAAATTAAAGATAAGATCCAAAAACTTATTGATTCTAGTCCTGTGATGGTTTTTATGAAAGGTACGAAATTAATGCCCCAATGTGGTTTCTCAAATAATGTTGTTCAGATACTCAATTCCTTGGGTATTGAATTTTCAACATTTGATGTTTTAAGTGATTTTCAAATAAGAGAAGGTATAAAAGAATTTT
>CAYNKY010000040.1:0-15267 GCA_964397895.1 uncultured Prochlorococcus sp.
GTATCTCTCGTCCGTCAAACGTGATCGACTTATTTTGTCCTTCCACTTTTAATTTATGTATTCAATACATTCTTATTGTTACATTTAAAAGGGACAAATAGAGTAATTTTTCAAAATAAGATCTAAAAAAGTTTATATAGTTTTTAAATTCACAAATTTTGGTTTGAGAAAATTTTTAATTTAATCAAATTATTATTACCAACTTGATTTCACTACTCCAGGTAACTCTCCATTGTGTGCTCTTTGCCTTAATTGATTCCTGCATAATCCAAAGTCTCTGTAAACTCCTCTAGGTTTACCAGTTGCCCAACATCTATTCCTTACTCTATTAGGAGCAGAGTTACGCGGTAATGATTGGATCTTTCTATGTATTTCAAGTCTTTTCATAGGGTCTTTAGCTGAATTGAACTCATCAAGCAGTGTCTTTCTTTTAGCAGCATATTTTTTTACTAATTTCTTACGCTTCACTTCACGAGCAATCATGGATTTTTTAGCCATCAAAAAATTTATAAAATCACATATATACTATCAGGAAAAGGTTAATTGTAAAAGATTTTGATTTATTGATTTAGTAATTTTTGAATAATTAAAAGTTGACTCGTATCTCTAATTATTAAAACAACGCTTAATCCTACTAGTAAGAAAAAACTTGATTGAGTAACAGCTATTTGAACTTTCTCTGATATGGGTCTACCCCTAATCCCTTCTAAGATTGTAAAGACTAATTGACCTCCGTCTAAAAGAGGTAATGGAAGTGAGTTAAGAACAGCCAGATTTATAGAGATTAATGCAGCAAAAAGTAAAATACCTGTTCCTCCTTGTTCTGATAGTTGGGCACCAATTTCAACTATTTTCACGGGCCCACTTAATTGCTGAGCTGTAGAGGAGAAATTTGTAATTAAGCCTTTATAACCATCAATGGTTTTAATAAGTAAAGAAGAAAATTCTCTGTTAGTAAATTCAAAAAGTTCAAAGAAGTTTTTAGTCTTGTAGGTTTCTTCTTTTATATTCGGTTGTAATTGAGCACCAATAGTACCCTTACCATCAATATTCTGAGGAATGATACTTATTTCTTTTAATAAATCTCCTCTAAGTATCGTTAAATTGATTATTTGATCATAAGAGGACTGTATTTCTTTAACTAATGAAGACACTGCTTGATCTCCCTTCCCTAACGTATTATCTTTAATTTTTAAAATTTTATCACCTGGTTCTAAACCTGCTACGAATGCTGCTTTATCTGGTTGAATCGCTAAAACAGATATACCTGGATCTGGATCATAAGGGATTCCAATTGTTGTGACATTTAATATCAAAATCAAATAGGCTAGAAATAAGTTTGCAAATACTCCGGCAGAAATTACAATAACTCTTTGGTAAATTGGTCTATTTTTTAAGAGATTTGGATCATTTGTATTGATACCTTTTTGATCTTCATCGGGGAAAGAAACAAAACCTCCTAAAGGAAAAGCTCTGAAAGAATATGTAATATTACCTATTTTCTTTTTTATAATTGATGGCCCAAAACCAATAGAGAATCCATCGACGTAAATACCCTGAAAAATAGCTGCCATAAAGTGACCCATCTCATGGAAGAAAATAAGGAAGCCTAAAACAGTTATTGAAGTTAAAACATTCATTTCACTATATTAGATGCATTTAATGAAAGGTGAACCAAAATACGGGATAAGCAAATCTGGTATTCTTACACTCCCATTTGATTGTTGTCCATTTTCTAATATTGCAGCCATTGTTCTTCCGACTGCTAAACCGCTTCCATTTAATGTGTGTAAATATGTGGTTTTCTTATCAGCTTTTGTCCTAATAGATGATCTTCTTGCTTGAAAATCAGTGCAATTACTGCAACTAGATATTTCTCTATAATTACCACTTGATGGTAACCATACTTCTAAATCAAAAGTCCGACTTGAAGAGAATCCTAGATCTCCTGAACATATATCTACAACTCTATAAGGCAATTCAAGTTTAATAAGTATCTCTTCAGCGTCAGATGTAATTTGTTTATGAGCTTCTTCTGACCTTTCAGGTTCAGAATACCAATATAATTCAACTTTATTAAACTGATGTAATCTTATGAGGCCTTTTGTATCTCTTCCATAACTTCCTGCTTCTCTTCTAAAGCAAGGACTATATGCGACATATTTTAATGGCAATATACTGGGGTCCAATATTTCATCTTTATGAAACGCAGTAAGAGGAACTTCTGCTGTAGGAGAGAGCCATAAATCATCATCTGAGCATTTGAAACTTTCATTTGAAAATTTAGGTAGTTGTCCTGAACCTCTTAGACTTTCTGAATTTACTAATGCAGGAGGCATTAACTCTAAATAACCATTTTTATAATGATTATCTAGCATAAAGTTAATCAAGGCCCTTTCTAGTCTTGCTCCATTACCTATTAAAGTAATAAAACGACTTCTTGAAGTTCTTGATGAACGTTTTGAATCAAATAAATTTAGCTTTTCGCCAATTTCCCAATGACTTTTTAAATTACTTTGATGCAATGGATCGCCCCATCTTTTAACTTCAATATTTTGGTTCTCGTCTTTTCCAAAAGGAGTTTTTGTACTTGGGAAATTTGGTAATTTTAAAATTTCACTTTTAATTTCATTATTTAAATTTCTCTTAATCTCTTCAAGTTTTGAAATATTGTTTTTTAATTTATTTCCTTCTTTTTTTAAGTTATTCAAATCTTGTAAGTTTGATTCATTTACATTTTGATAGTTTTTACCAATCAATTTACTTAATTTCTTACTTTCAGATTGCAATTTTGAAAGTTCAATATCCGTATCTTTTAATTTTAATGTTAAACAATGGAGATTAGATAAATCTATTTTTAAGCCTCTTCGTAATAATTTTTCCTCTACTAGTGTCGGATTTTCTCTTATTAATTTTTGATCTAACACTATTTTAAAATCATCAATCTTTATAATATCCTTACATATAAATTTCTAAGTAAAGAATTAATATTTTTTTTAATTTTCATCAAAAGATATCTTCTGATATTGAAAATAATAGATTTAGTTTTAAGATGCTAATCTAGCACGCCCAGAAGAGGACCATTGTTTTAGTAAATCAAGTTGCTCTTTTGCAGTTCTTGATAATGGGACTAGTTCTGAAACCGCTCTTATTAAATCTCTTTCGGATATTTCTCTTTTCTCTGAGAATGAATAATGCATTGCCTCTATAACTGCTTGCTCTAATTCTGCTCCTGAGTAGCCACTAGTTCTATCAACAATAGTTGTAAGTTCAAAATTGTAGTTTGGTCTTCTTTTTTTTAAATGCAAATCAAGAATACTTAGCCTTTCATCTGATTTTGGTAAATCAAGAAAGAATATTTCATCAAATCTTCCTTTTCGTAAAAGTTCTGGAGGTAGTTTATCTATTGCATTAGCAGTTGCGATAACAAAAACAGCTGAATCTTTTTCAGCCATCCAAGTTAGTAAACTTGCCAGAACTCTTTGACTAGTGCCACCATCACTTCTAGCGTCTCCCCCAAATCCTTTATCAATCTCATCAATCCACAATATACAAGGTGACATGGCTTCTGCTCTTATGATCGTTTCTCTGGTTCTGGCTTCACTTGAACCTACCAAACCAGAAAATAATCTACCCACATCAAGTTTCAAAAGAGGCATTGACCAGTTTTGAGCTATTACTTTCGCTGTAAGTGATTTGCCTGTCCCTTGAGGACCAACTAATAAAACTCCTTTTGGGAGAGGCAAACCATAGTCTCTTGCTTCGCTGGAAAAAGCTTGATGTCTTTGTTTTAGCCAGTTTTTTAAAATAATTAGCCCTCCAATATCATTTGAATTAGAATTACTCTCAAAAAATTCAAGTATTTCACTTCTTGCAATAACTTGTTTTTTCTCCTCAATGATATCTTTTACGTCATCTATACCAATTTTACCTCTTTGTGTAAGTGCTCTAGCTGCAACCTGTCTTACTCTCAACTCGGTTAATCCACTAGAGGCCATAGCCAGCTCACTTAATTCATTGTCATTGAGATTGGATTCAGTTTTTAATGAGATATTTCTTATTAAATTAACTAATTCATCTTGATCTGGAAGAGGTAAATCAATACTAGTAAGTAATTCATCTAATTCTTCTGAAGCTGGATATAAATGAGAATTAAAAATAATGTTATGAGATGTTTCTTTTAAGTAAAAAGATAATTCTTTTATTGTTCTCAAAATAGTTGGGTCATCGTAAAATTTATGGAAATCTTTTAGTAAAATTATCGTTGAAACTTCGTTGTTCTGTTCTTTTATCCAATTTAAAATTCCTAGAGGATTATTCATGAACTTCTTTTCATCATTTAATGAACCTTTTATTCCATTAACACAGTCCCAAATTATAATTCTTTTTTTGTGTAATCTTTTACTGGCAGCCTCAATAAACCTATAAAGCCTTTCCTCTTCTTTACTTTTAATCCATATGAGAGGTGTCCTTGCCTTTATAAGTAAGTCTAAGTTTTTGTGCCAGTTTTGCATATAAGTTTAAAGAAAACTATTTTTTGCTATTTGGTTCAAATGGTAGCCTTTTATCATTAATGGTAGGACTTGTTGAAACTTCAGTTTTGTTAAGAAGTTGATCATCAAGAATCTTTTGAAGATTATCAGGTAGTGCTTCTTTATTGAGAATAAAGGTTTGCAAAGCTTGAAAAATATTTGCAACTACCATATATAAAAGAACTCCTGCTGGAAGGGGGAAAAACAAAAACATTCCTGTAATCATTACAGGGGTAATTTTGTTGGCTGTTGATTGTTGAGGATTTGCTGGCATGCCCTGGCCAGAAAGAAACTGTGAAAGTAATAAAGTTAAACCAAAAGCACCGACTAATGCAGCAATATCCCAATTAATAGCGCCATCCACATAAAATCCAACCTGACCAAGTGCTTTGATAAAGAGAAAACCACTTTTAGCAGCTAATCCAGGAATTTTGACTTCAATTGTTGCATCACCAGGTTGTATTGGGGTAACAATTCCATCCTCATTAACTTTTACGTTCTCTGAGCCTTTTTGGACTTTCCATGAAGGTAAAAATTTACTCCCTTCATCATACTTAGATAATACATCAGTGTAATTATTACCATTTGTAGTTTGTAAATTTATTTTTAATGAATCTTCTAATCCTAGTTTTGTCCCATTTGGAATGGAAGCAATTACAGGAAAGTGAGTTTTTTCATTTATAAAAATTGAATGTCTTTGAGAAGTAAAAGGCTTAGGCTCTAAAGTAGCTATTTGTTCTTGTGGTAAAACTTTCAAATTTATGTTGTAAGGCACATCAGCAAATGGAGATCCTCTTAAAGTCGCAAATAATGCAAATAGGACAGGCATTTGAACTATCAGAGGAAGACAACCTGCGAGAGGACTTCCAAATTCGTTCATTAGTTTGCCTAATTCTTCTTGCTGCTTTTTTGCATTTCCAGCGAATTTTGACTTAATCTCAGCTTGCCTTTTTTGCATGACAGGCTGTGCAATTTTCATTCTCCTAGCACTTCTGATCGATCCTGCGCTCAATGGAAATAATGCAATTCTAATAACAACAGTTAATGCAACAATAGCTAAACCATAACTTGGTACTAAACCATAAAAGAAATCCAAAATCGGGATTAATAATTTTTCTGAAATGAACCCGATCACGATAAAAATGTTAGTAAGGTAATAGATTAACTATATTACAGGATTGAGTAAACAATTTGTGATTAAAAATTAGCTTTTTGTGGCAAATCCTTGAGTTTCTCCTAAATTAGTTGATTTAGGATTTTTTGTAATGTTTTCTTCAATGAATTTTTGTTTATCTCTAAAAGAGGGGATTGATTTCATTTCAACTTTGGCACCATCATTCAAAATTAGTACAATATCTCCATAAGAACCAAATCCTCTTGGCACAGATCTAATTTCTTTAATATTACTAAGAGAAACTTGGGTTTTATTTCTTCCAAACCAACCACCAATAATACTTATTCTCTTATTAGAGATTGTAAATCGTAACCATAAGGCTCTTACAATTGCAGCAAAAGTAAATGGAAGTCCTAAAAGAGTTAAGCCTGCCAAGAGATTGATTATTAAGTCACCTCTTGCTGGACCTCCTTCATAAAATACATCTTCTTTAATATTAATCATTTTAAAAGTCCTGTTTTTGAAATTAAAGATTGAAAATCTTTCAATAATTCATTTTCATCATTACGAAAATTCCCACCTTTAAGGTTAACAATTACCCAATATGGAATGTGACTATTTTTGTCTTGAAAATTTTTTAAAAAATTTTCATGTAATTTTCTCCTTATCTTATTTCGAATTACAGATTTCTTGGAAACTTTTTTACTAATAGTTATAGCTAATCTGAAGTTTGAAGCATTGTCATAATGTTTATGTGATAAGAGTATTTGTGGACATGATTTGGCTACCTTTAGATTCATCAATTTACCATAAAACTTTTTTGAATTTTGATGAATATATTTAAAGGTACGATGACCTTTAATTCGCATTCTTTTTGGTAATGCCATTATTTATTTAAACAGAAATTCTTTCTCTTCCTCTTTTTCTCCTGCTTTTAATAACTCTTCTTCCAGTATGAGAACGCATTCTAACCCTAAAACCTGAGACACGTTTTCTTTTCCTAGAAGTTCCGCCTAATGTTCTTTTTGTCATTGTTTTTTTATATCTTTATTAATCTAACATTTAATACATCATTTACAGTTGATCAATTTTTAATGTCCAACTTCCTAAGTAATATGAAACAGGAACTTTACCTGATGACTGTCCAAAAGAATGAAACTGATATAGACCTGAACGTTGAGGATTAATAACGTTAAAAATCACAGCATAAGAATCTTTATCAGATGGGATTGGTGTAAAAGGGTAAATATCCAAATTATTTGTTTTTAGATTTATTTCCACATCAGCTTTGACATCTTCAATACATTTTGTCTTGCGATCAAAACCTCCAATTTGGACTTTACAAACTGATATTTTATTAGGTTTTATTTTTGATTTGAAATTATCTGGTATCTTAACATTGATTTTTAAAAGTCCAGTTTTTCTGTCACTCGGTCTTAAAAAGAAAAAGATTTTATTTCTTGATTTTTTCTTTCCATTTCGTTGAAACCATCTTAATTTTTTATAATTAGGATTATCTCCCCATTGAAATTCTAATCCTGCTTTAGTTGGACTAGAAAAGTTGGGATATATTACTGCCGTGAGAACTGGCAAAACAAATATAACTTTTAAGATACCTTTTGTTTGAAAAGAATTTTTAAATTTAGTAAACATTACTTTGATTTCTAAAAATTTGTTTAAGATTTTTATTTTGTTTTAACAGATTAACATCTATCAGGTCGCAATTTGGAAGCACCTCTCAAATATGGGTGATTAGGTTTTAATCCCTTTTTTAAGAAAGTTAGAGCCATTAATCTAATACAAAAACTTATATCATTTGGTACATACATTTGCTGACAATCTAAAAAGGCTACTGTATCAAGACCGTTACATGTTCTAGCTATAGAGGCTGGGAAACAACAATTAATATCATTAGTCACAGTAAAAGTAATTGATAGTATATTGTTTGGAATTAACTCGTTACGCAAAATTAATTCATTAATAAGTTCTTGAACAGAATCTTTCACGTGATCTTTGCTGTTACCTTGGCAAGTTGTTGCGCCTCGAATAACAACAATTTTATTAAATTCATTAATTAGGCTCATAATGGATTTATTCTCTATAGAGCCATAGGAATTTATTGGATGTATCAATTTCAAAAGTGAGCCTGTTTATTATTTTCTCAGCAATTTCTCCTCCTGGTAATAGACCTAATATTTTCTTTTTCTTTTTTCCAATTGTTAGAGGCTCGACTTTTATATCAATACCGGCCATCTCTGCAGCAATTTCTCTAGCTTTATATTCATCTCCGATTTCGTCTACTAATCCTAACTCTTTTGCTTGTGATCCTGTAAAAATTCTTCCATCAGCAAATTTCTTAACTTCATCTACAGGGATATTCCTGCCCTCTGAAACGGCTTCTGTAAATTGTTTATAACTTTCATCAATTAAACTCTGTAACAATTCCCTTCCTTCAATACTCAAAGGTTTATCTGGAGAAAGAATATCCTTAAATATTCCGCTTTTTACAGTCTCGAATTTAATCCCGATTTTGCTTAGTAGCTCTGAAATATTGTTGCCTCTAATAATTACGCCTATTGATCCCGTAATAGTTCCAGGATTAGCTACGATTTTATCGGCAGCAACTCCAATGTAAACTCCTCCCGAAGCTGAGATATTGCCAAAACTGGCAACCACTTTACAGCCTTTGGACTTCAATCTTTGAATTGCAGAATAAATCTCTTGGCTATCTCCCACGGTACCACCAGGACTATCTATTCTTAATAAAAGTGCGGGGAATTCCCTCTCTTCTATTTGTTTGAGTGATTTTAGAGTAGCAATTCTCGTTGAACTTGTAATAGGTTCTTCTATTACAATTCTTGCCATTCTTTTTTTGGATTTTCTTTTAAAGGGCCAAATCATTCTTTTCCTTTTTAGTATTAATCTTAAATGAACAATTAAAAGATTATCAGCAGATTAGATGAAATTGATTTTAAATTGGTTTTTAATGATACTTCCATTTGCACTTTGGGGTACATCTATGGCCGCAATGACCCCTCTTGTTTCAAGTGCTGGCCCTGAATTTGTAGCATCATTAAGATTATTACCTGCAGGAATACTTGTTCTGATAACAACATATTTACTTAAAAGGGATTTAAAAATTTATAGGTGCGATTTGAAATGGTTCATTGTTTTTACGATAGTCGATGCAACTTTTTTTCAACTATTTTTAACTTATGGAATTTCAAAAACTGGAGCAGGTTTAGGTTCTGTTTTAATAGATTCTCAACCTTTAATTGTTGCTTTACTAGCAAGAGTAATTTTTGGTAACATAATAAACCCAATAGGCTGGCTAGGTCTTTTATTCGGATTAGGTGGGATAATTTTTCTTGGATTTCCTCAGGAATTTCTTGAGAAATGGTGGTTAATGTCTGATACCAATATGGGAGATATTCATTTTAATGTAGGCGAAGCATGGATGCTTGCGGCAGCATTATCTATGGCTTTGGGTACAATCCTCATTCGATTGACCTGTACTAAAAGTGATCCAGTATCAGTCACTGGTTGGCATATGGTATTCGGAAGTTTCCCCTTAATATTTAAATATTGTTTACAAACTGATTTCCAATTATTACCTGTATGGTCACTTACTGATTGGGGCCTAATGGCATTTGCCAGTATATTTGGAAGTGCAGTCGCTTATGGATTATTTTTTTATTTTGCTAATAGTAAAGAAATTACAGGTTTTAGTACTTTGGCTTTCTTAACGCCTGTTTTTGCTCTAATTAGTGGAGGACTTTGGCTTGAAGAAAGATTAACGCTTCTTCAATGGGTAGGTGTAGTTTTTGTGTTGTTTTCTGTCTTCTTTGTTAGCCAGAGGCAATCTTTATGGGAAATTAGTAATAGTGAGAGTAAAGTTTAATATGTTATCAAAATAAAAGTATCTTAATGATGCGAATTACTATAATTAGTACTCCAATTGGTTTCTTAAGTAGTGGAGAAGGAGGTGGAGTTGAATTAACGTTAAATTCGTTAGTAAGTGGACTTCTAGATGATGGTCATCAAGTAAGAGTTATAGCGCCTGAAAAATCAAGATTATCTGATAATTGTAAATCAGCTCAATTGATTTGCGTTAGAGGTAGAAAACAAAAAAGTTGGCAACATCAGAAATATGACTCAAAAATAGTTCTCACTAATGATTCTATTGTTAAATCAATGCTAGACAAAGCATTAAGCTTTAAAAATGATTCTGATGTCATAGTTAATTTATCTTATGATTATCTACCAATTCATAAGACATTGGATTTAGATATACCTTTATTGCATTTGATTAGCATGGGAGATGAAAGTTTTGAAATAAAAAAAATAATTTCAGAAGTATATTTCAAGTACCCAAATAACTTTGGATTTCATACAAGAAGTCAGGCCTCTGACTATCCATTTATTGAACGTCCACTAATTCTTGGGAATGGTTTTGATTTATCTAATTATAAATTTAATAATACTAAAAATGGCCCATTGGCATGGGTAGGTAGAGTAGCCCCTGAAAAAGGATTAGAAGATGCTACTTATGTTGCAAATAAGATTGGTGAGATGCTCAATGTATGGGGGGTCATACAAGATCAAAATTACTTATCAAAAATTGAAAATTTATACTCATCAAAAATTATTTCTTGGAAAGGGTTTTTAAAAACTCAGGAATTGCAAAAAGGACTTGGAAGATGTAGAGCGCTCATAAATACCCCCAAATGGAATGAGGCTTATGGAAATGTAGTTGTAGAGGCCCTTGCTTGCGGCGTCCCAGTAATCTCTTATGCAAAAGGAGGTCCAAGCGAAATTATTAAACATGGTGAGACAGGATATTTAGTTGATCCTGATGATAAGGAAGGTCTTGTTAAATACTTAAATAAAATAAATAATATAAATCGTAAAAATTGTAGAGATTGGGTTGAAAAAAATGCTTCAACAAAAATATTTACTGATAAAGTTGTAACTTGGCTCAAAAAGGTTATTAAAGAATATAACTAAATTAAAAATATGATAAAAATATTTAGAAATAAAAGACTTCTTGCCTTTTTAATAATTTTAATACTGGGCTTTTTTCTTTTCCTTTTTGACCTTGGTTCGACAGGTCTCGTTGATGAAACTCCTCCTTTATTTGCATCGGCTGGTAGAGCAATGAGTCAATCAGGAGATTGGTTTACTCCTAAAGTAAATGGAATTTTAAGATTTGATAAGCCGCCTTTCTACTATTGGATGATGGCGATATTTTATTCACTCGGAAGAAATGAGAATTGGGATGCTCTTGGCTCTCTTTCCGCAAGACTTCCTTCTGCTTTATCATCCCTATTTTTAATGTTGATAATTGCAGATACTATTATTTGTACCAATAGGGATTCAAATAGAAGTTTTTATCTTTCCATTGTTTCATCTTTAGCTTTCTCTTTATCTCCTCTAATAATTATCTGGAGTAGGACAGCAGTAAGCGATTCACTTTTATGTTCAACTGTTGGAATAAGTCTTCTAATGTTTTGGAGAAAAATTGTTTCTGATAATGATGAATTAAGTTTTATGCCATGGTTCTTTTTAGGGCTGGCAATATTAACTAAAGGTCCAGTAGCTTTGATAATAGTCTCACTTACACTTATTCTTTTTTTCTCAATTCAGAAGAATTGGCAAATTCTGATAATGAAAATTAATCCGATTAGAGGCATATTAATCACTTTATTTGTAAGCTTACCGTGGTATTTGATGCAATTAATTGATAAAGGAAAAATTTTTTGGGATAATTTTTTTGGTTACCATAACGTCCAGAGATATACTTCTGTCGTCAATAATCATGCAGAACCATGGTGGTTTTTTATATATATTATGATTTTAAGTTCTTTACCTTTTACTGCATTCTTGATTCATGGGATTATTGAAACCATAAAAGAATTTTTTCAAAATTTAAAAAGTAAGACGGCAAAATCTGATGACATTTATATTTTCTCTGCTTGTTGGATATTCTCCATTTTTTTATTTTTTACAATTTCTGCTACAAAACTTCCTAGTTATTGGCTCCCAGCAATTCCAGCTGCCTCAATATTGATTACTAAAAGTGCTGAAATTTTATTAAATAAATCTAGAAATTTTTCCTCAATATGGCTAGTTACTACTTTTTTATTATTCGGAATATCTTGTGCTTTTTATTTTTCTGATGGTTGGCTCTCTTTGATTAATGATCCTGAAATGCCAAATTTAGTCAGTAAAATTAAAGAATCTGGACTAATTCTTAGGTCAAGAATTTTTTTATCAGTCTTAACAGTTTCTTCTTTAATTTTTGTAGTTAGATTTTTCTCAAAATCAATTTTATTTTTGCAGATACTCTTTATTTTTATTCAGTTTTTAATAATGTCACCTGTAAGAAAAATAGCTGATAATCTAAGGCAACTGCCGATCAGGGAAATTTCTAAAGAGATAATTCAAATAAGGCAGCAAAATGAACCACTAGTAATGATCGGAATTAGGAAGCCCTCACTCCATTTCTACTCAAAACAAATTGTTTTTTATGAATCTAGTACTCCAGTAGGAATTATTAATCTTTCAGAAAGATTAGCTTTTGGTAATCGAAGAAATGAGCTAGATAATCCTAATTACGATTCAAATACTTTACTTGTGGTTATTGATAAATACTCTAAGAATAAAAAACATTGGGTGAATATAAAACATCAAAATTTAGGTGTATTTGGAATTTATAATTTAATAAGAATTCAAAAGAGTGATTTAAATCTTTACTCAAAAATTTTTAAGAAAGAAGGTTTTCAATCTACATGGATGTTAGAAAATTTCGAAAAGTTTTAAAAAAGTTTTCTATTTTTAATAATATTCTTTAAATCTATCAAACTACATTTGTTTGGAATATTAATCTCGTTAAGAGCTTCATCAATCTCAAGATCTAATACAGAATCCTCTGCTAGAAAACTTAATACCTCATCTAAACTAATTCCCATATCATTAGCCATCTCTGTTAAAAGTCTTATAGTATCTCTCCGTACAGAAAGATTTATGTTCAACG
Organism: uncultured Prochlorococcus sp.; assembly: GCA_964397895.1. Taxonomy (GTDB): domain Bacteria; phylum Cyanobacteriota; class Cyanobacteriia; order PCC-6307; family Cyanobiaceae; genus Prochlorococcus_A. The sequence goes on from CAYNKY010000040.1 coordinate 12,683, forward strand.
GTATATATTCGTTTTTTGGATTTGTTGACTTCATAAAGAAAATCTTAAGACATTATGTGGATTTCTGCACCTAATGTTTACAATAAAACTAATTCGTGCTGAATATTAGTTTAAATTGGATATTTTAGCCTAATCTCATTAAACTAATTATTAATGGAATACTTCCCAGGGATATGATTGTGGAGGCAAAAAGTGTTTTTGCAGCAATGTCTTGGTTAACTTTGTAGGCTTCTGCCATTAAGATTGTTGATATTGCCGTAGGCGTGCCTGCCTGTAAGACCAAAGCTGTTGTTTCAGTTTTACTAAAGCCTATTCCTATGCAAATCAAATATATTATTAATGGAAATAATATCAGTTTCAAAAAAATTGAAAATTTTATTTCTTTACTTAATTTAAATAATATTTTATTTTGGTTTGTTATTATTCCAAGTCTTGTACCTACTACTATAATTGCCAAGAAGATAACAAATCTTGCAGGTATCCATAAAATATTTCCAAGTATTTCATCAATTCTAAATAGATATATAGTTAAGACACCTAATATTCCGCGAGATGCTGGACTTTCAAAAATAGCTAGAAAAAATCTTTTGATGCTTAAATTTGAATTCTTGTGTAATTCTTTTTTGAGAAAATAAGGACCAAAGATCCATGAAAATAATGTTGTCCCAAGGTCAAATCCAATTGTAAAATTTATTGTGCTAGTTGATAAAATTGCTAATGCTACGGGTATTCCGAGAAAAGAAGTATTCCCAATCAGTCCTGCTAACTGTATTGAATAATTAGGGAGCTTGTCTTTAATAAAGGGGAATAAGTTTATCAGTAATATCGAAACAAATATCGTTAAGAAAGATATTAGTGCTGATTTGATTAAGTCAATATTTACTCCAACTTTTAATAAAAGTCCCATGATGCTAATTGGGATTCCATATTTAACAAGAAATATTGCTAAGTTTTCAGAATATTTAGGCCTTATTCTTCCTAAATAAAAACCAATAGTTAGAAAAGGGATAATACTTACAAATAGATTAGAAATGATCTTTTATTATTCGTTCGGATATATTACTATATAGTTACTGAAGAAAGTTTTTAATAAAATTTATAAGTACTAAATTATTTTCCAAACTGCATTATCCGGAATAATTGGGCTTTTAGAAAAATCTTCTGGTTCAGTGGTTTGAACGCGCCACTTTGGAACTCTACAAGTAACGTAGGAAGGACTTTCAATCAAAATCCCAGGATTTTCATCAAATGTACAAGTAAAGCCCTCTTTCCAAAAACCATTATCATTTAAGCTTCCTCTAAACCATACCCAGCACTTTGTAGTTTTCAAATCTAAAAACCAATTTCTTGAATAATAGGTTAAAAAATAGTTTTGATCTATAAATTTTATACAAACGAATTTATCAAAGAATAATCACTCATTTCTTTTTGCGAAGAATAATTTGAATGTCAATATAAGAGCATTTAATATAAGTGTAATAATATTTGCAATTAATATTGGTATTGATGAAATTTTATATCCATAAATGATCCATGAAGCAACTCCTGTGATAAACATTATTAGCGTAATTAAAGATACATCATCTGCTTTTTGTGTTTTAAGTGTTTTTATTAATTGAGGTAAAAAGGCCAGTGTTGTCAGAATTGCAGCTGCATAGCCAAAATAGTCTGCGTTTAAAAAGCTCATTTATCTAAATTCTCATCTATAAATTTAAGAGGAGAACTCATATCTTGCGAGTAATCAAGTATATCTTTAGAGTAATACTTATAAATTATTTTATTATTTTTATTTAGCAAAAAAGTTGCTCCCCTTTGAGTTAAATATTCTGTATCTATCATGTAATCATTCCAATTATTGAATATTTCAATCATATTTTTTAACCTAAAAGTTGCTAATTCAAAAGGTCTCAAATAACCGGTGCCAAAACTTTTTTCAAAGAGCTTTCCTGATAATTCTATAAATTTAAATAATTCAATATTATCATCATGGTGATAAATTTGATCTGAATTTTTATCTCCTGTGTAACCTCTAATAACTTCTGGTATGGTTTTTGGTGAACCTATGCCTAAAAGCATAATAAATAAATTTATCCAGCCACCCAATCCAGTATCAATACCTTTTGAAGCTCCCAACAATTGATGTGTGGAATTGTCTTTTACGATTTTTAAATTGTTTTTAGGAAAACCAGTGAATGAACAAAATTTATCCTTTCCTTTTTCGCTCCCAATAGCTATTAAAAAGATATCAATTTTGTGATTTCTGATTTGCTTTAAATATTTAGAAGCATTTATACCATATTCAAAACTATCAAAATCTCCTAGTAATCCTAGAAAAACTACTAATTTATTATCTTTATTAGTTTCAAGGTTAAACTCAATAACTAATTTTTTAAGAAGATTTTCTAGATCTGCTATTGCCATAAACCTGAACTTATCGAAGGAAAATTTACTATAAAAACATTTTTAACTTTAATAAGTATAAAAATATACATGAAAAAGTTTTTGAAAAAATTAAATTGATGTTTTTTGTCTTTATTATTTTAAGGTAATCAATTTGAAGTTATGACTGTAGGAATTTACTACGC
>CAYNKY010000041.1:0-14817 GCA_964397895.1 uncultured Prochlorococcus sp.
CTTCATCTAATTCCAATTCAGGTATTTTGAATCCATATTCAATAAGCATTTTTTGAATAAGGCAAACATTTAAATCAGTATCTTGTTCTGAGGCTTCAAGTGAATATTGAAAACCATTAACTGATCTTTCTTTTATCATTTGAACTGGATACAGAATTAAGGGTGAAAAATATTCTCTGAAGTTGTTTGATTTTTCTTCCTCAAACCAACGCAAAAAACCTACAGAAATGCATAAACTATTTAGTCCTCTCTCATCAAGTTCAAGTTTATTCTTAGCGAAAAGTTTATCGCAAGTTCGCGAAAAAATAAGACCTTTTTCATTAGTCTGAATATCAAAATCCCTATATTGAGGAAGTGTTTCTTTAATCTGAGACTTTAACTTAAGATCTAATTCATAAGGTTTATCACTATCTTTATCTTTTTTATTTGATATTACTTCAAATCTTTTATCCACATTTAATTTGTCAATTATTAATTCTGGTATTTCATCGACGATTCTTAAATAATTTTGGGATCTAGCATTTTCTTTGACTTTAAATTTAAAATCAATTAAGGAATTCCTCCCAGATAAATCTAAAAGTTTATCTCTTTGTACTTTTAATTGTTCTTCTAGTTCCTTTGTTAAAGACAAAATACTATCTTATGTAAGTAAAAATATAACCCTAGAAACATATAAAGAGACATGTATATTAATTTATGTTTTCCTTTTCAAACAACCCTTATAAACCTAGAAATTTACTAAGTCTTTCAACAACTTAATTAAACTACACTCATATAAAAATTAGTTATATCAACTAATAAAGTCAAATTTTTCTTTTATATAAGTTAGTCAATAAATTAGCCAAAGTTAGCGAGAAGAGATTCTTATCTTTCAAAAGTAGCTTTATGTATTTCATAGCTCCAATATTTTCTCCGATAGATTATTGTCTTTTCCCGAGAAATAATAAAGGTTATTATTTTTATTGGATTCTTTTAACCTCATCCTTCATTAAAAAAATAGATTTTTCAAACAGATGGCTATCCATTTAATCTCTAATTTCGACCCAATCATTAACTGATTTATTTTCTTAGAAATATTCAACAATAATTCATTATGATATTTACAGTCTTGATAAGTAATACTAATAAAAATTCTTGCGTAAGAATCAATATTACGCATTAACCAATCCTTAATTTAAATTAGCTGAAACGATTAAAAACTTTTAGTTCAAAGTTTTGAAAGAGCGGATGAAGAGATTCGAACTCTCGACATTCTCCTTGGCAAGGAGATGCTCTACCACTGAGCTACATCCGCATATAGTTAATCTTATCTTAAATTAGAGAAAAATAAAAAAAAATTATTCACTAGTTTAAATTTTTTATTAATGATCCCATTTCAATTGCTTGCAAAGCATAATTCCATCCTAAGTTATTTTTGATACCAGCTCTTTCTAAAGCTTGTTGCATAGTATCTGTTGTTAAAACTCCAAAAATAATAGGAATATTATTTTGATATGAAACTTTTGAAATACCTTTGCTCGCTTCATTAACAACGACGTCATAATGGGAAGTTTCACCCTTAATAACAGCCCCAAGTGCTATTAATACATCATATTTTGATTTTGCAAGCAAAGTTTTGGCTGCTATTGGCAATTCAAAAGAACCAGGGACCCAAACGATATCAAGATTTTTACCATTTTCTGAGGTGTCTAGACCATGTCTTTTTAAACAGTCAATACAACCAGATAGAATTTTATTAGTAATTAAATCATTAAATCTTGCTATTACAATACCAACTCTAAGAGATGATGCATTAGTAAAAGAACCTTCATAGGTAGTCATTACAATTTTTTGAATAATTAATATATTAATAGACTCTCATACCTTAAGTCTTGGATCAAACCAAAGAAGATACAATTCCAGTTACAAAAACTAACACAACCCAAACCGCAGCAATAGAATAAATTTTTCTTCTATTTTCTCTTTGACCCTCTTCTGAAGATGGTTGAGTTACATACAAAACAGGAACACCTACTACTGCAATTAATGATGAAAAAAGGAGAGCATTAACAAAGAAAAAGTTTACAGCCTGCATAATTTAATGATTTTAATTACTTACATGGCTATTATATTCTCATAAAAAAGGTTTTTTGGGGAAAAAGTTACATACTCTTATCGAGTTGTAAGATGCAAAAAAAAAATAACTCCCTAGTATTTAAGGAAGTATTTAAAAAATTATGTCAGGGGATGATCTAATTCAAAAAAATTTATTTGGAAGTTCTAATGATGAGAATATATATAAAAACAGCACTTATGAACAAAACAGCACTTATGAACATGAAAACTTTAGTGATGAAGAATTGCAGTTAGATGCAAAAAAACGACCTAGAAATTCCTCATACTCTTATCAAAAAAATAATTTCTCTAATAATGAAGTTATAAACAATGAAACTTTAAAACTAGTTAACGAAGATTCAAATAGCTTTAAGACTGTTAACAAAGAAGAACTAGCTCCAGTACTAAAACATTATGTAACTCTTAAAGAAGATAATATTGATCATTTATTACTTTACAGATTAGGTGATTTCTATGAATGTTTTTTTGAAGATGCAATTTTGATATCTGAGATATTAGAAATAACTCTCACTAGTAAAGATGGTGGTAAAAAGATTGGAAGAGTTCCAATGGCAGGGATTCCTCACCATGCATTAGAAAGATATAGCTCTGAATTAATTAAGAAAAATTTCTCTGTCGTTATTTGTGATCAGATTGAAAAAAGTCCTGGGAAATACGGAGCTTTAATTAAACGCGCAATAACAAGAGTTATCACACCTGGAACAGTTATTGAAGAAGGGATGCTAGTGGCAAAACAGAATAATTGGATTACAGCAATTTATATTGAAGACACAAAAAATGACAAGGACTGTACGTGGGGCATTTCAAGAGCTGATGTAAGTACTGGAGAATTAATTATCATTGAAGGAAACTCAATTAATAAATTAAAAGATGAAGTTTCAAAACTAGATGCCTCTGAAATAATAATTGGTAGTGAAGAAGATAAAAGTCTTCTTCACATAACAGGGAAAAAACTAAAATATACTATTACTAAAAAAACAGATTTTAGCCTTTCAGAAGCTATTTCAAATATTAAGGATTTTTATAATATTAGTTCAATAGAGGGTTTAGGTTTAAAGACTTTAAAAAGCTCAACAAAATCATTAGGAGGATTATTGGCTTATTTGAAAATAATAAACCCACACTGCTATGAAAATAATTCTTCTGTAAAGATTTCATTAGATTACCCTATCCTAAAATTCTCTAATGAGAACTTAATAATTGATTATCAAACAAAAAAGAATCTTGAAATCACACATACTCAAAGAGAAAATAATTATGTAGGGTCACTCCTTTGGAGTATTGACAGAACTTATACTTGCATGGGAGCAAGATGTTTAAGAAGTTGGGTGAACTTTCCTTTAATAAATATCAAGGAAATCTCAGCAAGGCAAAATGTAATTACAAATTTTTTAAATTCAAAAAAATTAAGAACTGAAACTCAAAATCTTCTTAGAGCGATGGGAGACCTTGAGAGGCTATCAAGTAGGGCTTGCGCTGGGCAGGCTAGTCCAAGAGATTTAATTGCTATATCAGAAGGACTTAAAAGATTACCTAAATTAAAATCAGTTGTTGATTTATTTTCTTTGGATTTACCCCCATGGATACAAAAATTAAAAGAAGCAAATACTGATCTAATTCTATTAGCTGACAAAATCAGTAAAACTTTAGTTGAATATCCTCCCCTCAATATTAGTGAAGGAGGTTTGATACATGATGGAATAGATAATATACTTGATGGACTTCGTAATGTAGTTGATGATTACAGCGTTTGGTTAAAAAGCGAGGAAAAGAAAGAAAGAAGTTTAAGCAAAATACCAAACTTAAAAATACAGTTCCATCGAACTTTTGGATATTACATATCTATCAACAAATCGAAAGTTAATCAAGCTCCAAAACATTGGATAAAAAGACAAACATTAACAAATGAGGAGCGATTCATAACTACATCAATTAAATCTCAAGAGAGTAAAATATTTCAGATTAAAAATCGTGCAGCTACAAGAGAATATGACATTTTTTGTGAAATAAGAAATTTAGTAGCTAATAAGACAAAAGACATTAGATCAATTGCAAGATCTATCGCAGGTTTAGATGCATTACTAGGATTATCACTGGTATCACTTGAAAATAACTTTATTAAACCGCAAATAATTCCATTAAAGGAACAAAATGGAAATAACAAAACTGATATCAAAGCAAGTCGGAATCCAATAGTTGAGCAATTACTTGATGAAAATAAATTTATACCAAATGATATCTTATTTGATAATAATCAAAAATTAATTATTTTAACTGGGCCAAATGCAAGTGGAAAAAGTTGTTTTATTAGACAAATAGGTTTAATACAAATATTAGCGCAAATAGGTTCTTTTATTCCTTCTAAGAGTGCTGTAATACAAGTTGTAGACAGAATATTTACAAGAGTTGGTGCCGTTGATGATCAGTCGACAGGGCAATCTACATTTATGGTAGAGATGGCAGAAACTGCATCAATCCTTAACCAAGCGACTAAATCATCCTTAGTACTACTAGATGAAATTGGTAGAGGAACTTCTACTTTTGATGGTTTATCAATTGCATGGTCTGTAAGCGAATATCTTGCAAAAAAAATAAATTGTAAATGTATTTTTGCAACCCATTATCACGAACTTAATTATTTACAAAAAAGTCTTGATAACGTAGCGAATTTTCAAGTAACGGTAAGGAATAAAAACGGTAGATTAGATTTCTGTCATAAAATTGAGACAGGAGGTTCTAATAAAAGTTATGGTATTGAGGCGGCAAGATTAGCAGGTGTACCAATACAAGTTATAAATAAAGCTGAAAACATATTAAATTATCTAGAAAAAAGTAATAACTTTATTAATAATATTAATCTTGAATTCTATGAAGACAAAGCTGCATAATTTAAATTGATTCTCTTAAGAGTGCGTTTATTGTAGCTCCTGCCATTGCTGCTCCTCCTCTGGTGGAGCCTAAAATTATATATGGAAAGTTTGTTTTGCTTAATCTTTTCTTACAATTCTCAACTCCAATGAAACCAACTGGCATACCAATAATTAAACTTGGAGAATTTTTACTATCCTTTTCAAGAATATCCAGCAATTTTTCAAGTGCAGTTGGTGAGCTACCAAAAATAACTAGTGGTGAATTTTTACCATAATATTTTTTTGTAAGACTGAACCAAGCTTTCTCAATCCCATAAGCAGTTTTTGTATTTGGGTAAATACTATTTTCGTCGATCCATTGTTTAGCTGAAAATACACTATTACCATGTGTATCCCTTGCCATAGATTTTACTGCTGCTGCTGCCATATCAGTATCTGTCAAAATAGGAGCATTATTTTTAAGAGCTTCAATTGCTCTCTCACATGCATTTTCACTGAACTTTAAAAGACTCTGAATCTTAAAATCTCCGGAAGCATGAATCAACCTCTCTAAAATCTTATTTTCAACCTTACTGAAATTATTAGTTGGTAAATTGGCTCGAATAAAATTAATACTTTCTAAAAATATTGGATGATCTTGAACCATTTCGTATCTCAATTAAAAAAAAAGGTCATAATAAAAAAAACCTATTTTTACAATATGCCAATACAAGCAATATGGGGCAATGATAAATACTCTTGTGATAAAGAAATTGAAAAAATTATTAGTAATCATATTTCTCCAGAATGGAAAGATTTCAATTTAAATAAATTTAATGGTGATGATCCTAATGAAATTATTAAAGCTTTTGATGCTTCATTAACTCCTCCTTTTGGAGAAGGATCAAGAGTTGTTTTATTAAAAAATAATCCAATTTTTAATAAAAAAGATGAGATTATGACAAAAAAGCTTGAATCAATTTCAACTAATCTTCCTGCGGGAAATCACTTAATATTACAAAGTAATCAAAAACCTGATGCAAGGATTAAAACAACAAAATTGATAAGACAACTTATAAAAGATAATCAAGCGAAAGAAAAGTTTTATAATTTACCAAATATTTGGGATTATGAGAGTCAACAAGAATTTACCGAAAAAATTTCAAATAATTTAAATATAAAATTAGAAAAAAACGTATCTTCCACTTTACTTGAAACAGTAGGCACTGACAGCCTTAAATTAAAAAATGAATTAGAAAAGGCTTTACTATACATAGAAGCAAAAAGTGATACAACTGATAAAGATATTGTTCTAACAAATGAAATCGCAAAAGAACTCTTTAATGACCATCAAACAAATATCTTCAAAATCATAGATTTACTACTTCAAAAAAAAATACCTCAGAGTTTACATGATATTTGCAAATTACTTAATCAAGGAGAACCTCCTCTAAAATTAATCGCAGGATTAACAAGTCAAGTCAGAATTCATACTATTGTTTTATTACTATCTGATAGTGTAGATTCATCCAAATTACTTGAAATCACTGAAATATCTAACCCGAAAAGGATTTATTTTATCAGAAAAAAAACGAGTAAATGTAGTTCCTCTTATCTTATAAATTTAATGATAATGCTTTTAAATATTGAAATATCTTTAAAAAAAGGGAATAATCCAATTTCTACTTTTACAGAAAATTTTGTTACTTTAACCTAACTAATTTTTTAATTGTATATTTTGAGTATTATTTAAATATGACTTTAATAGTAAAAAAATTTGGAGGAACCTCGGTTGGTGACGTCTCCAAAATAAAAAATATTGCAAAAAATATTATAAAAAGCAGAGAAGCAGGTAATGATTTAGTTATTGTTGTTTCTGCAATGGGAGACTCAACTGATAAATTAGCCAATCTTGGTTATGCGGTAAGTAAAAAACCTCCAAAAAGAGAATTAGATATGCTTCTTGCTACAGGAGAACAAGTAACTATTGCTTTACTTGCAATTGCTCTTAATGAATATGGTGTCCCTGCCATTTCAATGACTGGAAGTCAAGTAGGAATAATCACGGAATCTATTCATGGCAAAGCTAGAATTCTAGATATTAAGACAAATAGAATTAAAGATCATATTGAACAAGGATATATTGTTGTTATTGCAGGATTTCAAGGAACTAGCCTTAGTCATGATGGATCAATGGAAATAACTACTCTAGGTCGAGGTGGTTCTGATACATCAGCTGTCGCTTTATCAACAGCTTTAGGAGCAGAGACTTGTGAAATATATACTGATGTTGCTGGAGTCTTAACTACAGATCCAAGAATAGTAAGAGATGCAAAACTTCTTGATGCCATTAGTTGTGAAGAAATGTTGGAACTTGCGAGTGTAGGAGCCTCTGTCCTACACCCAAGAGCTGTTGAGATTGCAAGAAATTATGGAATCAATCTTTATGTGAAATCCAGCGAAACAAATCAGCCAGGAACCCTTTTACATAGCGAAATAGAGCCATTAAAATTAAGCAGAGGTGGCTTAGAATTAACAAAGACAGTAAATAGCTTAGAAATTGTAGAAAAACAAGCTGTAATTGGTCTATATCAACTTCCTGATGAACCAGGAATAGCAGCTCAGATTTTTGAAGAATTATCTGAAGCAGGAATAAATGTAGATTTAATAATTCAAGCTTCTCATGAAAAAAATTTCAATGATATATCTTTTACCGTTTCTGAAGAATTTTTAGATCGAACAACAAGTCAATGTAATTTAATAATTTCTAAATTAGGTGGGAAATTTAAAATAACAAAAAACATGACAAAGCTTAGTATTCAAGGGGCTGGCATAATGGGGAGACCAAGCGTTTCAGCTGAACTATTTGATGCACTATCCAAAGCTAATATCAATGTTAGATTAATTGCAACTAGCGAAATCAAGGTAAGTTGTGTAATTGATTTAAAGGATATTTCTAAAGCGATAAGATTTGTTGGCGAAAAATTTAAATTAAGAACATCTCAAATTTTTATAAACCCAATATCGGATAATAAAGATAAACCAGAAGTTAGAGGTATAGCTCTTGATAAAAATCAAGTTCAAGTTACATTAAATAATCTCCCTGATAAGCCTGGAGTAGCTGCTTCAATTTGCTTAGCATTAGCTGAATCAAATTTAATATTTGATACGATTGTCCAATCTGAAAGGTCATCGATCGTTAATAGTAAAGATATTAGCTTTACTATTAGTAAAGATGATAAAGAAAATGCAGACATTGTTTTTAGTACTTTATTAAAAAAACTACCTGGATCTAAGATAGATTATGGTCCAGATATTGCAAAAGTAAGCGCTGTTGGTGCTGGCATGACATGTAAAGTTGGTACTGCAGGAAAAGTTTTTAGAGCTCTCGCTAATGAAAAAATTAATATAGAAATGATTGCTACAAGCGAAATTAGAACTTCTTGTATTGTATTAGAAAAAGATTGCAATAAAGCAGTAAATGCGATACATACTTATTTCGCATTAAATAAATAATTTAAGAATTTCTAGATAATTTTTGTCTAAGTTTTTTAATCCTATCTCTTAGGTTTGCTGCCTCTTCGAAATTTAATTCAGCAGCAGCATTCTTCATTTTTGATTCTAATTTATCAATGAGATCAGGCATCTCTTCTAAGATACATAATTCATCTTTTGATTTCAAAATATCATCAGTTTTATCATTAACAATATTAATAAGATCTTTTGAGAACCCTCCAGATTCTAATTTTCTTGAAAGTTCTAAAAAGGAAAGTATTGAATTCTCTACTTTTTTACCAGCAGCTTTTGGAACAATATTATTAATTTCGTTATATTTTTTTTGTATTTTACGCCTTCTATCGGTTTCAGAAATTGCTCTTTTCATAGAGTCTGTAAAATTATCTGCATAGAGTAATGCCACTCCTTCTGTATGCCTAGCAGCTCTACCAATCGTTTGTATGAGTGAACGTTCTGCTCTTAAGAATCCTTCTTTATCAGCATCTAGAATAGCAACTAAGGATACCTCAGGCAAATCCAAACCCTCTCGCAATAAATTCACACCAACTAATACATCATATTCCCCTAATCTTAAATCTTGAATAATTTCAATCCTTTCAATAGAGTGTATTTCTGAATGTAAATATCTTACCCTCACTTTGTTATCTGATAGATAATCTGTCAGATCTTCTGCCATTCTTTTTGTCAAAGTAGTTACAAGAACTCGTTGATTCTTTTTAGCTCGAACACGAATTTCAGATAAAAGATCATCAATTTGCCCTTGACTTGGTCGTACATCAATAATGGGATCTAAAACACCTGTTGGTCTAATAACTTGTTCTATAAATTCCCCATTACATTGATCTAATTCCCATTGACCTGGTGTAGCACTTATAAATAATGTCTGTTTCGATTTGTCCCAAAACTCCTCACACTTTAAAGGTCTATTATCTGCTGCGCTGGGTAATCTAAATCCATGATCAATTAATACCTTTTTCCTAGATTGATCACCGTTATACATAGCATGAAGTTGTGGACAAGTGACGTGACTTTCGTCAACTACTAAAAGCCAATCATCAGGGAAATAGTCAATCAAGCATTCTGGGGGGGTTCCCTTCTCTCTACCAGCTAAATGTCTTGCATAATTCTCTACTCCATTACAGTAACCGACTTCTTTAAGCATTTCTAAGTCATATTTAGTCCTTTGTTCTAATCTTTGAGCTTCCAATAATTTACCTTGACTTTCAAACAAATGAATTTGAGATTTTAATTCATTTTTTATTGCTAATATTGCACTTTCAAGTCTTTCTTTTGGTGTTACAAAGTGTTTTGCGGGATATACACTAACTTGTTCAAGACTTTCAAGGATTTCACCAGTTAATGGGTCAACATATCTAATAGCCTCAATCTCATCGCCAAAGAATTCAATTCTAATAATTCTATCCTCATACGCAGGTCCTATTTCTAATACATCACCCTTAATCCTAAATCTACCTCTACTTATTTCAACATCATTACGAGAATATTGATTATTCACAAGCTCTCTTAGAGATGACCTCAAATTGATAATTTCTCCAACTTGAAATCTTACCGCAGCTTTCAAGTATTCACTAGGGATACCTAAACCATAAATACAACTAATTGAAGCAACTACGATAACATCTCTTCTTTCAAATAAAGATCTTGTCGCTGAATGTCTAAGCATATCAATTTCTTCATTAACTGATGCAGTTTTAGCAATATAAGTATCACTTACAGGTACATAAGCTTCTGGTTGATAATAATCATAATAAGAGATGAAATATTCTACTGCATTTTTTGGGAAAAACTGCCTTAATTCATTACATAATTGTGCTGCTAAAGTTTTATTATGAGCAAGAACTAAAGCAGGTCTTCCTGTTTGCTCAATTACATTAGCAACCGTAAAAGTTTTTCCTGTGCCAGTAGCACCTAAAAGAGTCTGAAATTTTTTACCTTGATTAACACCTTTTACCAAACTTTTTATTGCAACAGGTTGATCACCTCTTGGCTGATATGGTGCTTGAATTTGATAATTATTCACAAGGTATTAAATTTATTTAATATCCTAAGAAATTTTTTGACTAATTAATGCTCCTTTTAAAGAATCTTTTAAACCCCTAATGACGGCAATCATACCTATTAAATTATTTAATTTATTAATTTCAGAACCCACACCCACTGCTGAAGCCCCAGATGAAATAGCTAAAGGACAAGTAATTTGACTGAGACCAGAAGCGGACATTATGGGTGCAACAATAGAGTTCTTTGAAAATTCCTGTTTAATTGCATAAGTAGAAGCAAGAGTTGGTACTGCCTTTTCAAATAATCCTTGAATACCAGGACTATATGGATTTGAACTTTTTCCGCCTTCTGTCTGAATTATATCTGCACCTTCATTTATTAATTTTAACGCAAGTTCAACTTGTTGGTCTAATGGAATTATATGAGGAACAGTTACAGAAAGAGGAATATCTGGCAATAGATCTTTAGTCTCTTTCGTTAGTGATAACACTTGATCAGCAGAGAAAAATATTCCTTTCTCGTAGAAAGTATCAAAATTACCAATTTCGATAAATGCAGCCCCTGCCTTAACCGCATCAACAAATAACTTTGGTTCTACGGCACTTACACAAATTGGCATATTATTATTGGCAATAACTGCTTCAACCAATTCAGGTTTACATGCCAAATCAATAACATCAGCTCCACCTAATAAAGCTGCCTTTGAGATCATTTTGACGGATTCAATATTGAAATTATTTAATCCTGAGATAACTTTTAGTAATGTTTGATTATGAAGCTCAATTTGAACTTTTTGTGGCAATTGATTAATCAGAGTCATTTACTAGATGAATTTATTTCCCGATTGTGACATTGTTTGTATAAATAGAGAACCGTTTTTTTTTAAATATCACCTGACGAAAACAAATGTTTGAAAAATTAAAAAATAATTGGACTAAATGGCATCATATTTTCCATAAAGCAATATTAACTGAAAAAGAATTAATCCCAAATGGCTCAAATTTAGTTGTCAGCGTCTCAGGCGGACAAGATTCTATGGCTTTACTAACATTGTTGGATGATATTAAGAGGCAGCATGATTGGTCGCTAAATATTTGGCATGGAAATCATAATTGGCATGAACAATCAAATTATTTTGCTAATCAATTAAAAAAATTCTGTTTAAAAAAAAATCTAAATTTTTATATTGATAACGCTGACGAAATTGATATTTCAACTGAAGAAAAAGCTAGAAAATGGAGGTATCAAAAATTATATGAACTAGCAAATAAAATAAATACCGAGAATAAACTTAATGACAATATATCAATCGTTACTGGACATACCAGTAGCGATAATGCAGAAACGTTCCTTATGAACCTTTCTAGAGGGAGTAATTTGAAAGGCCTCGAGGGAATAGATAAAAAAAGATTATTAAATAAAAAATATTTTTTAGTTAGACCGATATTATTATTTTCAAGAGATGAGACAGCCTTAATTTGCAAAGAATTAAATATTCCTTACTGGGTAGACCCTTCTAATTCAGATTTAAAATTAACAAGAAACCTAATTAGACTAAAAGTTATAAAAAATTTAGAAAATATTTATCCAGGATGCAGCTCTAGGATTAACAACTATATGCAAAAAATGAGAAATTTTAACAATGAAAGAACAGACCTTAGCAAATTAGCTATAACTTCATGCGTTTGCAGGGAAGGGATTAAAAGAAATATTCTGAACAAGTTAGGTAAAGAGGCTAGAGCAACAATCTTAAATACTCTTTTTTTGGATAAATGCAATAAACAGATTAGCTCAAAAAATATAGATTTTATATCCAATCAAATTCTTATAAAATCAAATGGTCAAGAAACTCTAACAGATGGACTATTAATATCTTGGAACAGAGAATTCATTCAGATTAATAATTAGTTGTAAGAGCTGATCTTCTTCTACGAGTTCTACCTGTTACAACATCTTCTTTATTTGAATCATTTTTATTTATCTCATCCTTTTTTTTATTTGAAGAATTTTGATTTTTATTTCCTTGATTATTATGATATTTGTTCTTTTTTGAATTGTGATCTTCAATCACTCTTGGCTTATAAGCTGGAGTCCCACTTGGAGCAGGTTGTACCAAGCATAGAACTAAAGGTTCAACTTGCAACTCCCTTCTCATCCTTCTGCTTAAACCAGATTCGATCTCCCTTTGAACACCAATCCAATCGACTTCAAAATTCTTTGGACCAGTTTGTCTTGAAAGCTGCTTCCATCTATTTTCCAAAACCCAACTTATTTCTTTCTCAGTCCACAAAGACATTTTCCTTGGATCAGCAGAAGTCACTACACCTCTAAGACTAACTCTCGGAGGTGCAACCATATTTCCATCAGTGCTGATAGGAATAAGAACGGTTACAATTCCATCATTAGCTAGTTGCTGCCTTTCTTTAAGAGCACGAGCATCAACTATTCCAGTTCTTGTATTATCAAGCATCTCAATACCTGACTTGACTGGCTGCCCTTGAATCATCGAATCAGCTCTTAATTCTATAGAGTCCCCATTATCTAGGATTAATATATTATTTGGTGATACACCCATAGAAACTGCTGTTTTTCCATGCAATACTTGCATCCTATATTCTCCATGAACAGGTATAAAGAACTTTGGCTTAATTAATGCAAGCATCATTTTTTGATCTTCTCTGCATCCATGACCAGAGACATGAATACCATGTTCTTTACCATAAATAACTTTTGCGCCTAGATAGACAAGTTTATCGATTGTATGGCTTACTGAAATAGTATTACCAGGAATTGGACTAGATGAGAATATTACAGTATCTGTTGTTTTTAATTGCACATTTGGATGCTCACTTCTAGAGATCCTGCTAAGAGCTGCCATAGTCTCTCCCTGACTACCTGTCATGAGTAATAATGTTTCTCTATCAGGAAGATCTCGAATGGTTCTTATGGGAAAGAATAAATCATCCGGTACGCGAATATAACCTAATTCTCTACATTTTCCTACAACATTCAACATAGAGCGACCTAGTAAGCCTATCTTTCGGCCATGTTTCATTGCTGTTTCGATAATCATCGCAACTCTATGAGTTGAACTTGCAAAAGTTGTTATCAAAACTCTTCCTTCAGCTTCACCTATTAGGCGATCTAAATTTGGTAATACCGAGCTTTCTGATGGAACAAATCCTTGAACTTCTGAATTTGTTGAATCGGACAGAAGGCATAAGACTCCTTTCTCTCCATAGAAAGCCATTCTCTCTATGTCAGCCAACTTACCATCTGGAGGAGAATGATCAAACTTAAAATCACCAGTGAAAAATACTACTCCTACTGGAGTCGTTAAAGCTAATGCAAAACTATCTGAAATAGAGTGCGTATTTCGAACAAATTCTATAGAAAAGTGTTGTCCTAACTTAACCACTTGCCGAGGTTGTATTGCCTGAAGATTAGTTCTATCAGACACACCAGCCTCCTCAATTTTTCCCTTTAACATTGAAATTGCCAAAGGCGGGCCATATATAATTGGAATATTAAATTTTTTTAAGTGGTGAGAAATCCCACCTATATGATCTTCATGTCCATGAGTAACTATCATTCCTCTAAATCTATTTAAATTAGCCTGTAAATAAGTAGTATCAGGCATAACAACATTTACTCCATGCATGCCTTCAGTAGGAAATGCTAATCCACCATCTATAAGGATTAAATCATCGCCATATTCAAAAACACATGTATTTTTTCCAATCTCATGTAAACCACCTAAAGGAACAATTTTTAAACATGGTCCTTTTTGATTTTTAGAAATAGCTGATGAGTTATTTTTTTGGGAATTTAATTGACTTGAATTCATTTGAAAACTATAAAAACGAACATGTGGATGCTTAACCTAAAGACGAAAAAAGAAAAATTAATTTTTTCCTAGCAAGGATAAATTTTTGATAATCTTTAAAAGATTTTGAGTTTTCTTTTGATTAAGTTTTGATAATGGATGTCTTGGAGAACCAACTTCCCAGCCTAAGAGTTCTAAGGCAGCTTTGATGGGGATTGGATTAGTTGTCTCGAAAAGGGCATTAAAAAGTTCTTGAAGTCCATCATGAATTTCGAGAGCTTTTTTAACTTGGCCATCTTGAAAACAAGAAATCATTTCCTTTAGTTGCAAACCTACAATATGGCTTGCAACACTCACAACACCTATAGCACCAACAGATAACATAGGGAGCAACAATGAATCATCGCCACTATATATTGCAAATTCAGAACCACATACGGCTCTCAACTCGGTCACTTCTTCTATTCTACCGCTTGCAGCCTTAATACT
>CAYNKY010000042.1:0-14612 GCA_964397895.1 uncultured Prochlorococcus sp.
ACGCAATTCGTCTAGAAGAAAAGCAGAAACTAAGATTTAACTACGGAGTATCCGAGAGACAGCTAGTTCGTTATGTAAAGAAAGCTAGAGCACAAGAAGGCTCTACAGGTACGAATTTACTAAAACTTTTAGAGAATAGACTCGATAATGTTTGTTTTAGATTAGGTTTTGGCCCTACGATTCCAGGATCTAGGCAACTTGTCAATCATGGACATGTAACAGTCAATGGAAAAGTTCTAGATATAGCTGGTTATCAGTGCAAAACAAACGACATTATCAGTATTAAAGAAAACAAAGCAAGCAAAAAGCTTGTTGAAGGTAATATCGAATTCCCTGGACTTGCAAATGTCCCTCCACATTTAGAATTAGATAAATCAAAATTATCTGCCAAAATAATTAACAAGTGCGAAAGAGAATGGGTTGCTCTTGAAATCAATGAATTATTAGTAGTGGAATACTACTCTAGAAAAGTATAATTATCTTTTTAAAAGAGTTGTAAACCTCTTAATTAAGAGGTATTAAATATAGTTCTTAAAAAAATGGAACTTAATAAAAATAAAAGAAAAAACCCTGGGGTGAGCACACGAGCAATCCATCACGGTAGATCTTTTGCGGAAGATACTGGATGCATAATGCCTCCTATATTTACTACCTCAACATTTGAATACGGAAACAAAGAAAATTTTGATTACACAAGATCAGGTAATCCTAATTTTCAAATATTAGAAGGTGTACTTAAATCAATAGAATCAGCTTCTTACTGTACAGTATTTAATTCAGGAATAAGTGCTGTTACTGCTATTGTATCAAGTTTAAAGTCTGGAGATAAAATACTTTGTGAATCAAATCTCTATGGATGCACAATAAGAATGTTTGAGAAGGTTTTTCAAGATTTTGGTATTGAGACCTACTACTATGACTTCACTTCACAAGACAACCTAGAAAAGATTGCTGAAATTAACCCCACACTTATTTGGCTAGAGAGTCCTACAAATCCACTTCTTAAGGTTCTTAATATAGAAAAAATTTGTAAAGTAGCCAATGAATATACAATTCCAGTTGTTGTAGACAATACTTTTTGTACATCAATTATTCAAAAGCCTTTAGAACTTGGGGCGACAATATCTCTTTTAAGCACTACAAAATTTATTAATGGTCATAGTGATGCACTTGGGGGGGCAGTCCTTACAAATAGTAATGAATGGTATCAAAAAATGATATTTTCACAAAAAGCTTTAGGTTTACATCCCTCACCATTTGATTGTTGGCTAATAACAAGAGGATTAAAGACTCTTCCATTAAGAATCGAGAAACAGTGTCAGAATGCAGAAATAATTGCAAATAAACTTTCCTCGCATAAATTTATTAATAAATTAATATACCCCTTTCATAAAAGTCATCCTCAATTTAATTTTGCTAAAAAACAAATGAATTTAGGAGGATCTATGATTTCAATGAAATTAAATTTCAATAAAAAGCAAACTTTTAACTTTTGCAAGAAACTAAAATATTTTTCATTAGCAGAGAGTCTAGGAGGAGTTGAAAGTCTAATCTGTCATCCTGCTTCAATGACTCATGCATCTGTTGATAAAAGAACGAAAACTAATTTGGGTATTGATGATTCACTTGTTAGATTATCAGTTGGATGTGAAGATATTAATGATCTTTTGACTGATATACTTCTTTCCTTAGAAGATCTCTAATTATGAGAGATTTAATAATAGATCCTATTTGGAAAGAATCAGAAATTGGTTTGCCAATACCAGATAGTAAACATGCTATTTCAGTAGCATTACCAACTTGGGATGACGTTATTTCATATGAGGAAAAAAAACCAGAATGTATTCAATTATTAAAGTCAATTTATCCACGTTTTGGTTTAAACCCTCTACTAAAAAAAATATCTGATAAAGTTATCGCTATTAATGATTTAAAAAATCACTATGCATGGCCATATCCAAATTATAATCAGGCTTTAAAAGCAAAGACATTCTGCGATAAATTTACTGATAAAAAAAATTCTTTTATACAAAAAAGGCAATCTTTAACCTTTCTTATTACAAATCATCATGCATATAATTTTGCAAAATTATTTTGGCAACATACGGGATTAGGTGCTTCATCTAGAGAAGCCGCAATAGATTTAAGATTAGAAGCAGAACCTAATAAAGATTCTGTAATAGAGGCCCGTAGAAAAATAATAAATAGGATATCTAAATGTACCTATGCTAAATCTGATTTAATACATTTAACTTCTTCTGGAATGTCTGCCTTGTATACAGCTTTAGAGATCATTTATAAAATTTTCCCTAAAAAACCAACCTTACAAATTGGATTCCCTTACGTTGATGTACTTAAATTACCAAATAATATATTTTATGGAGCTGATTTAATACTTGAAGAAAATACTGAAAATATTGAATATAAGATTAAAAAGATTAATCCTTCTGCACTTATAATAGAACTCCCAAGTAACCCAATGCTCAAATGCGTAGATATAAAAAAAATTTCTAAAATTGCCAATAAATTAAATATTCCTATTATTTGTGACGACACTATTGGATCGAATTTAAACATAGATTCACTTTCCTATTCTGATATAGTTTTTACATCTTTAACTAAAATATTTGCAGGTAGCGGCGAAGTACTTGCAGGTTCACTTATTTTAAATCCAAAGGGGAAATGGATTGAAAAATTTAAAAAAGCGTTAAGTGAAATAGAAATTCCAAAATTATCAGATAGCGATACATTAGCATTAGAAAAAAGCAGTAGAGATATTGTATCTAGAGTTTCAAGACAAAATATAAATTGCCTAAAGTTAAAGAAAAGATTAGAGAACCATAATGCAATTTCTAAAGTCTTTCATCCCGAAAATTGTCCGAATTTCAATTCAATTCTTAAAAGTAATGGAGGATTTGGATGTTTATTATCATTTGAGCTAAAAGGAGGTGTTGAAAAAACCAAAGATTTTTATAATGCATTAAAAATATCAAAAGGTCCAAGCCTAGGGACACAATTCACTTTAGTATGCCCTTACGTTCTTCTAGCTCATTATAAAGAATTAGAATGGGCGCAAAGTTATGGAGTCTCTCCAAATTTAATAAGAGTATCTGTAGGGCTTGAAGATGATAACCACCTTTGGAGTATCTTTTTAAAAGCACTAGAAATATAATTTTTTATAGATATTAGTGTTAAAAAATTTATATACTATTTCTGCGAAAAATAGTTAATATTAAAGAAATATTTTACTTAAAAAATGGCAAAGATTTTTGAAGACAATAGTTTTGCAATTGGCAATACTCCATTAGTAAGACTAAAGTCAGTAACAAAAAATGCAAAGGCAACTGTTTTAGCAAAAATTGAAGGAAGAAATCCTGCTTACAGCGTAAAATGCAGAATTGGGGCAAATATGATTTGGGATGCCGAAAAAAGCGGAAAATTAACCAAAGAAAAAACTATTATCGAGCCAACCTCTGGTAATACAGGAATTGCCCTTGCATTTACTGCTTCTGCTAGAGGTTATAAATTAATTCTCACAATGCCTGAATCAATGTCTTTAGAGAGAAGAAGAGTAATGGCTGTTCTAGGTGCTGAAATTATACTGACGGAAGCCGCGAAAGGGATGCCAGGTGCAATAGCAAAAGCTAAGGAGATTGCTGAAAGTGATCCTACAAAATATTTTATGCCTGGCCAATTTGATAATCCAGCTAATCCAGAAATTCACTACAAAACTACTGGCCCTGAAATTTGGAATGATTGCGATGGAGAAATTGACGTTTTAGTTGCTGGAGTTGGAACTGGAGGAACTATAACAGGAGTCTCAAAATTTATTAAAAATGAGAAAGGGAAAAATATAATATCTGTAGCTGTAGAACCGTCACATAGTCCAGTTATTACTCAAACTCTCAATGGTGAAGAGGTTAAATCTGGACCTCATAAGATACAAGGAATTGGAGCTGGTTTTATTCCCAAAAATCTTGATTTATCAATTGTTGATAAAGTTGAACAAGTAACAAATGATGAGTCAATAGAAATGGCTTTAAGGCTTGCAAAGGAGGAAGGATTACTAGTAGGAATTTCTTGCGGAGCTGCAGCAGTAGCGGCAATCAGATTAGCTGAGAAAGAAGAATATGCTGGCAAAACTATAGTTGTAGTTCTACCCGATCTTGCTGAAAGATATTTATCATCAGTTATGTTTACTGAGGTCCCTACAGGAATAATAAAAGAACCTGCTAACGCATAAATTTTGATTTGTTCAAAAATGCATCGGGAGTAATAAACATAGCATCACCATAAGAGAAGAATCTAAATTTTTCTCTTATGGCTACTTTATATAAATTTAATAATCTCTCTCTACCAATCATCGCACTCACTAGCAATAAGAGTGAACTTTTGGGTAAATGAAAATTTGTCAATAATCCATCAACAACTTTAAATTTAAAGCCAGGTTTAATTACTAGATCAACATATTTAGTAATTGGTACTAATTCTTTTTCTTTATCGCAATAACAACTTTCTAAAGCTCTCACACTTGTTGTACCAATTGCAATAATTCTTTTACCATTTTTTTTAGTCAATTTAATTTTTTCAATTACACTTTTATCTATATTTACAAATTCTTTGTGCAATTTTAAATTAATTAAATTATCTTGATCGATTGGCTTAAAAGTTCCATAACCAACATGTAAGGTTATTGGCAAGATTTTTATACCTTTATTGATTAATTTTGAAATAATATGTTTGCTAAGATGCAAACCTGCTGTTGGAGCGGCTACTGCACCTGGATTCTTTGCATATTCAGTCTGATAAGAATTTTCATGTAACTTTAAGTCTTTTATATTTTTTATATAAGGCGGCAAAGGTATTTCCCCAAAATTATTGAGAAATTTATCCATAGATTTAATATTATTGATATCACTTGGAAACTTTATTAACCTTCCACCCGTTTCTTTATCAATACCGACAATTTCTAATTGCAAATCTTTATTATTTATTTCAGATATTAACTTTAGTAAATTATTTACCTTTAGTTTTTTTGCAGGCTTTGCTAAACAAAGCCAAACACAATCATTTATTTGTTCTAAAACCAATAATTCACCAAAACTTCCATTGTTTAATTCAACTTTCAATCTCGCTTTAATTACTTTGGTATCGTTAACAACAATTAAATCTCCTTGATTTAATTCATCAACAATATCTTCTGTTAGTGTGTTTATATTGAAGTTCTTTTTTAAAGAAATATTTCTTACAATCATCATTCTTGATTTATGCCTTACTTTTATAGGCTTATCTGCAATCAATGAATAATCAAGACTATAATCATATGAATTTAAATAAAAATCTAATTCATCTTGATTTTGTTTGGATTCCAAAAATAAAACTTAAGATACTAAGGTTTCAGGTGATTCCTCTATAAGAGAAGCTAAATCTTTTAAGAATGATGCTCCATCAGCTCCATATATAACTCTATGATCTGCTGTCAAATTAACTTGCATTACTTTTTTTACAGAGATTGAACCATTCCCCTCTGCCACTACGGAAGGCTTAGACGCCGCAATAGCTAGTATAGCTCCCGTCCCTGGAGGAAGGATAGCATCAAATTTATCTACTCCAAACATTCCTAAATTTGATAGCGTAAATGATCCACTAGAATATTCATGAGGCTCTAATTGTTTAAGACGCGATCTCTTTACAAGATCTTTCCACTGTCTCGATAATTCAAATAAATCTATTTCACATGGATCCTTCAGAACAGGAGTTATTAAACCGCCATCTTCCATTGCTACTGCTACGGCAATATTTATTTTTTCTGGATAAGAAATTCCACTATTAGAGTAATTAGCATTAACCTGGGGATGATTTTTTAAGGTTTTTGCTACTGCTTTTACAAGTAAAGCAGTCATGGTAACGCCATTTTGTTTTACAGTTTTATAAAAAGAATCTAATTTATCTGTAATTATTGAGTATCCAACTCTAAAACAAGGCACACTTAAACTTGATTCCATATTTTTATTTACAGCTTTTTGTAAAGTATTAAACTGAATTATTTCGCCAGGATTTCCAAAACTAATACCTTTCTTTTCTTTAAATTCAACCTTATTAGAGGCCTCAGAACCTTTAATGACAGGAGAGTAATCACCTTCACCAATCCATGGAACTGATATAGGCTCTCCTTTTGCCTTTAAAATATCTTCTGCTTGAATTCTTCCATGAGGTCCAGATCCTTCAACTTTATTTAGGTCTATGCCCATTTGAGTGGCAAGTTTTTTTGCCTTAGGTGAAGCAATTATTCTCCCAGAATTATATTTAATCGCGGCATTTACCTCAACTTTTTTTTGCTTATTATCTTCAATACTGTCTTCTACTTTTATTTTTAATTCAGACATACTATCGCTTATTGAACTTTTAGCAGGTTTAATATCATTTACTTTTTCTTCTTGGTTATTTTCTTTAGATTTTACTGTTTTTTTAACTTCTTGTTCTACATTATTTTGTTCCTGAACTGAGGCAATTTCCTCTATATTTTCTACAATAATGCCAATTGTTTCTCCAACAGGAGCTGTACTGCCTTCAGGCATCAAAACAGCAGCAAGATATCCATCTTGAAAAGATTCAACATCCATATCAGCTTTATCAGATTCCACAACTAATACAGATTCACCTCTTTCAACCTTATCTCCAGGATTCTTTAACCACTCAACAATTTTCCCCTCGGTCATTGTAGAACTTAGAGCAGGCATAAATATTTCGTGAGACATAAAAATCAGTCAATATAAATAAGTTTGAAAGGTTATCCAAGAATGTATCTATTTATTATCGAGGAGAATTCCTTTAAAACAGTTATTCTTATTATACGAAAACATGTAAATATGGGAACTATAGAAAAAGAAGAAATTAATAATTTGATCAGATTAATTTTTTCAATTCATCATATTTCTATATATTCTTTGACTTAAATAATCTTTAATTTTTAACTAGAAGTCTTGAAAAGCAATATTATTTCTATTTCAATTTTATCGATATCGAATAATTCCTGGTTTTCAATTTTCCAACTAACAAATTTAAAGCAATCTTATAAATAAGGATATTGATTTCTATATTTGTAAACATTCTCTGATTCAATCTGACAATGCAAAACTAACTTTTGTGATTAGCATTGGTTTAAGAATATAAATTATTTAAAAAATTATCTATCTGAGAGACTTAATTAATTTTAAACATTATTAATTGATTGAATTACTCCATCTTTAACAGTAATTGAAACTTGCATTTTTTTAATTAAGTTATCTCCAACTGAAACATCACAAAAACTATCAACTTGGCCTTGTTCAACAATATCATCCATTTTTAATTCTCTTACCTGATTTTGTTGTTGTAATAAATTTCTTTTTTGCTCCTCTAATTCATTCCTTTTTGCTGAAATTTGCTGTTGTATTTGTCCTACTTGTTCCTGAATCCTTGGATCTAATGGATTAGCAGCCTGAGATCTTATATTGCTAACAACTTGCTGACCTTCCTGTTCAAGTTGTGCTAATTGCTGATCAGTCGCTGAAATAGCCTTACTCAATTCATTCTCAGCATCGTCTTTCCATGTTTGAGTAACTATGGCTTTAATAGAAATTGACCTTTTAATTGAGATTGTTTCTTTTTGAGTCATTAAAAAAAATAAATATATATTTTTAATATATATTTATTAAATGATATTTTCCTTTTTAATTTGTTTTTTATACATTTCTTCTATTTTATCTGCATATAAAATCTCTATTTCTTTCCTTTTTTGTTTTAGAGTTTGTGTTAATAAATTATTTTCTATCGTAAAAGGATCTACAAATATAAAATCTATTATCTGCTCCTCTATTCTAGAACCAGATCTATTCCTCAACAATTTATTAATTGTAAATTTATAAAAATTCTTTATTTCATCATTTTGATTCAATATTTTTATATCTTTTTCTGAGAATTTTAATTCTATCAATTTAATATTAGGCACAATAAGAGCAGAAAGATTTTTTTTATCCTGACCGAGAAGTTGCACTTGGGATATTAATTCAGAACTAAGAATCTCCGTTTCTAGAGGATTTGGCTCTATATTTTCTCCACTTGATAAAACAATTGTATCCTTAGCTCTTCCAGTAATTACTAAAGATCCATTTGGTAAAAGGAAACCTAAATCTCCTGTATCAAACCAACCATCATTTGATAATACCTTACGAGTAGAAGATATATCATCTAAATACCCCCCCATTACTTGGGGGCCTTTAGCATAAATCTTTCCAATCTTTCTAAATTTAACAACTATATTTCTTTCATCAATTATTTTTAATTCTGTATAAGGTAAAGGTTGACCAGAGCTGCCCCTTACATTACACCATGTTCTTCTACATGTTAGTACAGGGCTTGTTTCTGTTAATCCATAGCCTACTAAAACATCAATACCCAAAGACTCAAAAAACAAATCTATATGTTCAGGGAGAGCTCCCCCACCATTAATTGGAAATTTTAAATTATTTCCACACATCTGTTTTTTAATTGATGGCCATAAAAAGTATTTTGATAACTGATGAATAGGAAAAGATAAAATAATTAAGATTAATGAATATATCTTTTCCAAAAGTGATACTTTAGAAATTTGAAGATCTTTTATCTTCCTAATATTTTTTTTATAGTTTGCACTATTTCTAAGTAGAAATTTAATCAATTTTTGTTTAAAGTTTGACATTTTCTTTAGTGCAAGAAAAAAACCATCAAAAATAGCTTCCCATAATCTTGGAACAGTTGCCATAACAACAGGTCTTACAAATTTAATATCATCTTTTAGACATTTTGGTAAAGTATAAAACTGAGAGCAGCCGCATGAAAAGAAGAAATATTCCGCACTTCTTTCATAGGAATGCCAAATTGGCAAAACACTTAGAACTGATGTTCCTGGCTGAGGATCTGCAATACAAGCTAGATTTATAATTTGATGCAAAAAATTTGCATGAGTTAATGGAACGCCTTTTGGTTTCCCTGTTGTGCCAGATGTATATAGGATAGAAGCTATATCATTAATATTTGCTTTTTCAATCTCAGAACTATAGCCATCAGGAATATCGTTAGATCCTAATTCTAAGAATTGAGACCAATTAATACCCCCATCAAGAGGTTCATCTTCAAGATTTAAAATAAATTTTAAACTTCCTCTGAGTGCATCTCTATCTTTTATTTTGGTCCAGACTTCTTTTGACTGTACTATTACACCAACAGATTTTGAATGCTTTATTATGTATTCCAATTCAACAGAGGGAGAATTACAACCCCTTACTGCATCAATAGCTCCTAAACGCATTAAGGATTGATCACAAATTAACCATCTTGGTGAGTTTTCAGCAATTAAGGTTATTACATCTCCTTTCCTAACACCTAAATTAAAAAATGCTTTGGATGTTTTTATTATTAATTGATTAAGTTCTTTATAAGAAAATTTATCTTTATTCTTACCTCTTAAATCATTTACCGCAGTAGTATCACCACAAATATTTTCTAAATATTGCCATAAGTGATCAATATGATTAAGGTCTTCTATAAACCTTCTCTTATTAATAAATTTGGCCTCTTTAGGTTTAGCTTTTTGAGCTTTATAATAAGACAAATTTTTCATAATTATTTATTTTTAAATTAAAAATAATTTCTAAAACTATTCTGATACAAAATCAATATTAAATTCTTCTTGAATAAATTTTTTAACAATGTGCTTAACCTCATTTATTTTTACATTTGGTTTTAAGTCAGTAATTTTTGTCATTAAACATCCATCTATTCCGCAAGGAATAATATTATTAAAATTATTTAAATTACAATTTACATTTATAGCAAAACCATGAATAGTAACCCATCTTTTGCATCCTATTCCAATAGAGGCAATTTTCTTCTCGCCACACCAAACCCCTGTTAATCCATTTTTTATAGAAGCTTTAATATTAAAATTATCAAGAATCCTAACAATTAATTTTTCAATTTTCCTTAAATACCAATTTAAATCTTTTTTATAATTTTTTAAATCTAGAACCATATACACAACTAGTTGGCCAGGCATATGGCAGGTAACTTCGCCACCTCTATTTATTTCAAATAAGCTAAACATATTTTTGTCAAAAGAGGGGAGTAAATTACTTTTATCTCCCCCTTTACCTATCGTGTAGCAAAGATAATGCTCCCCTATCCACACAAGTTGATTTTTTTGAAAACCATCAATTATTAATTTTTGATGTTTTTTTTGCAAATTAAAAACATTATCAAAATATGAAATTTTATAAGGTTGTTTCAGTATGGATGTTCTTATTGACATAATTATGTAAATTTAAAAAAGAATGTGAAATTTTCAAATTTAATTATGAAAATCCTGATACATGGGCAAAACATTGAACTTACTGAATCACTTAAAGAATACACTGAATCTAAAATAAGCAAAGCAACCCATCACTTCAAAGATATCGTTAAAGAAGTAGATATTCATCTTTCGATTGAAAAGAACCCAAGAGTGTCATATCAAAGTGCAGAAGTAACAACTTTTGCTAATGGAATAATAATAAGAGCTGAAGAAAAATCAGATACTCTTTATTCAAGTATTGATCTGGTTTCAAATAAACTTTCAAGACAACTGAGAAAATACAAAGAGAGAAATAGTAATAGTATACATAACTCTAAAAATAATTATAAAGATAAAAATTATTCTGATAATTCAGAATCAAATTTACAAATAGAAAGTTTTCTAAAAGAAGGATTAAAAGGAGATCTTATAGAGCCTTCTATTAAAAATAAATATTTTGATATGCTTCCTATATCAATTGATGAGGCAAGAAAGCAATTAGATTTTATTGATCACGATTTTTACTTTTTTAGAAATAAAGCCAATAATGAACTTCAAGTTATCTATAAAAGGAATCATGGTGGTTATGGATTATTACAACAAAAATAGTTGCATATGAAGTCAAAAAATTATTATGAATTAAATAAAAGAATACACTCTATTTTATTAAATCCTTATATGAATATTGAGGATTTTGAAATTAATTGCAATTTGATAAAAAAATATAAAATAAAAAATATCTCAACCTCATTAATTTTCCTTAAACCTTTAAGGGATGTATTCTCTCAGCAAGGATTAAAGATCAATACATTTATTTCTTATCCATTTGGAGACATCCCAATGGATTTTATAAAAAATTTTATTTATTATGCAAAGGATAATGGAGCAGACGGAATTGAATATACTCCTAAATTTTTTTCTCTCTCAAAAAATGATGAAGATAATTTTGCAAAAGATATTGAACATATATTAAACATTGGATTGCCTACCACCTTAATTTTTAATGAAAAGAAGTTGCATCCTGAAATTTTTTTACAAGCTTTAAAAATTTCAATAGAGGTTGGAATTGTGAACTTTCAGTTTGGAGATGGATTTGGCCCTCCCATCGAAATTATTGATATTGAGAAAATAATAGAATTCTTAGGAAAGCATTATTTTATAAAGATTGTTGGCGGTATAAAAAACTTGAAACAAGTTATAAATATCTTAGATAAAGGAGTTGATTGCGTCGGATCTTCAAATTTTCATAATATTTTTATGGAGATTGAAAAAAGTTAATGTCTTCAGAAAAAAAATTAAAAGCTTTGTGCATAAAGGCATCACCACTTGGAGAAGCAGACCGATTAATCACTGTTTTATCTGAGGAAGAAGGAATAAGCAGGCTAGCAGTTCCTGGTGCCAGAAGGCCAAAAAGCAGTCTCTCCGCAGCTTCTCCTTTGAATCTATTAGATCTTCAAATATTTGGAAGGAAAAATTTAAAAACAGTTAGACAATTAAAAATCATTAAAAGTTATGGGGGTTTAGGTAAAAGTATTGAATCTTTATCTGCGGTTCAAGCCATAACAGAATTAACATTTTTGCTGGTAGGAAACGATGATACACAACAAAATTATCTTTCAACTGTTCTCGCTCATTTAGATAGAATTTATAACTACAAAGTATCAATTGAAAACGATTTAAAACCTCTTGCCATTTGTATTCAATCTTTGATGCATCTTTTAGCTATAGGTGGTTTAAGTCTACCAATTTTTTATTGTTGTAAAACAGGTAATCAAATCCATCCCCCCTTAGGCAATTGGGAATGGAAGTGTTATTTTATTCCAAATGAAGGATTTTCTACTATAGAGGATGCGAATAGTTTTCTTGAAATTAATTCTTCGGAAGTTGCCCTCATCCAAAGACTTATATTTCCTGATTTACCTATTAAATCAAATGGTGAATTATTGGGGCCAAAAAAGGTTTGGATTAAAATATTAAAGATTTTTTGTACTTGGATACCAACTCAATTAGGTAAAGAATTATTTTCATTAAAATTACTGGGGGAATTTTATAAATAAATTTTTTTTAAGTTTTATCAAGTAGTTATACTTAGCTGTTAGTTTAATAAATAGATCTTTTTTAATTTGTGGTTAATATCGCCTGGCTTGGCAAAAAATCTCCATTTTGCGGTAATGTTATATATGGGAATTTAATAACTGAGAATTTAAAAAGAAGAGGGCATAAAGTAAGCTTTATTCACTTTGATAATCAAATAAATGAAAGAAATTCAGATCAATTTTTTTTAGCCAATTATCCAGAAGTAAGTCTGCCATATCTTATAAAATCGCAATTCTACACAATACCTTCGCCTAGAGCAGAAAAGAAACTTAAAAAATATTTAGAAAAACTTAAACCCGATATCGTACATGCAAGTTTAACTCTTTCTCCTCTGGACTTTAGGTTGCCAGAAATATGCGGAAAAATGAAGGTACCATTAGTTGCTACTTTTCATCCTGCTTTTGATTTCAAAATTAGAAACCTCACTGCTAGTACTCAACAGCTAACGTACCAACTTTACGCGCCCACTTTATCAAAATTCAATAAGGTAATAGTATTCTCAAGGAGTCAGAAAAATATATTAGAAAAACTTGGAGTTAATAAACACAAACAAATAATAATTCCTAACGGTGTAGATGAAAATAGATGGAAACCAATAAAAAAATATAGTAAAAAACATTTAGAAATAAAAGAAAAAATTGGGGGAAAAAGAATTTTCTTATATATGGGCAGAATTGTAAGTGAAAAAAATATAGAGTCACTTCTAAAGGCATGGAGATATATAAAAAATAAAGATTCTAAACTTCTTATAGTGGGTGATGGTCCAATGAAACCGATTCTGGAAAATAATTTTTCAGATATGGATCAAAACAATTTAATATGGTGGGGTGAAGAGTGTGATCTAGAAACAAGAGTTGCAATAATGCAAATAGCAGAGGTATTTATTTTACCAAGTTTAGTGGAAGGATTATCTCTCGCACTTTTAGAAGCAATGTCCACAGGAAAAGCCTGCATCGCAACTGATGCAGGCGCAGATGGAGAAGTTTTAAATAATGGAGCAGGAATTGTAATTTCAACTGAGAATGTTACAACCCAATTAAAAAGCATTATTCCAATACTCATGGAAAATCCTACTTTTACAAAAATCTTAGGTGATAAAGCAAGATCAAGAGTACTTGAAAAATATACAATCGATAAAAATATTAAAAGTATTGAAAAGATTTATCTTGAAATCAAAAAGAATTAAAGTTAATTAAATTGCTTACTCCTATTAGTCGCTGCCAATATTGATTCTATTAGTGCTGATTTAAAACCCTCTTTTTCAAGAACTCTTAATGCAGAGATAGTTGTTCCAGCAGGCGAAGTAACCATATTTTTAAATTCATATGTAGAAATTCTTAAATCTTTGATCATTAAAACAGTACCTAACATCATTTCTAAAACTAATTCTTCAGAAAGTCTTTTTGGTAAACCTCCATTTAATCCTCCATCACTAAAAGCTTCTATTATTAAAGCCACTATTGCAGGAGCTGATGATGTCAAGGCTAAAAAAACATCTAGATAATCTTCTGCGAATTCATAAACTTTACTAGAACTTTCAAAAATATTCTTTATAAGTATTTTTGTTTTATCATCAATCTTTTCACTCCAAGAAATTCCAGTTAATCCCTTTCCAATAGTAATAGGGATATTTGTAACAGCTCTAACACATTTATGATTTGGGAAAATTTCTTGTAATTTATTTAAAGAAATTCCTGCTAATACAGAAATTAAAAAATTCTCTCTTCCATTTTTAGGAATTAATTCATTAATATTTTTTAGTTGTTGAGGTTTAATAGATAAAAGCTTTAAAGGACAATCCCAAACAAGAACAGAATCCTTTGATGAAGCATAAGAGATATTAATATTATGTGAATAATTTTTTTTAATATGTTCGCAACTATTTTTAGAATTTACTACACAAAATATTTCTTCTGATTTCAATATTTGTTTATCTAGTAAAGGAGTAATAATAGCTTTTGCAATATTACCAAAACCAATTACTCCAAGCTTATATGACACTATTATGAATAAACTGACATTTTTTTATTACCCCAAGCTGGTTGAGGAGCAGAACTAGAATTTAATCCAAATTTTGGATTATCTTCGTTTTGTAAATTTGCGGGAGATGCTTCTTCTTGAAAAGAACTTGTTACACTTACACAACTTGGTGCAAATAAAAATATAC
>CAYNKY010000043.1:0-13899 GCA_964397895.1 uncultured Prochlorococcus sp.
CTATTATTTATTCTGGTTTTATTAATTTTATGTTCTCATTATTCTCTACATTCTCGTTCTCTTTTGAACCTCTTGCTGCTATTTTTGGTATCTCAGGCCTCGTAGGTTTTATTTTCTTTGTTAAAGCTGCAAATGGTGAATCAAGTATTAATACAGGTCCAAAAAAAGATTGGGATGCAGCAAAAATGGAAAAGGAATAATTTAATTTTTCCATTTACCTGCTATAAATCTTAAGAAATAATCAATATCATCTTCTGGGCATTCAGTTTCTTTTTGTAATTTCTTGCATATAACTTTTATAGCTTCGAAAGCCTCTTTGACATTTGTATTTTTTTGAATAACTTCAAAATATTCATCATCTGTAAAAGACATAATTAATATAAAATAGCTTATTAAATTTTACAGGTAAAATTTAATAAGCTTTTTTTTACTTCCAATAATTAACAGAAATATTTTAACTATTTGCCTAGTCTATAATGCTTTTTTAACGTTTTTTCTATTTCCTAATAGGATAATAAACCTTTAGATAACTCAACCAAATCACCTTGTTTTATTTTAAAAATTTCATTATTTTTTATTGTTATTGTTGCCTTTCCTTCCCATATTAAAAATATTTCTTTTTCAGGATATTCCATATCAAAAATGCCAGGTTCGTATTCACATATTGGCCAATTTTTATCCCTATTGGATTATAGTACTTGCTTTACAGGGAGAATAAAAGATAACTAATTTCTCGTTAGAAAATATATTTATGACTTATTAATGATATTAGTTTTTAAAATTTAATACAAAATATTGAAAATATCTCTATAATTATTGATTTAGGGAGTTACTTTTGGAGGAAATATCAACTATATCAATATCTTTATGCTTAGCAGCCATTGGTATATATTTTTTGTTTTTTTACTCTAATGATGATGATGATCAGGACGGTGGTCGTTTAATTAAGGTTATGCAGAAATTAAATTAATAACATTTTATTGATTAGAACTTGATAACTAAAATAGCCAATTGTCATGCAGGCTATAAAAAGAAGATAGGTCTCGATAATGCTTAATGATTTTCTTTTAAGAATACGCATTTTAATTGTTTATTTTTAAAATTATTTAATTTTCTTTCTTCTAGCATGAGTATTTATTCTCGATATTAATTATAAAATTACTAAACTCACACCAAAAAACAATAATATTGTTAAGAGTATAGTCTCTCTAGATATACTTCCTTCTTCTTTTTTTGCAAAATAAAGTGAGAAAATGGGAGAGGTGCTCAATAATGTCCATCCTATACCCAATGGAAGTTGCTGAAAAACAACTTGTTGTAGGAATATTCCTAGGTTTGTACCTATTAATACTGAAAGGAGGAAACTAACTCTATTCTCTTTCGTTAGATTGAGAAGAGAAAAATTTAATTTCATTTTTTTTAATGTGAAAGACAAGAAAATTAATGCTCCTAACAAACGAATCTCAGTAGTGTGTATTGGAGAAAAATCACTTTTTAGAAGTATGAATCTAGATAAAGAGGCTGCAATTACAGCACAAATAACTGATAAGAAAGAATACTTTAGTTCTCTAAAATTAACTTTTTTAGCTAATAATTTTGAATTTTTATTCAGTAGATAATTTTGTTTTTTAATAATAGAAATTAACGTTAAGGATACTATTACTATGCCAAACCAGACTTTTATGGATAATTTTTCATTCATAAATAATTGACCTGCAATTGCAGCTATTAGTGGAGATAATGCCTCAATTGATAATGTTTTTCGCGTTCCAATTAGATTTAATGACTTTAGATAAAAAGTATCTCCTAAACCAATCCCAATGATTCCGCTTATTAAAAGTATTAAAAAGTATCTGTAATCTGATGAATAATCAAAAAGAAATAGTGTAGGGACAAAAATTAAAAATGCTAAGAGATTCTTAAAAAAATTAATTTGGATTGGGGTATTTAAATTTGTTTGAGATCTCCATATTGAGCAAGCATAAGTCCAAGATAGTGAGGCCAATAAGGCAGCAAAAATACCAATCAAAATTTCTACTTAAAATTAATTATTTCAAAAGTTGGGTTATACCTAAAAATATTACATAACTTAGAACAATACATCCTGGTAAATACTGCAAGTATGTTTTAATTTTTTTTAAGTTCATATTCGAATAAATATTTATTGAAAATTATAATTCAGAAATTTATTTAATAGAATTTAGCAAAAAATACATTTAAGATATTCATACATATGTACACTTAGTAAAAGTGATATTGAAAAAAATAAATATGTAGAAAATATCCAAAATTCTCTAGAAAGAATATTATTGTTTCTATTTTTTAATGCATCTATTAACTTTAATCTTTTAGGATTTTCAGTTTTGATAAACTCATAATTTGAACTAATCATAAATTTTCTTTTTTTTTATGAAACTGCAAATTTATTTTTATGCAATACATTTATGAGCAAATCATATTGAATTAATTAAATTCAAAAATCTCTTTAGATTATTATATTAAGAAAGACTTATGATATAAATTTTATAAATTTTTTTGTTTTCAGTTTTGTTTTTTGTTTGGGTAAAGGCTATCTAACTTTTTTCTTCTTTCAATTTTTGCTTTAATACGTTCTTTTTTTTCTCTAGCTGTTTGCTCATCATTAATTTTATTCTTTCTATAACCTAACCAAAGTAGTATCCAAATGCATAAAGTTATAAAAAATAAAGTAGTATAACCACTGCTCATTGGGAAACTTGCTTCAGAGTATTTTACGTAAGAAAATAGTATTATCATCTCAACAACTTAGTACATAAAAACTACTTATGCGTAATTACTGTTTTGAAAAATTAGAAAAAATCTAATAAAATTTTTCATTTAATTTTTAAATTAATATTGCTATTATCTGATGGAAATTCTTTTATCTCTTTATTTTGGATGTTTTTGACTTAATAGTAGTTGGGGGAGGAGCTGCTGGCTTTATGGCAGCTATAACAGCAGCAAGTAATAATTCAAAGAGAATAAAAATACTTGAATCTTCTTCGAGAACTTTGGAAAAAGTCAGAATAAGCGGCGGTGGGAGATGTAATGTAACAAATGCATCATGGATTCCCCAGGAGTTAATTGAAAATTATCCAAGAGGAGAAAAAAAATTAATAGAATCTTTCAGTAGGTTTGCTGCTGGTGATGTTTATGAATGGTTTCAAAAAAAGGGAGTAAAGTTAAAAATTGAAAATGATCAGAGAGTCTTCCCTGAATCTAATTCTTCAATGGAAATAGTTAATTGTTTAAGGCAATATGCTCAGAGGAAGGGAATATTAATCTCTACTAATAATCATGTGAAAAGTGTTGCAAAGAATAATTCCAATTTTTTTGAAGTTTTTACTTTGAAACATAAGTTTATTTGTAGAAAATTGCTTATTGCTACAGGAGGACATAGAAGCGGATATAGAATAGCTGAATCATTGGGACACCAAATAATTAAACCAGTTCCTTCGCTATTCTCACTAACATGTAAAAGTAAATTTTTAAAAGATTGTATTGGAGTTTCTATTAAGAATATTGATTTAAAAATTATCGTTAATGATAGATTTTTTGAAAACAGAGGAGATTTACTAATTACTCATTGGGGTTTTAGTGGCCCAGGAGTACTAAAATTGTCAGCACAAGCAGCTAGAGAACTATATGAAACTAAATATAATTGCCTATTTACAATCAAATGGAGCAATACAAATCTTGAAGATCTCGAAAATAAAATTAATAGTTTGAGGCATTCTAAAGGTAAATCCAATCTTCATAATTCAAGACCATTGACCTACTTAACCAAGAGATTATGGATCCAAATTTTGAATAAATTAAAAATCAATATAAATAAAACTTGGTCTCAAATTTTATCTTCCGAAAGAGATCAAATAGTTAAAATCTTAATGAATGATACATATAAAATTGAAGGCAAAGGCCCTTTTGGAGAAGAATTTGTTACTGCAGGTGGAGTAGCAATCAATGAGGTTAATTTTAAAACAATGCAAAGCTGTCTTTGCAAAGATTTATTTTTTGCAGGAGAAATACTTGATGTGGATGGAATTACAGGAGGTTTTAATTTTCAACATTGTTGGACAAGTGGTTGGTTGGCAGGTCAGGCGATATTAGATAATTCATAGATAAAGTAACAATTCACTAAGTTTCATCTTAATTTATTAAGTATTCATTCGAAAATTTAATTTAAAGAGAGTCTGATCTTAAAGTCTTTAATTAATGGAATATGGAAATGAAAAAGATCATATCAGATCAAGAAGATGAAGATAGAAGGTTGAAAGCATTATCTGAATATAGAATTTTAGGAACACAGCCTGAATCTTGTTATGATGACATCACCCAAATAGCCAGTCATACTTGTAATGTTCCAATTTCTCTAATGACGCTTGTTGACAAAGATAGGCAATGGTTTAAATCCAAAGTAGGTTTTCAGAAAAATGAAACAAGAAGAGATTGGTCTTTTTGTACTCATGCAATAAAAGAAAATACCCCCCTTATTATTAAGGATGCGTATATAGATGAAAGATTTGTAAATAATCCATTGGTTACAGGGGATCCTAAAATTCGCTTTTATGCTGGATTCCCTTTAAAAAATAATGATGGGAACAAAGTTGGTACTTTATGCGTGATTGATAGAAAACCAGGATCATTAAATTCTGTGCAAATTTCAATAATGGAATTATTAGCAAAGCAAATAGTATCTTTTCTTGAATTAAGAAAACGTTCACTTAATTTATTAGACGCTCTGTCTCATTTACACCATCAAGATGGAATTTTATCTGTTTGCTCATATTGTCGAGAGGTGAGAAATAAAGATGGAGACTGGCAGCATATTGAAAAGTACCTTGCAAATGTGAGTGATATAAAGTTTAGTCATGGTGTATGTGATAGTTGTATGGAAAGACATTTCCCAGATGTTGTAGAAGTCTGGAATAAAAAAGAATTCTCAAATAAGTTTTAAATAAAATTCAAAATTTTATTCTTTATAGATGATTTCAATTTCGAAAAGATCATTAGAATAATAGAAATCTAATTTTAAATTGGCTATTATTGTATAAAATTTGACATTTTAGTGTTATCTAATTATCTTTCTTTCGGTTTTCCAATCAAAAGCGCAATGGTAGCTTATATTCACTATCTTGGGATTATTTTGTGTGTAGGAACTCTTCTTTTTGAGAGAATCCTATTAAAAGCTAATCTAAATAGAAAAGATTCAATATTACTAATGATTACCGATTCAATTTATGGCTTCGCAGGTTTAGCTATTTTATTTACGGGGTATTTTGAGAGTAAAATATTTTGGTCAAGGTGGCGATTTTTATACAAGTAATCCAGTATTTTGGATTAAAGTTACTATTTTTATTATAATTGGCTTAATTTCTTTATACCCTACAGTCACATATATCAGTTGGGTGTTACCAATAAGAAAAAATAAATCAATTATGATATCTGAAAATGTTGTAAAAAGATTTAAATTTCTAATTACAACTGAATTAATAGGATTTGCTATCATACCTTTCTTCGCAACTTTAATGGCTAGAGGAGTCGGGTTAAATTGAATTATCAAATAAAGAGGAAATGTTTCATAAGCGATTGTAAGCAATATAGATGGTATTTAGAATTAGATATTTGTACGAATAGAAGAGAAATTATTTTCATTGGTTTAAATCCATCTTTGTCAGATAATGATTATTTAGACAATACGACAAAAAAAATTATAAAAATTTGTGATACAAATAATTATGGAAAAATTAAAATAATAAATCTATTTGGTCTAATATCAAGTTCCCCAAAGTTATTATTAAGACATATTGATCCAATTGGTTTTTTAAACAATAAAATTATTAATCATAATATTAAATATTGGATTAAAGAAATTAATTGCGATTTATGGATTGGATGGGGTAACAGAGGCAAGATATTAAATAGAGATTCACAAATTCTTCAAAAACTGGAGAATTATCTTTCTATAAAAGATAAAAACGTCTCAGATCCATTGATGCCACTTATTCTTAAGAAGACAAAGAAAAATAATCCAATGCATCCACTATATTGTCGTGATGACTCTAAGCTTCATCAATTAAAAAGGTTTTAGAACCACTATTAGTAATATTTAAAGCATTAATTGATAATTAATAATATGAATGTAAATCAAAGATCTGATATATTAAGTTTATGAAGAATTCTAAACAACATCGCAAATTGAATAATCTCCAAGTCAAGGCTGAAAAATGTTTAACAAGAGACGAAGCACAAAAAATTATTAATAAAGCAGATAAGGCTCAAGATAAAATTTCTAATTAGTTTAAGCCATAACAATTGAAATTAAAAAATAATATTAAATAAGGAAGTATATAAAATATTACTCTTATTTATTATCTTCTTGAAATGCTTTTAAGGCTTGTAAAGCCATATTGAGATGAACCTCCATAGCTCCTAATGCCATAAGAGAATTTGGATTCTTATCTTGAAATAAATTATTATCCCGCTTGGAGAAATTTTTTAATAATTCTTTTGTTATTAATTCCCAATTATTCATATCCTCTGTTAGAGCTTCTTTAGCAATTATTGAATCATCTTTCTCCTCTAGATTAGTAATTTGATCTTTGTGCGCTTTTAAAAGCAAGAAAGAGAGTTCCTTGTGACTGATAGCTCGAGGTAAATTGTTTGACTCATTCATTAGATCATTAAACCCTAAAGTAAATTTAACTTGATTAAGTTGCTACAAGCTAGTTCGGTTGTGGTTGTGATGACCGTCCTCAAAAGCATATTGCTTATTTCCTATTTAATTAATTAAAAAAAATGATTTTGAACAAGCTTTTTAAAATAATCACCACGCTCTTCGTAATTCTTAAATTGATCAAAACTTGAGCATGCTGGAGAAAATAATATAGTTCTTGAACTTCGCTTTTCTGAATAAACTAAAACTTTTTTTATTAGCTCTTTTAAATTCTCATAAATAAAAATATCTTTGTTAAAACCTTCAACTTTCAAAATTTCTTGAAGATCTTTAGCATTTTCCCCATATAGAAAAATAGAATGACCTTTTTTTAAAATAGTCCTAGCCCAAAATTTATGATTCCCCTTTTTCATTCTTCCACCAGCGATAATAATTTGATTTTTCTTATAGGCTCTTATTCCTGCTATAGCTGATTCAAAATTTGTAGCCTTACTATCATTAATTATTTCGATTCGTTCAGTTTTATAAACAGTTTCAAGCCTGTGAGGCAAATTTTGATAATTCAATAAAGCTTTTTTAATTTTATCTCCAGATATACCAATAAATCTTGCAGCAGCAGTTGCCAATAATAAATTTTGTTTATTATGGTTTCCTACTAGTTTTAATATTGATGAATTAAATAGTTTTTCACCTTTTTCTACTATAAAACCCTCTTTATCTATCCAATAATGACATAATTGATTATTTGAATTTTTTGGATTTGATGTTATCCAAATTCCTTTAGAAAGGATATTCGATGACGATTTAAGATGTTCATCATCATAATTGTAAATTCTTGTTTCTGAATTTCTGAGTAAGCTATTTTTTATGTTGAAATAGTTTTCTATAGTTTTATGTCTATCTAAATGATCAGGTGAAAAAGTTGTCCATATTCCAATCTTAGGATTTATTTCGGTCCCAATTTCAATTTGATAACTACTAAGTTCTGCGACGATCATATCAATTTTTTTATCTTTTAAATTATGTGCATATTTACAAAAAGGGGTACCAATATTTCCTGCTGCTGGAGCAAGTAAATTATTTTTGCAAAGGATATGGCTCAGTAAGTGGGTAACACTAGTTTTCCCATTGGTACCAGTAATAGCTATCCAATTAAGATGATTTAAATTTTGCCATCCAATATTAACTTCCCCCATTACTTTTATTCCTAACTTTTTAAATTCTAAGACTGTTTTATTATCTAATCCAATTGCAGGACTAATTATAACACTATTTATTTTGTGAATCCATCGTCTTATTTCTTTGAATTCAAAAGGTATATTTAAATAAACTTCTATAGATAGCTTTTCTAATTCCTTTTTATAACTATTAATAACATCATTATTGTTAGAGTCGATAACAATAACTTTTTCTCCTTTACTATGCAATAGTTTTGCCGCCCAAAATCCAGATTTCCCCAATCCTATAATCAAATATAAATTTTTTTCTTTATTGTCGCTTTGCATTAAATCTAAAATTAATTTTAATTGATTTAACTATTTTAATTATTAATAGTAAAAGTAGATATTATTGGCTTAATTAATATTTTTTTTATAAAATACTATAAATTTATTTCCTGGAGTGTAATTAAGATGAATAAGAATATTAATGATTTATGGTTCCGTTGGTTTTATAAAAATTGGAAAGAATACAAACCTGGTGATTTAATTGATAAGGGATTAAAACCTTCCAAAATTGCAGAAAACTTTATAAATCAAAAGAATGAAAAATTAATAGAATTATCTAAAGAATATGATGATAAAAATTTTGAAGCATTACAACAATTTATGGAACTAACTGAGTCTGAGTTACATATCATTAAATACTTTTTAAAGTTAATTAAAATAAATTAAATATAACTTTCTATTATTTCATAACTTTTATCCCATAAAATATTTCTTTCCTTTTCATTTTTTGCGGCAGGGGCTGTTGCTGATAATTTTGGATAACCTCTTAAATTATATCTAGGTCCATAATGCTCTCCGCTTTTTGCTGAATGTGAGGTGGCCGCAAATAATTGAGGTAAAGAACCCATCTCTGCAGATTGAAAAAGTGGATTAAAAAGATTTAAAGAAAATTTCTCTAAGTTATTTGGATTAGGTTTTTGTGCATAAAATAAATTCGTTTTTGCAATCCCTGGATGAGCAGCTAAAGAAAGGATTTCTTTTGACTGTAGTTTTTTATCAAGTTCCATTGCGAACATTACATTAGCTAATTTGCTATTGGCATAAGACTCCCACTTATTATAGTAATTTTCAGCTTTTAAATTTTGCCAACCTAATTTCCCAAAGAATTGAGCACCAGAAGTCACCGTAACTACTCTAGATTTAGGTTTTTTCTCTAATATTGGAATTAATTTCAATGTTAAAAGCATATGAGATAAATGATTGACAGCAAATTGGATCTCAAAACCTTGGGCATTTAGAGTCTTTGGTGGATGCATTATTCCAGCATTATTAATTAATAAATCAAGGCTGCTATATTGATCTATTAATTGTATGGATTTAGAAGAAACATTTTTGAAATCGGATAAATCTAGTTCGATGCAACTTAACTTTGCATTGGGGTTTAATTTAAGTAATTTATCTTTTGTTTCTATAGATTTTTGAAGAGTCCTACTAGCAAGAATTACGTGACATCCTTTTTCGGAAAGAGCTTTAGAGGAGAAATAACCCAATCCACTATTAGATCCAGTTACTAAAGCAGTTTTACTACTAAGATCCGGAATATTTTGAATATTCCAATTACTATTATTCTGGGAAAATGAAGATATCATTTCAATTTATATAAATTAAAAATAATTTTATGATAAGTTAATGTAGATAATATTGTGAAAGTATTTGCATAAAGATTTGAATCAAATATTTATGCAAATACATAGTTCTTAATTAAAGAATAATTTTTATTCCTTTAGGCTTATTAGCAAGTTTTTATTTTATTACTCTATTACCAAAATTTTAATTATGGAGCACTCATCCTTTAACTATCTTCAAGATTTTATTATTTGCAAAATTACTAAAACATTATTAGCTAACTAAATAATTATTTCTATTTAACTATTATTTTTTAAAAACTCGACTTTGTTTGTAAGAATTGCGATGAAATTGAAAGTGGTCCTAAAAGTATATTGTTAAGCTTAAAAATTTTTCTATATCTATTAAGTCTTCAATTAAATATTTCGATACAGCAAAATTGGAAATCTTTGCTAAATCCTTTTTTTTATTTTGAGGCATTTACTTGAATTTGTTCTGGGAAAGATGGTAGTTTTGATGGCTTGATAAAGTTCTCCACTAATTTAAAAATTTCATTTATTAGGAAATATATTGGATATTGTTTTTATGTATTGAATTTTATTTGTAGCATTGATAATTATATTTAATTTTTAATTTGCCATCTTTATGTACAGTAGCAATAGCAACGATATAAGAAATATATTTGAATAATCAAATTTTTTTAAGTTAATTATTTAAAATTTGTTTTTATTAAATTGTGGAATTAAGTTTATATTAAATTTTAGTAGTAACATCTTTTCCATTTACTCTTAATGAACCCATACTAAATAATTTAAAAGCTTTATCTAAAAAAATGATTTTGTAATTATTATTGTTGATAGGAAGATTTTTATAAATGTTTTATCTTTATTATATTTCTAAATTCATATGAAAATTTAAGTAAAATGACCTTTTTAAAAATTTAAATTCAATGAAAACTCTTCAAAATATAAAAAATTTTTTAGAGTAATTAAAAAATGTATTATTTTTCTCAAGCTGACAAACAATGGAATGAATTCTTAGACTCAAAAATTTTAGATTACGCTGCAAATAGAAATTATGATTTTGGTCCCGAAGAAAATAGTGCT
This sequence comes from uncultured Prochlorococcus sp., assembly GCA_964397895.1. GTDB lineage: Bacteria > Cyanobacteriota > Cyanobacteriia > PCC-6307 > Cyanobiaceae > Prochlorococcus_A. The sequence continues at coordinate 10,593 of CAYNKY010000043.1, forward strand.
GTATCTAAATTGTCTAAATTTATATCTCATAGGATTCTTCTTGAATATCAAATGATTAAAGATATTAATTCAAAATATCAGGGAAAAAAAGTTAGTAAATTCATAGAAGAAGTTTATTGGAGGATATATTGGAAAGGTTTTTTAGAAAATAAACCTTGTATCTGGGAAAATTTCATATTAAAAAAAATCGACAATTTCGATGAAGATAAATATAACCAAGCTTTAAGAGCAGAAACTAATATCTCATTTTTTAATACATGGGTAAAAGAGTTATGTGAACATAATTATTTACATAATCATACAAGAATGTGGTTTGCTAGCACTTGGATTTTTGTATTAGAACTTCCTTGGGAACTTGGAGCAAAACTTTTCTTTAAATATCTACATGATGGAGATGCTGCATCTAATCTTTTAAGTTGGAGATGGGTCGCAGGTTTACATACAAAAGGTAAAAGATATTTATTTACAGCGCAGAATTTAAAGAAATTTTCAAATAATAGATTTAATTGTCGAGAAATTGAAAATAAAGATATTGTTAATAAAGATGAATTTGATTTGATTCTTTCTGAAGAAATTTATGAATGCAATATGAAAAAAAAATCAAATATTTTATTAATGTTTGAAAATGATCTTGATAAAAATACATTATCAAGCATTGTAAATCGCTATCAAAAAGTTTATTTAATTCTTTTAAATAAAAAAGATAGAAAAATTGAAATTTCAGATTCTGTTTATAAATTCAAAACTACTTTGATTGAAAATTTTTCTATGGAGTTTTCTAATATCGAAATTATTAGTTCTAATTCCCTTAATCAAAAGATAAATGGAATAAATAATGTTGATCTGATTTATCCTTCAATTGGCGATAATTATGATTTTATTACTAGATATGGAGATATCAATAAAATAACTATTAATAATTTGGTAAGACCTGAAGACTTATTTGCATGGAAATATGCAAAAAAAGGATTTTTTAAATTCAAAGAGAATATTCCATCCATAAATAAATTTCTTGATGAACCTAAGATTTTATGGAAATAAAGAGAGTGAGAAAAATTAACTTTAAATTGTAATTTGCAATACTTGTAGATCTATAAATTGGTAGCTTTAAACAATTCTATGTAAGTATAAATACTTATTCTGGGATTAGTTTTTGTTTTTTATCCACGAAGGAGTTTGTGACTAGTTAGTTTTTACTTAAGAAAATAAAAAAAATAGTGCTCTCTACCATTCTCACAAAATCTTTTAGCAAAGATACAGCTTTATTAATATTAAGGGTCATCACAGGAGTTGTATTAATACATCATGGATTTGAAAAAACAGCTAATATTGAAAATTTTGCTGATGCTTTTGTAAGACCACTTCATCTACCATTCCCAATCTTTTTATCATGGGTAGCTGCTATTTCAGAAATAGCTGGAAGTTGGTTAATAATTATTGGGTTAGCAACAAGATTTGGTGCTTTAGCAATTGCCGGGACTATTAGTGTTGCAATTTACCATGCATTAGTCACGGCTGGTTTTAACATTTATCTTCTGGAATTATTATTATTATATTTTGCATCTGCCACATGTATAACTCTTACTGGACCAGGTGTATTTTCACTAGATGAAGTTATTATAAGAATTCTTAAGTCAGAATCTGAGGAAATTGAAGTTGCAACTCTAACTATCAACAAAAAATCAGGTAATTTAAGTGTAGAGGAACTTAAAGAAGTTAAGAAGGAAGGTTTTTTCCAATTTCTACAATCTAACTTATTATCTGAAACTTCAAGCTAGTTTTTTTGGATAAAGACTTCTTATAGTTTGTTCTCTTTTTTTCAAAATAATATAATTTTCATATTTAATTTTCAAAGTTGCTTCTATCAAACTTATAATCATTCCAATTGCAGTTACCCAAGTTAAAAAGATAATTGGATTTTCATGAATTGTAGAAAAATTCATTTAAATAATGTTTCTAACCTAAAGTTGACTGATCTAGAGGAATATTTCAACTAACTAGAAACAATTTAGAAATATTTAAGGATAAACTTCCATACATTCCCAATTATCTTTTTCTTTCCAGATATATCTTTTATGTACTGGATTTTCTAACTTTAAGAGATCTACTTCATTTATTATTATTTTCAAAACAGAAAAATTATTTGGTTTGGAGACGCAATCCTTTATAGAAAGAAAATCCTTTACTGGATCTAATTTCTCTCCTGGGGATGGCCAAAACCAAGGCATCTTTGTTTTTTCAGATAAGTTATCCCAATATTTAGCATCATTTTCTACCTCATAAGCATTTCCTTTAAACCTATATTGAGATTGACTTTTATAAAAAAGCCATAATACTTCAATATTATTATTAAGCTTTAAATCTTTGAACTTTTCAGTTCTTTTATCCGTATAAATTAGCATAGTGGTGCTATCAATCCATCCTCTAAAAACTACTGTTCTTACTCTTGGTTGATTATTTTGTGATACATTTGCGATTTGTATCCATCTATTTGAAGATAATTTTCCTTCTTTAGATTGCGATGCTTTTAATTTTTGTCTCCAAAGGGGAAGATTAATATTATTCATTAAATTTTGGTAGGATCAAACCACTTTTATTTTGATATTCTCTGAAGCCATTATATTTAGAAAGTGATTTATCCTTCTTAATCATTCTGGGTAAAAAGACTATAAAGAAAAATATACAAAGAACAATAAAAGGTATAAAGCTCATAGATAGGATTGAAAACGATAAGTATATCAATATTTCACCAAAGTAATTTGTATTTCTAATATTTTTAAAAAAACCTTCTGTTATTAGTTCTTTTTGAATTTTTAAAGTGAAATATTTTTGAGAATCACTTGCAAAATGTAGAAAAACGCCAATAATATTTATTGAAATACATAATGCAATAATAAAATTCGGGACAAATTTCTGAGAAGATATAAGAATAAATGGTGCAATCCAATAACTTCCTAATAAAATAAATCCAGTAATTGAAGTAAAAGTGCCGATCTCTTCTTTAAAATATGGATCAGGAAATATTTTTTCTTTTAAAAGCCAAAGTATCCCGTATGTACCATGTAAAGATAAGTATATCCAAGCTGGAGTAGAATAATTATCGTAAATTATCATTAAAGTAATCACTACTAAAGGAGTTAATCCTTTGTGTAAATTGATTATCTGGTTTAATTTCATATTTTGAATCTAAAAAAGTATTTATTTATTTGTGGATGAATTAAATGTAAATAAAAAATTGCATTTTGAAACTGAGAATGGGCGATACTGGATTTGAACCAGTGACTCCTACCATGTCAAGGTAGTGCTC
>CAYNKY010000044.1:0-13669 GCA_964397895.1 uncultured Prochlorococcus sp.
ATATTTATTTATGAGCGAACTTCAACGACTTAAAAGTTTGTTGCCTCCAGAAAATGAAAGTTGGGTATTTATTGAAGCTTCAATAGCAATTGATCCTCCCTTGATAACATTAGAAGAGATTGGAAGAGATGAAGTTGAAATACAAGTTGACTTAGACAAGTGGGACGATTTAGCTATTGATCATAGAAATTTACTTTTTTGGCATGAAGTGGGAAAGATTCAAAATGATACTATTCCAAGAGATGGTTGGGAAATGGCTGCACTTGCTATTGGTTTAGGCGGTGCTATTGGAGAATTATGGGTTCAAGATGGTTTATTACTTTTATTAGCGTTAGGATTATCAGGTTTTGCGGGTTACAGACTATACATTAAAAACAATTCAGAAAAAAAACTTCAGGATGCTATTTCTGCTGATGAGAGGGCAATAGATTTGGCTTGTAGATTTGGTTATAGCGTCCCTAATGCTTATAAAAGCCTAGGTGGTGCTCTAAAAGAATTAATTGAAAACACTAGAAGAAAAAAAAATAGGACCTTTTTTGAAGATAGATTAGAAGCACTTAGAAAAAGTGCAGAAAAAGCCAGATCTGAACTTTCACAGCAAGAAGGATCTAAAAAGTCAGTTTCCAGTGAAAATGTTTATGGACAATAAGAAAATTATATTAATGGCGGCTAAAGCATGCGATTTAAAAAAGGCAAAAGATATAAGATTAATAAATATTAATAAAGTTTCGTTTCTAAGTGATTGGATTCTTATTGCAGAAGGTTTATCAGACGTTCAAGTTAGATCAATCACAAAATCAGTTGAGGATGAGTTAAGAATATTTGCTGAGCTTGAACCATTAAGAAAAGAAGGTATTAATGAAGCTAAATGGTCTTTATTAGATTATGGGGATTTCATAGTTAATATTTTTCAGACAGAATATAGGAAATATTATGATTTAGAGGCATTTTGGAGTAATGGAGAAAGTTTAAAATATCCATAATGCAAAATTCTAAATGTCCAGTTCCTAAAGATCAGCAACCAATAAATGAATTCATTGAGTTAACTAATTCGAAAATCTTTTCACTACCAAAATTCAAGACAAAATTCTTTATTGTCCTAATGGGTATTTGGTTTATTGCTTTTTTGATTTTTATTGTTATTTCATCTGGAAGTGTCTTTTTCAATGCAAATTTATACAAATACTTATTACTAAGCTTATTTAGTAGTTTATCTTTACCCTTATTACTAACAATTCGACTGTACCTAGGTTGGAATCATATTTATAAAAGGTTAATAGCAGAAAATATCGAATATGAAGAATCAGGTTGGTATGATGGCCAAATTTGGATAAAGCCTCTCGAATTAAGGCAGAAAGAGAGTATTATTGCTTCTCAAGAAGTTAAGCCTATATTAAAAAAACTTACACAAACAATCGCTTCAATATTAATCTTAGTCTTAACGGGAATATCATTTTTTCAATACTTCAAAATTTAACGATGAGTTCTAACTTTAAAAATTTATATACTTCAAATAATCCTCCCTTAGAAGTAATTCTTAAAAGAGGTTCATACATAGAGTCAACTCATAAAATTCATGCAGTTGTATGTGATAAGAAGGGAAGAGTCCTAATGTGTGCCGGCAATCCAGAGTATAAAAGCTTTATGAGATCAGCACTGAAACCTTTTCAAGCTATTCCATTTATCAGTAGCGGTGCAGCATCTCAAATAAATAATTCTTTTAAATCAATTGCAATTGCTAGTGGTTCTCATAGAGGTTCTACATTTCATGCAAGAGAAGCATTTAGAATCTTGTGGGAGTTTGATATAGATATAAATGAACTTAAATGCCCATGTAAGAGAGAAAGTCCATTAAGACATTATTGCTCGGGAAAACATGCTGCCTTTCTTGCAACTTGCAAGAAATTATCTTGGCCTACAGAAACATATCTTAAAGGTGATCATCCTCTTCAAATAGAAATATTTAGACTAATATCAGAACTACTAAGTATCCCAGCATCTGATATTTATGCAGAAAGGGATGACTGCGGGGCTCCTACTTTATATTTAAAGTTGATAGAAATGGCCAAACTTTATTCAATACTTAGCAGCTCAGAAAATGCAGAATTGGAGCAAATTAGTAGAGCAATTAGTCAAAATCCATTCTTGATAAGTGATAATAATTATTTTGATACTGAGATTATTAGATCATCACATGGACAAGTTATTAGTAAGGGAGGTGCAGAGGGTATATTGTGTTTATCAAAATTAGGAGAAGGGATAGGATTAGCTCTAAAAGTTGAAGATGGATCTAAAAGAGCAAAGCATGCAGCAGGTTTACATTTATTAAAACAACTGGAGTGGATAACTAATATTAGGCTTCAAGACATCGAAGAAAAAATCTTTAAACTAGCGGAAGGTGTAAATTTAGAAGTCAAAGGTGAATTAAAGTTCCAGGAATCTTAAATTCCTATCAAATTTACACTTTCGCATGTATGCTATATGTATGACGCGGGGTAGAGCAGTCTGGTAGCTCGTCGGGCTCATAACCCGAAGGTCGGAAGTTCAAATCTCCCCCCCGCCACCAAATAAAAGCTCATTTTTAATGAGCTTTTTTTATTTTTAATAACTTAATTCAAAAATCTATTCTGATATTGATTTATTCCAATCTTTATGTTTTGTATCTTGATTATGTGTTTTTTCAAATAATATATATTTCTCAAGAAGTTTCAGATAACTTGTATTTGATATGGTTTTTGAATAACTTCTAAAAAATTCATTACTCTCTCTGTTTTTCATAATAAATAACTAGTTGATTAAGGTTCTAATATGAAAAATAAAATTAATTAAGATCTTTAATAATATCTTTATAATTAAATTAAAAAATTAAAAGATATCAAATAAATATATTTTTATAGATATGTAAATACTATTTCTAAAGAAAGCATATTAAAAAATTTAATCTATTTATAAATTTCAAAATTTTAATAAGTAATTATTTGCTAAGAAGAAATATCTTTATAAAAAAATTTGATTGTTGTATGAAGACAAGATATTAATAAAATTTATCTCTTATAAATTTTTAATGAATTTTTTTTTGAGGGCATTAAAATGGGTGAAATAAGTAAAATCGTTGAAAAAGAAAGTAAATGTGCCAGGATCACTAAAAAGAATTCAAAATTCATAAAAATAGCTCAATATATTTAATTTCTAACAAATTTATTTATTTAAGGAAAGAGGAATATGTATAAAAGATCTAGTAAATATATTTCTTTTCTAAATCATCTATTATTTTATATGAATCAATTAATGTTTTATTCTTAGCTTTGCCGTAAGAAGAAATTAATACTACTCCAAGAATAAAAAGAAATAAAGGAGCAATAATAAACAAAAAAGGTTCTGCAGGCATAATATATTATTAACTAATTAATAAATTAGAAATTTTTTAGTTATTTATAAATAGGTACTTTATACATAATTTATATATTGTTATGAATAAAATTATTTATAAGAAATGAAAAATTTTAATTATTGTATGAAAGCCTTAAATATAGATATAAAATAATTAATTAAAAATACAAAAAATATTTAAGAATTATTTAATGGTGAAATTTATTTAATAGGTTAGAAATTAAATATGGATAAAGATCATTTGGTTGAATTAATTACCACCTCAATTTTTAATGATTCGAGGAAAATTAAATCTAATAAATCTTATAAAGATATGAGAAATTATTTAGAGCGTCTTAATTTAGACCAATTAAGAACAATGTCTAAGGAATTTATACTTTAAAGTTTAAGAAGAAATAATAATTTATAAATTTTTTGATTATTTTAGTAATAATACAGAGAGAAATTTTTTAATTAAATTGAAATTTGCTATTGCTTTTAGTGAAATGGGTATCGGCAAAATTGAAATTTTTGTTATATCACTAGTTTTGTTAGTTTTCCCCTTACTTTTCTTTATAGCCTCGAAAAATCTTGATTCTGAAGGTGTTTTTAAATGGATGATGGAAAAGCCAGATGATTGGATTGGAAGGAAATAATTTGTTATTTTAAATTGAAATTTAATTTTTGATTATTTCAAGTTTTGATAATTCAGTGATTGGGAAATCAAAGACCTGACAGTCCGATTCTATATTTGAGATAATTTTTTTATTAAGTTTTTGGAAATCGAGAGATTTAATTAATTTATTGTTTGAAAACTGCTTTGTCGTTTCTCCAACCGCAAATTCAATAGCACCCTCATCTGAAATACCAAAATTAGATGTATTACAAAAAGTTCGAGAAAACTTTTTAGCAACCTTCTCACTTAAGTTATCAATACTTTGCTGAGAGAATTCTTTTGCCAAGGTATATTCAGATGGAAAAAAAAGCAGTATTGCACAGAACGATAAAATACAAAGTCTTAACATAAATTATTCAAAAGTTTATAGTGATATCTATTATAAAACAGAAAATAAAACGTACCTAATATAGCTTTTATTTGTTTTAAGACTTTAAAAAATTAAAAAGGGATTTTGAGAAAGGACTTAATTAAGTAAATTAATTATGAATTTATTTTTATAAATATTGATTTAAATAAAAATTTAAGTCAACTTAAAATAAAAAAAATGACACTTCCTGAACTTATATATTCATCTCCTGATGGTGGGACAATTCATAAATATCAATTAAGTGGAGGTAAAAAACAATTTATGAGGTTCATAAGTTGCTATTACGGTAATTGTAGATTTTATAAAAATATTGAGGATGCAGAGAAATATCTTGAAAAATCAAGGCAATTTGATAGTTAATTAAAGAATAAACTTAATGTAATAGAAAAAACCCTTATTTAAATATTGCTACAAAAGATAGAGAAATTAATAACTTAATAAGATTTAATTATTCACTTGAGTTATAGTGCCCAGAGAAAACGGGTTATTTTAAATCAGAAATTCATGAAAAATAACCAGATAAATTTCTTTAATTCAGGTGACTTTAATTCAGTATTAAAGCCACTTGAAGAGGATTTAAAGACTTTTAGAGAAAAAAGAATAGTTAAAATAGAAAATTATGAGATAAAAGAGAGTTCCAAAGAATTAAATATTGGAATATTTGGTTGGTATGCTATTTGTCCTACAAGTGAATTAAAACAAAATAAAATTTATTTCTTTTCCATGTACGATGAGCCTTTACTTCTTTTTAGGGATGAGCAAAATTTTGTAAGGTGCGTTAAAAATGTTTGTCCTCATAGAGGTGCCTCTTTTTATGATGGGGATTATATTAACGGTGAACTAACATGCCCTTATCATGGAGCTAAATTCACATCGGAAGGTAATTGTAAAAATATTGATAGATTGACTTGTAGCCATATTATTGACAGTAATTACAAAAATTACGCAAAAAAAATTCATTTATTTCAATACAAAACTCTTGAAAAAGATAACTATATATTTATTAATTATTCGGAAAATCCAGAAAAAGACTTATGTGATTACAAAATAGATTCAGAAATAAACAACCATGAATTAGTTAAACATGGATTCAATATTAATGAATATGTGCATGAAGAAGTTTTAGTAGATTTTAAATGTGATTGGGCGAGAATAATAGAGAACCACTTAGATATTCTTCATATATTTTGGGTTCATGGAGATACAATTCCTGACAAAGATGTTAATAAAAATGTTCTGACCAGTTTTAATCAAAAAATAAGCATTAATAAAGAATTTATAGAAAGTATCTATTCTTATAAAAATGATCCCTCTAAAGAGTTTATAAGAATTAAATTTATTCCACCAGGAAGGATATTAATTTATAAAGGAGATCCAAGTAATTCAAGATATTTGCAAGTTCTTGATCATATACCTCTTGGAAACAATAAAGCTCGTGTAATAGTAAGACACTATCGAAAATTTTTGAAGAATAAATTTATTAGAAATCTAGTACTTTTTGAAGAGATACAACGAAAAACATTTTATAAAATATTTAATGAAGACTATATGATCTTGAAAACACAAACATATAATCTTAAATTGGATCTCTTAAAAAATGACGAAATAAAACTTCTTGGTGAAGATAAAATCATTAAGTATTATTGGAATTGGTACAAAAAATCAGAAGAACAAGATGATCCTTGGAGATATAGTAAAAAGATAGAAAACAATATGGACGTTTATGATAAATTAATTTTTAAATATCCTCCAGAAATTAACAGATTAGATATCCTTAATAATTTAAAAATCATACGAAAAACATTAGTAAGGTATGCTACTCCACTAATTTTGTTTCTATTGATAATTTAAATAAATGAAAAAGGTTGACAGACCAGCTTGGTTAAATTGGCTATATTTAATAATATTTATATTAACCTCAATACAATTGTTTTCATTTTGGAGTGATAAAATTTTGTGAATAGTAAATATTGGCTTGAAGCAAAAGATGTTACTGCAATAAAAAATGGATACGAAGTAATAAAAGATCTGTCTTTAAAACTTAAGAATGGAGAGAGAACAATAATTCTTGGACCAAATGGCTCAGGAAAGTCTTCTATTGTAGATCTTATAAATAGAAATATATACCCATTAATTAAGACAAACTCCCAATTTAAATTATTTGATAAAGAACAAATTGATATTTGGGAACTCAGACAAAAAATAAGTACAGTAAATAATGAAATCAAATCAAGAATTAATCCAAACCTAAAAATATATGACCTTATAGTTTCTGGCCTACATGGAAAATATTGCAAAGTTAAAAATATAAATTTCAACGATAAAAACTTAACAAAAGCAATAATTCAAAGAATGTCGTTAAATTCTATTGCAGATAAATGTTTTGGATACTTATCGGATGGGGAAAAACAAATTGCCCTTATAGCTAGAGCACTTATAAATAAACCTGAGATATTAATACTAGATGAACCTATTACAAATTTAGATCTAAAATCAAAATATTTTCTAATAGACAAAATTCATGAATTATCCTATTTAAACTTAAATATAATATGTATTACACATGATATTAGTGTTATATCAAAAGCTTTTACAAGGATAATTCTAATTAAAGATAGAAAAATAATTAAAGATGGCAAGCCTATAGAAATAATGAATTCAACTAACATTAATAGCCTATTTGATACGAATATTAAACTTATTGAGAATAATGAAGGTTGGGATATTTTAAGATATTAAATTACATAACAATAATTATTAAAACTATTAATAAAAACAATAGAAAGTAAAACATTTTTTTATTTGATAATTTTTTTACACCCCTTTGTTTAATAGACGTAGAACCACATTTGAGACATATTATTTTTCCACCCAGAGAACGGTCAGAGATTAAATTAATACTTCCACAATTACTGCATATTTTATTAGCTGTTTGCATTCCTAATTGTTCTATATCTAAGATGTATACAAATTATAAGCTTTTTATAATAATGTAAAGAATCTCATCAAAACATAGTTTACTAATGAGAATCTATTGCAATAAGTCTTTTTCTAATACATAATTAAATATATTTAACAAACAAAATAAGAAATGAATTTCCATAGCTATGGAGAGACAAATACTCAATCCGTAAGAATAATTACTGGACAATCAGTTCTTATAGATCCATCTTCGAGACCTAAAGGTACGTGTCTGGAAGTAGAAAGCGGAATAGCTAGAGTTTATTGTCCATGCGAAGAAACAGAAGGAATGACTTTGGCCTTTTTGCAATCAGGAGATCAGTTAAGAACTGATAGACTTTGTAGTGAGGGAGTATGTGTTGAAGCATTAACAGATTTATCTTTTCACAGTAATGCCGAAATATCTGATAATTCAGGATTTGATGCTGTTAATGAATGGACTCTACAACTGCTAAGGATCAGACATTTAGGTAATGCTGAACAGAGGCTTCAAGCTCTTTTTGCAATATTAGTTAATCGATTAGGAAGAAGATGTGGCCAATGGTGCGAACTTCCATTTAGATTAACTCATGAGAGAATTGGCGAATTAATAGGTTCAACAAGAGTAACTTCTACTAGATTAATCTCAAGACTACGTTCCGCCGAATTATTAATAGCACCTCTAGGAACTCAAACAGTAAGTGTTGCTCCTTCTTTCATAGAATCATCTCCACTTGAGAGCTAAAAAGTGAGCTTATTAGAAAAACAATCAGAATCATTTATTGGGAATTTAAATGAAGAAATTGATTATATTAACCAAAGACTTAGAGCGATACAAAAGTTATATAAAAACATAATAGATGTTAAACTTAAGCATAGATTAAGACATGAATACGAATCATTAAATATTAAATTTGAGAAAATGAAGGATATTATATTGTTAACAGTTAAGAATTCAAAATGTGAATTATCTATTTCTAAACTTTTATTAGAAAAATATTTCCGCTACTATAACGACATTTCAAAAAATAATTCTCTATTTCTTGCTCAATGATTTATCAACAAGCAAAATAGCCGAAGGATTATCATTAGAAAATTTAACTTTGCCTAATATATGTGCAAATTGATCTTCTGATTTTATTTGAGATTCGATAATGGGATCTAAAAATACATTTGTTCTTACATCAGATGTTCTTTCAGAAATTGCATATAGTTGTTGTATAGAAGCAGTTAAATCAGTTTCCATATTAAATGAATAGGATACTAGCTCTTCAATTGAACTCCATTTTTGAATTGGAGCAGGTAATTCATCCAAGGAAACATTCTGACCACGAGCAATTAAGTAATCAGCAAATTTATAAGCATGCATTAGTTCATCTTCGGATTCTTTTAGAAAAAAATGACTAAAACCATTTAGATCCCTCTCCTTAAACCATAATGACATTGCTAAATATTGAACATTGGCGTTTCGCTCCATAGTTAAATGTTGAAATAAATTATCAAGCAAAACATTTTCAAATTCTTGGGATACAGCTCTACCAGAAGGACCAAAATTTAGCTTTATTTTTTGATTGAGATTACTTACGTTCATCTTTTATTTTTAAAATTAATATAATTATACAGTATAATGTATAAATTGTGCAGGATAATATAAAAAAAATTACAATCTAAATCGGTTCTGTGGATATTTAAAAAATAAATCCTGAAATAAAATATTTAAAATTATTAAAAATGTTTAAAGCGAATATTATCAATAAAATCATTTGGCTATTAAATTAAAAAGTATTTTTATATCCACCAGGAAAGATAAAAAAATCACTATTTTTTATTAACTCAATGGAACACCTTTCACCAATATTAAAATTATTTGATATTTCTGTCCTTACTCTAATTTGATCATTTCCAACAGCGATTTTATAAATATAAAATTCTCCTAAAAATTCCTTGGATAAAACTATAGATTTACCACTTTTTGATTTAATTAATCGTATCGATTTAGTAGGTATTGATAGATAATTTATCTTTTTATGATTAGAAATATTATTAATTTTAATATTACCTATCGATGAGTAAATATTGTTTCCCTCAGATTTTATCTTTAATATATTATTTCCAAGAATAAATGAACTTACAAATAATGATTTGGGATGATTTATGAGTTCTGATGGGGTGTCAACCTGGTGAATATATCCATCATTCATAACTGCAACCTTATCACAAATGGCCATTGCTTCCTCTGGATCATGAGTAACCATTAAGCCACTTGCATTAAAGCTTTTCAATATAGTTGGAAGTTCACTCCTTAATCTTAATCTTACATTTAAGTCTAAACTACAAAATGGTTCATCAAGTAAAAGGAAAGATGTTCCTGGTGCCAAAGCTCGTGCTAGTGCCAACCTTTGTTTTTGACCTCCAGATAATTCATGAGGATATCTTTTTCTTAAGCCTCCAATACCTAAAATATCAAACAAATAATCAACTTTAGAGGAATCTTTTTTATCTTTGAGACCAAACAAAGCATTTTCTAAAACATTTAAATGAGGGAAAAGTGCATAATCCTGAAAAACCATTCCTATATTTCTAAATTCAGGAGGAACGACCTTACTACAATTAGATATTTCATCATTATTAAGAAAAATTCTTCCTTTTTTAGGCACTTCAAAGCCTGCTATTAGTCTTAATAAAGTAGTTTTTCCACATCCAGAAGGACCTAATAATCCAAGTAGTTCTCCTTTGTTGACTTTTAAATCAATAGAATTTAAAACTAAATTGTCTGAAATATGTTTACTGTAAGAATGTGATAAATCTTTTATTATTAAAGCATAATTTTTTTTCAACTTATTCAGTAATATTATTAGATAAAATTAGCAAAAAATTATTACTAAAAATTTTACAAGTATATTTTTATACAACTGAGATATCAATAAAATGAAAAAAATTGAACGAACAAAAATTATTCTTTCAGAACTTCAGAAACTGTATCCTAATCCACCTATACCTCTAAACCATAATGGTCCGTTTACTCTCTTGGTAGCTGTTGTTTTAAGTGCTCAATCAACTGATAAAAAGGTCAATGAATTAACAGAAAAATTATTTGAAAAAGCAGATACACCTTCAAAGATGGTTGAATTAGGGGAAATAGAAATCTACAGATATATTAAACATCTAGGTTTATCTAGACAAAAATCAAAAAACACTTATAATCTTTCAAAAATAATTATTGAGAAATTTAACGGTAAAGTCCCGAATACATTTGTTGAATTGGAATCTTTACCTGGTGTTGGTCACAAAACAGCATCAGTGGTAATGTCACAAATCTTTAATATGCCTACTTTTCCAGTGGATACACACATTCATAGACTATCTCAAAGATGGGGCCTTACCAACGGACAAAGTGTAAAACAAACAGAAAAAGATTTAAAAAGATTATTCCCAAAATCATTCTGGAACAAATTACATTTACAAATAATTTTTTATGGAAGGGATTATTGCACTGCTAGAGGTTGTGATGGTACTAAATGCTATCTTTGTAAAAAACTTTACCCAAATAGAAAAAAGAAAGTTATAACCAAAAAGGCCTAAAAGAATCTATATTATTAAAAAAATAAATTAAAAGAAATGAAGGTTGCAATCTCAGGAGCTTCTGGTAAAACAGGATACAGAATAGTTGAGGAAGCTAATAAGAATGGTTATCAAACAAGGCAAATTATTAGAAAAAATTCAATTGTCACTAAAAATCTAAATGATATAGAAACATTTAGAGTATCTCTTAATAATAAAGAAGAATTAGACAATGCTCTTTTAGGAGTTGATGCGCTTATTATTGCTACTGGCGCTAGAGCATCTCTGGATCTGACTGGACCAGCAAAAGTTGATGCTTTAGGAGTCTTTAGACAGTTAGAAAGTTGTAAAAGACAAGGAATAAAAAGGGTAATACTTGTTAGTTCTTTATGTACAGGCAAAGTTTTTCACCCTTTAAATCTTTTCGGACTAATACTCCTTTGGAAAAAACTAGGAGAAAATTTTTTAAAAAACCCCTCATTTGATTGGACAATAATTAGGCCTGGAGGACTTAAGGAAGAAGAAAATGTAAGTGATCAAAAAATATTATATTCAAAAATAGATTCACAATTTGAGGGCTCTATTCCAAGACGACTTGTCGCAAAATGTTGCATAGATGCTTTAAAAGATTCAAAATCTATACGTAAAACAATTGAAATAACAAGTTCAAGAGATTACGATGATATTCCATTCAATAAAGCTATGCAAAAAATATAAATAATGTTAAAAATAGGGAAAATAAATTAAAAATGGGATTTAACTCTAAGATCGATGCTTTAAAACTTATGCTTACTGACTTAAGGATGAGAAATGAACCAATAAGACATAAAGCTGCATTTAAAGGATGTCAACCAGAATTTCAAAGTTTAGTTACTAGATTAATAAAGCAACTTGAAAATGAATTAGAAGATGAAAAAAAAATACATAGAGAATCATAGTTTTTAAGTTATTATTGATAACTTACATAAAATTTTTTAATTAAAGTTAAAATTGTTATTAGTATTACTTAAATTTTTTTATAGAAATATTGTTAGATTCGCTAAAAAATAAATTAAAGAAAGAATTTCTCAAAGATGTAAAATATGAAAAAATTAATTCTTAATAAATAATCAGTATGGCTACAAAAATGAAGAAGTCTTTAAGAACTAATAATTTAGGTTTAATTTTGAGGAAAGAGTATATACCAAATCTTTTAACTATATTTAGAATTTTCTTGATTTTTCCAATAATAATTTTGTTAGAGAAGAAAATATTTTTATTTACTTGGATACTTTTAATTTTGGGAGGCATTACTGACTTTTTAGATGGTTATTTAGCAAAAAATCTAAATTTAGAAACAAGAATTGGATCAATCCTAGATCCATTAGCAGATAAAATATTTATAATAATTCCTTTCCTTTACTTATGTGTTGATCAAATAATTCCCCCTTGGTCATTGTCATTAATTATTTTTAGGGAATTCATTATAAGTGTATTGCGACAAACAAAATCAAATGGGATGCCAGCAATAAATCTCTCTAAATTTAAAAGTTTTTTTCAATTCCTTAGTTTGATATTTTTATTTTACCCCTTAAAAATAGACTTTATAATTAATTCAGGTTTGATTTTTTATTGGTCTGGTTTTATATTGTCATTAATATCTCTTTTAGTTTACTTAAGAACTAAATAAAGAATTATCCATCTCAGGATCAAATCCATCTTTTGTATTAATTTTATAATCATTTTCATAACTATCTATTAATCCTCCCAAAAGATCAAATTTAGGTTCCCACTTTAAATGATTTTTAATCTTGTTAATAGAGGTTTGATAGTGACTTAACCTTATAGGAAATGCTTTTCTTGCTTTAGGATCAAGTTTTTTAAAATCAAAAGTTTTCAATTCAATATCACTAATATTCATATTACAGGCTTCTACACATTTCAGAATTAAGCCTTTGATAGTAATACTTCTATTCCCAGAACAATTATATATATTATTTTTTGCAATCTCAAAATCTAAACATCTAATCATTACATCCGTTAGATCAGAAACGTGTCCTAATTGAGTAATTAAGTTGCCATCACCTGGCAAAGGAATTTTTTTGAGTTTGATAATTCTCTCAAAGAACCAATTCTCCAAATTATTATAATTATTGGGTCCATAAATATAAGTTGGTCTAAAACTAGTAAAAGGGATTTTATTTTTTATAAGCCAATTTTCAGTATGAAACTTTCCTTTATGTCTACTTTTATCATCTAACAGATCATCTTCCTTAAGAGGTAATTCAAAGGAATCTTTGTATACGCCAGAGGAACTTACGTAAACATACCTTCTATATGTGTCTTTTATATTTTCTAAAAGAAGTTTTGTTTGCGCCAATTCTCTTCCAGAAATATCAAAAATACAATCGTACGAATTATTTTTAATCTTTATAATATTTGATAAATCATTTCTATCTCCTTTTATTAAATTCGCCCCACTTGGACATGGATTATTACCTCTTGTAAATACGTCAATAACATGATTTTGTTTTAAAAGCTTTTGTACTAATGATTTTCCAACGAATCTAGTACCTCCCATAACAAGAATTTTCATAATAGTAAAATATTTTTTTCTAAGTAAGAACCTTTTTAAAGAATTTACTAAAATAGTACTACTTTAAACAAATTAATGAAAGGATTACATTATGAAACTTATTCCAGCAATTGATTTAATGAAAGGAAAATGTGTAAGGCTTGTCAAAGGGGACTTTAATGAGAGTAAAGAATTTAGC
>CAYNKY010000045.1:0-13537 GCA_964397895.1 uncultured Prochlorococcus sp.
GTATGAGTACCAGCGGCGACACCAAATGTTCCCATTCCAAAATCATCCCACTGAAGACCTATGAAATAAGAAGTCCTACCATCTACATCATTTGCAGCACCTCCAACATCTCCCCACTCATAACCAATACTTACAGCAGGGAAGCCTTTCTCATCAGGATCTACAAAAGCATTAATTGCTGTATAAGTATCATTTTCTGTAATACTAGTCTCAATTTGTGCAAATGTG
This sequence comes from uncultured Prochlorococcus sp., assembly GCA_964397895.1. Taxonomy (GTDB): domain Bacteria; phylum Cyanobacteriota; class Cyanobacteriia; order PCC-6307; family Cyanobiaceae; genus Prochlorococcus_A. Next base: position 229 of record CAYNKY010000045.1, read on the forward strand.
AGAGAAAGACCATAAGTATCATTCATATAAGCTACCTGGCCAGCGATAGCATCAATGCCTTCATTTGACGCAATACCCTTATTATTATCACCTTCTCCTTCGTAACCAATAGAAGCAGTTAGACCATTTCCAAAATCATATGTTAAGCCAGCTCCAATTGCTGGAGTATCTTCATCTAATGCTGATGAAAAATTCCCACAACTACTTAAAGTATCTGTAGGTCCTTCATAAGTACAGGCTGTATTAAAGAGGGCACTCCCTTCGACTCCATTACTAATAAAGAAAGTCGATCTATTACCTATTGGTAAGGTATAAGAAATACCATCAACAGTTAGGCTATTTCCATTATCTTTAGCAAGATCTAACTCCGCCAAAGTACCTTTTCCTGCAACTAAAGCAATATCAAGAGAATCTTCCCCAGTAAAACTTGTTGTCAAGCCAATCTCATAGCTATAATCAAAGCCTGTTTTTTCGCTGGTTTCTCCATCGACTGCACCGATAGCAAAATCAGCAGAAAAAGAAGCTGATGTAGTAGAAGAAAAACTACCTGCTTCATACTGGGTAAAAGGTGTTTCAAATATTCCAAGATCTTTAGATATTACTGCTAATTCACTCTTAAACTCGCTAACAAGTTTTAACTCTTTATTAGTAAGTTCATCGAAATCTCTTAAGCAAGAATTAATAATAGTAGCAGCTTCAAACCTAGAAATTACACCAATTGGGAATAAGTTAGAACATCCACGAATAGTAACAACATCTCTTATTGCTTGATAAGCCCAACTATTTGGGTCTAATTCAGAAAAATCAGAGATACTCTCTTGTTTCGTAGAAGAGTAGTTAGAAAAATCTTTTAAATTTAAATCATTAGAATTTACAGAAATAGGAGCTAAAAGTCCTAAAGCTGCAGGAGCTATGAGAAAAGACTGAAATAGCCTCATAAACTTGCCTCACACAAATTATATTACAACGAAATGATAATCATTTTCATGCAAGTCTGTCAATTTTTATACATCAAATATCATGGAATGATAATCATTATCAATTCCCTTTTTTAAGCCATTTAATATTAGAAATAATTATTTCATGATAATGTGAATATCTGTATAGTAAAAATATACTGAGAATGAATTTATGGCGACTTTGATTGCGAAAGATTTGTATTTTTCCTATACAAAGCGAGCAAAACCAGTCTTGAATGATATCTCAATTGAAATTAAACCTGGCACAATAACAGCTTTAGTTGGGCCAAATGGGGCAGGGAAATCCACTCTATTGAAATTATTACAAGGTCAAAATAAACCTGATCAAGGAGAAATATCTATTAATGGAAATTCATTAAGTAGATCAAGATCTCTAGTTGCAATAATGCCACAAAGAAGTTCAATGAATTGGGATTTTCCAATCACTGTCGAGAAGTTAGTGGCATTAGGTTTGGTAACGCAATCTGATTCTCAAAATAAATTTGTATCTTATTTCAAATCATTCACAAACAGGGGAAAGTCTAGAACCAACAGATGCTGCGATATTGAGGCAACCATGCAAAGAGTTGGTATCTCAGATTTATCCAAGAGGAGACTTGATTCCCTTTCCGGGGGACAGCAGCAGAGAGCATTATTGGCAAAAACATTAATGTCACCAGCAAAAATATTTCTTCTTGACGAACCATGTTCTGCTTTAGATCCGCCCTCAAGAGACGAATTTATAAAAATAATTAGACAACTAGCAGATTCAGGATTATCACTGTTAGTAAGTAGCCACGATTGGGGAGATTCTTTAAATAATTATGATGAAGTTATAGTTCTCGACAATGAGATTTTAGCTTCAGGCACCCCTGAACTTGTTCAAAATAAACTTGACGATATTAGCTTTGTTCAAGAACAGAGTTATCATAAATATTAAAAGTTAATTAATGACTGTTCTGATAACAATTTTGGCAAATGCCAAAGAACTCAAGTGTATGAAACAAAAGTATAAATTCCTTTGGGGTTTCCTCAATAATATTCAATTTCTTTACAGGACATTTTTCCAATTTAGAAGTTTCACCACATTGAACACAAGTTAAATGATGAATATCTCTTTCAACAGGGCTATACAAAAATTCACCTTTTGGCAAATGCCTTGAACGAACTAAACCAAGCTTTATTAAAACTTGAAGATTTCTATATACAGTGGTGAGGCCAATTTCTTTTCCAGAATTAACTAAATTCCTATGCAATTCTTGACTTGTCAACTCATCCTCGCATTTATTAAGGAATTGAAGTATGAGCTGTTGTCGTTTTGTTATTTCACTTTTATTCAATTTCATATTAAAACGGTATTTTGGAGCTTATTTTTTGATGATAACGAATCCTTTGCTTAATGTCTTTTTTAAATAATAATTGGTGGATTTTACCTCTGATAATAACAATTTTCTCAGGAATATTATGTCCGGCAATGGGTGCTGTTCTAATAACGCACAAAAGATTATTACAAGTTAATTTAATATCCCACTGCGTTTTACCTGGCTTAGCATTAGCATTAGCCTTGGGTATCCAGCCCTCTATAGGAGGAGTAATCAGTGGACTAGTTGGAGCAATAATTGCAGAAAGCCTCGCCAACAAAAAGAGTGAGAATTACGAAGCAATTATGAATACAATATTATCTGGAATGCTTGGTTTTGGAGTCCTTTTAATACCTCTTCTCGGTATTAGGATTGATTTAGAGGCTGTCTTATTTGGTGATTTATTGACTGCAAATTTTGATGATCTTTTAAGAACAATAATTGCTTTTTTGATTTTTTCATTTCTAATAATTTTCGGATACGAAAAAATAGTTTATGTAGGTTTAGATCAAGAAGGTGCTTATGCTAGCGGAATAAAAGTTTACTCCCTGAATCTGGCTCTTAGTTTTACAACCGCATTAGTAATAGTAAGCTCAATGTCTGCAGTAGGTATAATTCTTGTTATTGCTCTTCTTTCTACTCCTACATTATTAGGACTTCACAAAGCTAAAAGTCTTTGGATTGGTATGGTTAGATCATCGATATATGGCCTAATTATATCAGTTCTTGGTTTTTTATTGGCGATTATTTTTAACCTTTCCCCAGGTCCAGCGATAAGTGTACTTTGTGTAATTTCATTAATATTTTTAAGAAGAAGATGAATCAAAAATAAACAGATTTTCATTTTACTTCAACAGATTCAATTAAAAAGTCTGAAGCAGTCCTCAACCAATCTGCGACAGTTAGTCTTAAATCAGGCTGAGAATAAACCAATATCACAATTACTGCTATGAGGATAATTTTAACCATGAAATTAATTACTTTTACGAATTAAAGCATGTATTAATTAAATTAAAAATATTTTTTAAAGAAATTAGTTGCAAATTAAATAATTATATATAGAAAGTATTACTAAATTTTTTCAAAAGTTTATTACTTAAAAACTCTTCTGCAATAATCGAAAAAAAATATTGATATAGATAACCAAGAGATACCAAAAAAGATGCATATTAAAAAATAATATTTGCTGTAAATTTCCCAGAGTGAACTAAGTTGAAGAAAAATTAAATAAAACTTGAGATATCTAAAAATTAAATCGAGTAATAAAAAACAAACCAAAGAAAAAATTATATTAATAACAAATATTTTTCCTCTATAATTTAAGAAAGAATATAACAAAATAAGAAGTAATTAATTTTTTATTAAAAGTAACTTAAAACTAGTTGAATAAAATAATTATTAAATATTTTGTAGTTTATTTAAAAGATAATTTATTCTATTTCTATTAACTCCTAAATCCGATTGACCAAAACGAGAGGCTGATCTTATTTGAATAATCCCTTTAGATTGATTATTTTTTGTAAAGCTCTTTTTTAATATTTCAAGATCATCTGGAAATCTAAATATTAGACTTCGACAGATCCCTCTCCAATAATAAGAATTGCTTTTAATCACTTTGGTTCTTGGTAAAGTTTCCGCTATTAAAACTAAGCCTATAAATTTTTGGTGAACATCATTAAATTCAATTTCAGTAAGACAACTGTTTAATGGATTTGTAATTCTTTGGAGAGATTTAATATTTGAATTCACATCTTTACTTTTAGAAATTTATTAATCTTTGAATAATTTAACTAATATAAAAATAAGTGAGAAAAGAAAATTATTAAAACTTTAAGTTTTTAATAAAATCTTTTGGTATCGAAGGCTGTTTAGAAGATTTAAGATTAGATCTATAGAAAAATAAATACATTGCCAGAATCACAAATAATTCGATAATTATTCCAACCATAATTAAATTCAAATTCATTTTTATTTATTCTTTTTTTTTCTCCCACCTTCAATTAAAGGAACCAAAAGTTCGAGTAACCATCTTTTGAAACTATTTAAAGGATTCATTTTTTTTTCCAAAGACTTCTTCCTCTTATTATATCTTCCACATTTGGCCAAGCTGCTATTAATTCTTTTAAAGCTTTTCTGTTAGGTGTATAGAAGATACATGAAAAAGCACTTAATACATAAAATATGAACCATGTTTTATTTTCTGTATATACTGAGAAAAAAGAAAAGATAAAACTTCCCAGGAATAGAAAGAATAATAAACGATTAATTATTTCTAAGGGTGTCCTTCGGATCCTTGAAGAGAATTTATTTCTTTCAGTACTTTTGTACTCCTTTTCAGATTCCATTTCTAAAAAGTTTTGTATCTCCTCTTTAAGAACATCTTTATATTCAACATTATCTAAATATTTTGAGTTATCTTTATTAATTTCCATCAAATAGTAAATAAATAATTTTATTTTAATTAAATTAGTATTCAAAAGTTGAATTTAATTAGTAAAGAAACTTTTTTTTATATTAATGATCAATTAATTGAATTATTTTTTACATCAAAATAAATATTTTTGATGCTATAAATAAGATTTAGATAAAGTCATGTTAACCAATCTCAGACTTACACTATATGGATTTACTTGTTTAGCCGGTTTATTATGGCCATTTTATTTTATATTTCAATTTATCAACCAAATTAAAAATGGTTTAATTCAAGGATCACCTTTAGAAATAGGCAAGGCTTTTTTTGACGGTGCATGGGCTACTCCAACATCTGGATTTGTTTCAGCAGATACCGCAATACTCTTGATTGCAATTTTTATTTTTTACTATACCGAAGGTAAAAAATTAAAAATGAAATTATGGGGTTTATACTTCCCAGCAACTTTTATCATCTCTTTGGCCTTTTCATTTGGAGCTTTTATGTTTATGAGAGAAAAGACTTTAAAGTCTAATAATTAATCAAACTTTTGATATTTTGCCAAAAAATTTCTAAATTTTACTTTTAGAGTCCTCCTTATCCTTTGGCAGAATTAACCAACCGCTTTTCCAAGTTGATCTTAGCTCCAACCAACTTATCTTAATTAAATATTTTCTGTCTCTGGTAGCAAATAATTCTACCCATCTTTTTTCTTTTTTTCCTCCATAAGATTTAACTTGAAAATGTCTATTCCCATTAACTGTAGATGGAGATGTCCAGCAAATAGATGGAGGCCATTTCATATCTTTACTGAGATTTATTAAATCAATTTAAAGTATAATTGGATCTAAATAATTTTATAATCAATAAGAGTAGAAATACCTAACTAAAAAGGCATAACTTTATTAAAAGTTTTTTATGATCTATTTAGGGTTTGCTGGTAGGGATACAGGCAGACTCTTAATAATATTTAAGAATAAAAAAGATATATATTACTACCTTCGATTTCATATTTTTCTTTTTCCTCTTTACTCAAATCTATAAAAATCTCTAAAGCTTCAACTTCTATCTTTGAAAATTCAATTTTTCTCTTGGATTTTAATAGAGCTATAATACCTATTTCGCTTATAAACCAAACACAATTATCAGTTTCACCAATTGGATTTGTTTTTAATGCATTCTTGATAATTCTGATTGAAGGATCCATATTAGTTACTTAATTATTTACGAATCTCAAAGTTTCAGCTAAATTATACAACCCATCTCCATCATCATCATCGTCATCATCAAATAGAGAAATTATGGTAATGATCCCACCAAGTGCTAAAAAAATTGATAAAAGTAAAATAGGGTCTTTCATCAAAAAAATTTATTTAACATAATTTTGTTATGAGGAGGTTCAAAATTAAATTTTAATTTCCGCCATTACAATATCTAACTGCCTCTGAAGAATTACCAAACTTTGTAGTCATTTCTTCTACACAACTGTTAAAACTTTTGGATTGGTATTTAATTGAACATAAGCTAAAAGCAATAATACCAAGAGAGAGAGCAGAAACGAAGCTAGAGCCTATTTGAAAAAAACCATAGGCAATCATTGCCTTTTTGCTACCTTTACATTTTTTACTATCTTTTTTTTCTTCAGTCATTTTTAATTTGTAATTAATAAATAATATATTGAGAATTTTTATCCTAACGAGAAAATAACTTATCGAGATAACCGCCAAATAAAATCAAAAAAGATGGGGAATTGATGATATTTATATTTACTTAATATTAAAAATTAAAAATATATTTCCTTTATTTTTTTAATTTCTCAAAGATGCTTTACTCGATGTATTATCAAATTTGAAACGATCCCATTGTTATAACAATAAATTTAAGGATCTTTTATTTATAATTAAATTAAAAGATTTCTTATAAATTATTGATAAATTTATCATGCTAAAACTATTTAGTATCAATGATCCCTTAAAAGTTATCCACTTTTTCATAAGTTTTCAACAGGCTTTTCCACAGGAGTGTACATAACATACTAAATAATGTTATTAAACAAAATTTAAATTTAAATTGTTTAATTAATAACAAAAAATTTTTTTTTTAGTTTTATAATTTTTTTAATTTGAATTTATAAATTAATGAGTACTAACTTTTCGAAAAAGCTACCTAACAAAAAAATTATAAAAACTGCAAAATTTGAAGCAAAGGAACAATTTACTCAATCAGCTTTGGAGAATCTTACAAAAGAGAACGATCTACTTATTAAAAATTTAAAAAAAGCAGGAGAAATTAATAAAGAAGTAGCTTAGTTTAAGATGATAAATTTTCGTTATTAATTTCCTATGTAAACTGTTAATTAGATCAATTATTAAATATTTATTAAATTAGAAAAAATACTTTTTAACAAATAACAATACTTGGTTATTTTGGATAGATTATATAGACAGAATTACAAAAATTATAGATTAGCATTTAATCTATCAATTTAATTTTTAAATATTTTTTCTTTTGTACAGACTAATGAAGAATAAGTTACTACAAAAAAAGTATGCTCAATTAATTAAAGATGCTGAGTTAGCTGCTGGTAGAAAGGATACAATATCTTACTTACATCAGGCTGAAAAAATTAGAAACAAAATCAATAAAAAGCTTAGGAAAACCTGCACAAAATGCAATGGTTATGGTTATAGAAGAATTTCTATCGATGGAGCTAGAACTTGTTTAAATTGTTTTGGGAAAGGTTATTTAATGAGAGATAACAATAAAAATGCAAATTAGTTTTATTAAGCAAAATTAAATATAAACTTTTGATAAACAACAAAAAAGGTACTTCCCTAATTTTCAAAGTTAAGTACCCTTTGTATCAGAAATTTATGTGTGAGGAGTTTTCTGATAATATAAATTTACACCTTTAATAGTTTGAATTAATACAGTATAAATTCCTATTTTTAGAAATGAATTTAAAACTTAATATGTAAATTTAATATTAGGAGATTAGTCCATGAAGTCTCTCATAAATGCTCATAAGAATCTTATTAAAACTATAAAAGAACAAATGGGAATATCAGATTATGGCATGTATTGGCTTGCTTTTATGGAGGGAGGATTAACCATTTGGATAATAGATAGATTATTTTTACATTAATAAAATAATAAAAAAGAGGCATAAATGCCTCTTAAATATTTATTTTAAATGTAAAAATTATTGTTAGTCTTAAGAATCATTTAGACAACTCATAATTTTAGATTCATTTTTAGATAAAATACGGGGACAGTTTTCGTATCAATAGTCTCCATTTTTACTTTATTCAAAATGAAGTAATCTTAACAGAATTTTTGATTGAGACTAATTAAACGAAAGTCCCATAATCGGCTTCTCTTTAAAAAAGTAAACAATTTTAGTCTTCTCAGGTGGATTGTCTTCCATTGATTAGGAACCTCCTATATTGACTGTTTATATTTTCATATTTTTTTTAAGTAAAGTAAATACGTGTTTATACTGATTAATTACTTAACAGAAATGATGATTATTAATATTTATAATTTCCTTCAATTCAAATAATGATGATCTATGACAAGAATTTTTCAATAGTACATTTTAAACTGTAAAATAAAATAAAAATGCAATTAATAGGTCTTATACTCCTAATTGCCACAAGCTGGTATATTTGGAAATTATCATCAAATTTCCTAGATGAACAAACTAAAAAAGAAATTAATGATAATTATGAAATCTTTATAAAACAGTTAAATGATTTAAAAAAAAGATTTTCAAAAGAGAAGTTAAACGAACTTTGGGAAAATTATAAATTAGAAGCAAATTCAAATAATAATAATAATAATAATGTTGAAAAAAAGAAAATTAATAATGATGATTAGAAATGATGCCTATATTTTTAATTACTAATTTAACTAAAAACATCTCAAAACTTGATTTAATTGGAATTATATTGGGACATGTAATTTTTGCGATAGCAATAACGCAGTTAGCAGATTGGTCATGGCTAAAGAATTTAATGCCAAATGAGGATAGGGAAAGATTGCTTAATGGTTATAACTGGAAAGATCTATTAGTTGATGCTGCAATAATTAGTGTCGTTCTTGGATTATTATTTTTGATTATTAGTATCTTTTTATAAATAATAAATGATTATAAATTTATAAGTTTAAGACCTTAACTTTTTAAGTTCCTATAAAATTTAAATTAGTTTTTAATTATGAAAAATCTAATAATAATACAACATTTAGAAAGAGAAGGACCAGGTTTATTTTATGAAATAGGAAAAGAAAGAGGTTTCTCAATAAAAATTTATAACTTATATAAAGATCATTATTTGCCTAAACCCAAGAAAGGAGATTTAGTATTAATTATGGGTGGGCCTATGGGTGTTAGTGATATTAATAATGAAAAATATCCATGGTTAAAAGATGAAATAAATTTCATCAAACAACTATTAGAAAATGAAATATCTTATATTGGTATATGCTTAGGTGCTCAATTATTAGCCTACGGAGCTGGTGGAAATGTAGAAAAATTAAGAGACAAATCTAACAATAAAATAAGAGCAGAAATAGGATGGTCAGAAATTTCTTCAAATTATAATAAATCCAACGATATAAGCTGTTTTTTAAGAGATCCATTATACGTACTTCATTGGCATGAAGATAGAATATTGCTACCTAATAATGCTGAATTGATTGCAGGAAGTACTTATTGCAAGGAGCAACTTTTTAAAATTGGATCTTATTGCTATGGACTACAATTTCATATTGAAAATAATATTTCAATGACAAAGCGTTGGATTAAAGAAGACAAGAAATTTATAATTAAACACTTAGGTTTGAATGGTCCAAAAATTATAGAAAAGCAATCTAAGAATCATGAAATAAATAGTCTTAAAAGAAGGATATCTTTAATAAATAAATTATTTGATGATTTAGATCATAAAAAAACCCTTCATATTTGTGAAGGGAATAAAAAAACTATATAAAACGATTAATGATAAAACCTTTTGTTTTAATAATAGAATGAGAGACCGATGAATCTTTGAGAGAAATTAAATTCACGGTCTCTCTATAAACCGTAGACTTCGGTAGATACGACAATGAATCACCTCCTTTATGTAAATTTGTTTCTTATAGCATAACTACTAAATTAAAAAAAAAAAGTAAAGAAAAGAATTTTAAAATTTTTTTAACAAACTTATTATTTTTTATTTCTCACCAGGGTAAAACATCACCATTGGAATGCCAAAAAGATCCTGTATTAAATCTGTTTAGAGAATCAATCCTCTTGATAATTCCTTTAGCAGAATTCTCAGAGGAGATTCCTTCTTTTGTATATCCAGTCATACGAGTACTGACTAAACCTGGATGAATAATAGCTATATATATTTCTTTTTTGTACAAATCTACTGAAAGAGACTTTGCTGCCATAGATAAAGCAACTTTTGACATCCGATAACCATATGAACCTCCAGAATTATTATCATCGAGTGAAGCCATCCTGCTAGTAATAAAAGCTATTTTTGAATTTTTGCTGAATAAATTTATTAAAGATCTTGTCATACATAATGGACTTAATGCATTCACATCAAATTGACGCTTGATACTATCAGGGTCTAATTCTTCAAATGAATTGTATTCTAAAATACCTGCATTATGGATAAGGCAATCTAATTGAATATCTTTTATTTTATTTTTCAATAAAGAGATTGATTGACCAGATGAAATATCAACATTTTCTATAACATTAACTCCAAGGTTTTTTAATTTTTCAGAGGCATTTCTACATGTTGCAATAACATTTTCACCTTTGATATAAAGTTGCTTAGAAAGTTCAAACCCAATACCTCTATTGGCACCAGTAATTAAAAAATTAGACAAAACGATTAATACTTTTAAACACTTTAACTAAATAAATTAAATTTTATAAACCAATAAAACATAATAACTTAGTTATTTAATTCAAAAGCAGATGATAAATTTTCAATTCCATAAATATTCGAGTTAATATTGATAAAGAAAATCTTTTTTTAATTTAAATTTAATTATCCAAAACTTTTTTATTAAAATGTCTAAAAATTGAATTATATGGAATTTCTTAACGAAGAATTAATTCAAAAAATCATTCAATTAACTTGGAGAAATCCAGCATTTATGGCTATTGCTATTGCTCTTATTTGGCTTATACCCCAATTAATGATAAGAAAAATAATGTCTGAAAATTATAAAAAAAGTAAACAAAAAAAACAAAGGCAAGCAATTGATAAACTTTATCCATCAACTAAAAAATGATCATAAATTAATATCTATAAAAGTATAATTTCACTAAAAATTATTTTTAAGTATAAATCTAATGAATTATAAATTAGAAAGAATTGATAAAATTGAAGATGCAAATACCTCAAAGAGGTTTAAAACATATGACGAGGCATATGATTTTTTAAAAAAATTTTATGGTAATTTATGTTGTTCAGATGCAGATTATGAAAAAGATCTTTATTACAATATAGAAGAAGTTAAGAAAAATTTATAGCTTAATGAAATCAAAAGAAGTTAAGTGGCAGCCCTCAAATGAGCAAAATCAAGGGATCATATCAAATACATATAGCTTAATCAAAAAAGAATTATTAGAACTTCAAAAAGAAACAAAATGTCCAGATGAATTTGTTTACAGATTTTTAGAAGCAATTAAAAGTGAATGGGATCCTTCAAGTTGTCATATAGCCGCAAAAAATAATTTAAATTCCTAAATAGAATAAATTAATCTTATAGAATTATAAATTTAAATATTTAACAAAAAGAGGACTTGATTAAGTCCTCTTTAATGCCTTTTTATTTTAATCTTTAAACCTAACAACGCACCTTAATCATTGATCCTTGTTGTTAAGAATTAATTTGCTTATTGATCTGTAATATCAAAAAAACTAACTATTCTTAACTGGGGCTTAAATAACCAGTATTAAACTTGATTCCTATAGGGCACCTAAACGATGCAGAGGAAGAAAGCTTAGACATTAATAAAAAATAATTGGAGCAGTTAATAAAGTTAGTTCTTAAATTACGAAATTTCTGGCAGGCTATCGACCATAATGGAAGACCTCCTATAACTCAACATACACAATCTATTGATATTTTATAAAAAAGTAAATCAGTCATTGTACGCATTGCTATTTAATTGAATTGATTGCAGAATAATAAATTACAAATTTTTTTTAGTACCACAAAATTTAGTTAATATTCTATGCTTTCAGTAGCTTCTTTATATAATAAGATTTAAGGTTTAAATTAAAGGGAAAGTGATTTATATATTTAGCCGAATATTATTAATTCTAGTTGTTGTTTTTATGATCAAACAAATGCTTGATATTTCAGGCATAATTTAAATTTTCTCAATTTCATAGTTAATAACATTTTATCTTCAACATTTTTAAGTTAATTGAAATAACATTTTCTATTAATCTTTTTTATTTTTAAAATCTTTATAAATAATATTTATTGATTGATTCACTTTCCTGATTATATATTTGATAGTTTTAGTGCAAATAAGATAAACTTTTTCTAAAAAGATAAAGAAATCATACAAATTAATTGCAAAAAAAAAATTTTCTAGATGAGTTAGAAATCTAAAAAACTGCCTTACCGTAAATTCTCTGAGCGTCGACCTGGTTAAGCCAGAAGAGGAAACAAAGTGTGTTTTCATTTCCAGCTACAAGGCTGGTTTACTTCCACTACACGACAGTTTCCACAAGTCGAAAAAGAGTAGATCAGAGCACAGTAAAAGAATTAAACCAATAAGGCAGTATATTAATTCTAACTTATAGAATCAGTCATGAGGGCTAGGCCAAATTAAAGTCACTTCTTCTATTATTTTTTCTGCCTCCACTAATCTCTTCTCTTGGCTAGTTCCTTTTAGTAAAAAAGTAATATGTCCCATCTTTCTTCCAAAATTCTCTTTTGACTTATTATACCAATGTATATTAGCTTCACTAATTTCTGATAACTTATTTATTCTATCTTCAATCTTCATTGGATAATTTTTTCTCAATCCAAGTAAATTTATCATCAAAGAACCATTACAATTCATTTTTATATCTGGGGGATTTAAGCCAGAAGAGATGCAAATATGTTGGTCAAACTGACTTGAATTACAAGCCTCAATGGAAAAATGACCAGAATTATGAGTCCTTGGAGCAATTTCATTTACTAAAAGTCCACTTTTCCCAAAAAAGAATTCTATGCATATTACGCCTAAGTAATCTAATTCATTTACTATTGATGAAAAGATATTAAATGCAAATAAATTAATTTCATGATTTATTTCTGCTGGAGAAAGAACCCAATGACAAACTTTATTTGATTGAAAAGTTTCTACGATAGGAAATAATCTTATTTTTCCTTTAATATCTCGTGATCCCACTATCGCTAACTCCTTTTCAAACTCAACCCATTCTTCAACAATCCATTCTTCAGTGGAACTTTGACTAATAAATAATTCCAACTCCTCTTTAGATTTAATTTTTTTATTCCCTTTACCGTCATAACCCCCCTTAAAAGTCTTAGCCATAAGTGGAAAC
>CAYNKY010000046.1:0-13506 GCA_964397895.1 uncultured Prochlorococcus sp.
CTGCTAAAGCTCATTATATGTTTGGTGGTGCACTTTCAATACCAATAACTATAAGGCTCATAATTGGAAGAGGTTGGGGGCAAGGACCTACTCATTCACAAAATCTGCAGGCTTGGTTTGCCCATATACCAGGATTAAAGGTTGTAATGCCATCTACACCTTCTGATGCAAAAAGTTTATTGATATCTTCAATATTCGATCCTAATCCTGTTGTTTTCCTAGAGCATCGCTGGTTACATAATAGTCTTGGAGAGGTCAAAAAAGGGTTAATTAAAAAGAAAATAGGAGAATGCAATGTTCTTAAAAACGGTACAGATATAACGATTATTTGTATGTCTTATTTAACTATCGAAGCAATGAAAGCTTCGACTTACTTAGAAGGTAAAGGTATTTCTTGTGAAGTAATTGATTTAAGTTCAATAAAACCAATTGATTGGGATTCTATTTTTAATTCAGTTAAAAAAACAGGAAGAATATTAGCCTGCGATACTGGATTTACGACTTGTTCGGTTGCTGGAGAAATAATTGCAAGAGTATCTATTGAACTCTTTGATAAATTAAAAGCAAAACCACTTAGATTAGCAATGCCTGATGTTCCTGAACCGACAAGTTTTGGTCTTACAAAAGGCTTTTATGTAAGAGCCGGTGACATAGCTAGAAAATGTCTTGATGTCTTTGAATATCAAAATGATAATGAATCTGAAATTCTACCTGAACCTATTCCTCATGACATACCTGGAGATTGGTTTAAAGGACCTTTTTAAAATTTCTTGGTTGTTTGAAGATTTACTTAATTTATAAAATTAGGATCTAGCTTAATAACCTTTTAAATTCTAAGGGAATAGATCATCATACATGGGATAAAATTTCTTACCTTCCATTTGAGTTCTGGATATTTCTATTATTTTTGAAATATCTTCAATGGCCTTTGTTATATGTATTAAGTTAATTTTATAAAAAATAACTAGCTTAAACTCAAATGATAATTATTTAACTGATGATCAATATTGAATCTGGGAATCTACTCTAAATGGTAATTTTTTTCTTCCTTCAAGATCAATAAGTTCTATTACCACGTTAAGTCCAGTAATCCTTTTTTCAAAATCAATTAACATTTTTGCAACGCAATCAACAGTTCCACCAGTTGCTAATAAATCATCCACTATTGTGTATGAGTGAAATTTCTTAAGAGCATCTTTTTGTATGGATAAAGAATTATTTCCATATTCAAGTTGATAAGATCTCTCTGTTATTTCACCTGGAAGTTTACCCGGTTTTCTAGCAACAATTAAGGGTTTAGATGATAATAAAGCCATAGCTGAGCCAAATAAAAAACCTCTTGAATCTATAGCTAAGATGGCTTCAGCATCCTTAAAGCTTTCAACTTGAATCATTTTATTTATTAGAGAAGCAAAAACTTCTGGTTCGCTCAAAATTGGAAAAATATCTTTAAAGAGAATCCCCTTTCTTGGAAAATCAGCATAGTCCTTAATATAAAAGTCTAATTGATTTTGGTCCATTTTTTTTAGTTATAGTTAAGGGTATCTTTTTAATAATATGTCACTAAATTTAAATATGCCTATACATATTGGACTTTTAGGAGCGATGCCGGAGGAAGTTGAATCGTGTGTCACAAAACTCCAACACCTAAAAAAAGTTGAACACGGAGATTTAACTATTTTCTCTGGAGAATTAAATTTTACATCCTCTAAAAATCAAAAAGTTCAAATTTCCCTAGCTTGGAGTGGATGGGGTAAAGTAAGTGCAGCCAGAGCAGCAACTCGTTTAATAAGCGAAGCGAACAAAGAAATTCCAATCGATTTACTTTTATTTACGGGTGTTGCGGGCGCTGCGGACAAAAATTTAGATCAATTTGATATTGTTGTTGCAAAAGCTGTTATTCAACATGACATGGATGCATCTCCAATATTTGATAAATTTATCATTCCTGCAATAAGGGAAAAATACTTATATTCCCTCCCTAAATACTCTAAATGGGCATATTCATTATTAGAAAAATCAATTAACTCTGGAGAATTAGTAAATTTCAGAAAAGTTTCCCAAGGTATAATTGCCACAGGAGATCAATTTATTTCAAACAAATCATTAATATCAAAATTAGCAGGTGAAATCCCTGGCCTTTCAGCAGTTGAAATGGAAGGAGCATCAGTAGCCCAAGTGGCGCATCAAGAGGGAGTGCCATGGTTAATTGTGAGGGTAATATCTGATTCTGCAGATGATAAAGCTGCAGAAAATTTCAATATATTTCTTGAAAAGTACAAAGAATCATCCTGGACCTTAATTGAAACTTTACTGAAGAATATAAATTCCGTTTAAGTATTTTTAATTTTTATATTTAATGTCTTAATGTAATTTAACTTTGCAAATTAAAAAAATAGAAACTTTCACCTATATCCAAGAACTAAATCAAAGTTTTAAAGTTTAAATTGGATAAGAAACTAGAGAATCAAATAATGTCACAATTTATCTACCTGAATACAAGTTTAAATAAAATAAACATAATTACCACTCTTGATTTTAAGGCTTTTAGTGTAGATGTACTTAATTATATCTTTGGAGAGATGCAATCATGTTACATTTCAGCAAATAATAGAAATATTGGAACATACTCCTAATTTATAATTAATTCTATGAACTAAAAATTTTTAATATTTTTAAATATGAAAAAAAAAGAAATTAAAATTGTCGCACAAAATTATTTAGATGATTTATTTAATTCTTTTGATGATGAAGTTTTTGAAAAGATAGAAATACTATCTTCATTATTACTTTCTGCTTGGGAAAATAATAGAAAAATATTTATATGTGGAAATGGAGGCAGTGGAGCAAATTCGATTCACATAGCAAATGATTTTTTATATGGCGTTGGAGCCACAGGAGAAGGTCCTATACTGCCTGGTTTATCAATAGAATCTTTAGTCGCAAATCAAGCAGTGATTACTTGTTTGTCCAATGATATAGGTTATGAAAATATTTTCTCTTATCAATTGAAGGTCAAGGCTTCAAAAAATGATATATTGATTGTTCTTTCTGGTAGTGGAAATTCAAAAAATATTTTGAATGCAATAAAATTTGCGAATGCAAATAATATATATTCTTTTGCATTACTTGCATTTGATGGAGGTGAATGTAAAAATGTCATAAATGATTATATTCAAATTAATGAAAATAATATGGAACTTGCTGAAGATTCTCAAATGATTATTTTCAATATTTGTAAAAAATATTTGTCATCCATCAAAAGTGAAATTTCCATCAAAAATAAGTAAAATTTTTAAATAAAATATTTAAAATGGTTAGTAAAAAATTATTTAAAATTGATAAAGTTAATAACATTAATATAGATGTTTTAACTTATGGACACTTTGATTCTATTCATCCAGGTCATATAAGATTTTTAGAATATGCTAAAACAAAAGGTAAAAATATTACAGTTGCGTTAATAGGTGATTCAATTATCAATGGTAGAAAACAATTTACGTTCTCTCAAATTGAAAGAGCAAAGTCTTTAAGTCATTTATCTATGGTTGATCAAATAATACTTTTAGATGAAAATGAAATTAATAGGTTAGTATCAATTTCAAAACCAAATTTTCTTGTTTTAGGTAATGGTTTTGAAAATACTCAAGAATCTAAGATTAGAGAGGCAATTGAAATTGTTAAAAATTCAGGAAGAAGAGTTATAATTCATTCTGGCGATGTAAATTATGCCTCCACTGATTTGTTGAATCAGTATGAAGATCAATTAGAAAAAGAAAGAAAAAATCTATTCTTAAGTGCATGTGAAAGATGTGATTTAGATAAAAAAGCCATTTTGGCATCAATGGATAGATGGAGTCAGGCAAGATTAATCGTTATTGGAGATATCATTCTTGATCAATATGCTGCGTGTGAAGCTATGGGTATGAGTGCAGAGGCGCCTGTTTTAGTTGTAAAGGAATTAAAGTGCAAAAACTTTATTGGAGGGGCAGGAATTGTTGCTGCTCATATTAATTCTTTAGGAGCTAAATGTGACTTTATATCTGTAATTGGAAAGGATGAGAATGCAAAAATACTTAAAAAAGAATTAAAGAACGAAGGCATAAATTTTAATTTTATTACGGATGAAACGAGGCCTACAACTTTCAAAAAAAGATATATCGTGGAAAATCAGAAATTATTTAGAGTAAGTAAATTAGAAGATCATTCTATAAGTGAAGAGGTTGAAGATGCATTATTAACAAAGATTGATGAATTAGCAAAAAAAGCTACTGGAATTGTAATTTCTGATTTCGTTTATGGAGTTATAACGAATGGAGTATTAAACAAAATTAAAGCATTATCAAAAAAATATGATTTACCCCTATTTGGTGATTTACAATGTAGTACTCAGCTAGGTTCTATTCTAAAATTTAAAGATTTTTCCTTATTATCTCCAAATGAAAAAGAGGCAAGAATAGCTTTTCAGGATAAAGATATAAGTCTTGAGATCTTGAGTACAGATTTACTTAAAAAAACAAATGCAAAGAATTTAATAATGAAATTGGGAGCTAAAGGATTTATTTCTTACAAAGTTAGCCAATCAGGTGAATTATTTAGCCAAGCATTTCCTGCTTTAATACCCAATCCTACGGATGTTACAGGTGCAGGGGACTCACTTCTTGCTGTAATGGCGATTGGTTTATCTATTGGAGAGCGACTTATGACTACATCAGCAATTGGATGTTGTCAAACTGCTTTAGCAGTAAGGTTTATGGGTAATAGACCAATTAAATATGAAGAATTAAGAGATGAAGTTCTTAAAATAATGTCATAAAATATTTTGGTAATGTAAAGAAAAAAATAAAGAAAATAGAAAATTATTCACTAAAAATTTATACTTAAAAATTTTAATTTATGTTTTTCAATTTGTTAATTTTTAGAAAATATAAGTAATTAAACCGTTTTTAATTATAATTTTACTCAACTTAAACTTATATAAAATTATTTCCAAAAACTATTTTTTTAATCTGTTGCATCCCTTTCAAATATTAAATTCACTTGCTTAATAAAACTATTCCTAGTTGATTTTATTTTTTACTTGCTTGTATAAAGGCACCAGATGTTTTTCTATCTAGATCTGAAATTGACTTAAAAGTTTTAGCTAACTTAGTCCTGTTAAAAGTTGGCTTTGACTCATACCTTTCAACTTTTAAATTTATTAGTTCATTGTCCTTAATAAGTTTAATATGCTTATCACAAGGGTATCTATTAATAAACCATTTTCTATTCCCTCTGATAAATTTCCAAAATAATGATGAATATTTCCAATGCCCATCCCACGTATTTGCACTGTTATGACTTTTGAAGTCTATTTGATGAGAGATGAAACCAGAGGAAGATAATGAATCACTCATAAATTCATAGGTTTTTTTTAAATTATCAATATGCTCAAGGGTCGCTTGTGAAAAAATCATATCAAATTTAAATTCATCAATCTTTTTATCTACATATTCCTGAGTTATGTATTTAATTGAAGAAGATTTAGCTTGGTAATTCTTTATGTGGAATTTTATATTTTCTATCTTCTTAGGAGATAAATTACGCTTAAGATTCTCATTTGGAAAAAGATATTTTGGAAATGTATAATCATTTAGCTTTGGTTTGATCTTAGGAAATTCTTTATCGTCTGGGATATCTGATTGATTAGAGAATAAATTAATTAGCTCTTTAAGTATAAGTAAGTTCGCTTCTGTTTCTAAATTAGGCTGTGCATCAAATGCTATATATTGTTTAGAACCAGATAGAAGTGCTGCGATCCCTTTGCCCAAGGAATCTCCTGGACCTAATTCTCCTACTGAATTTGGAATAGCATCAATAAATTTATTTTCATAGGCTTTCACAATGTGTCTTTACCATACTGAATAACAATATCTTGAGCAATTTTTAATTTCACCTGATTGCCTATATTTGGTGTATGTCTTTCTATTAGATATAAATAATCTAATAAAACTTTTTAATAGTAATTTAAGTGAAAAAATAGAAATCACAAAAAAATTATATTTTTGAGAATCCTATGATATTTCAATTTGTAGAGTCTATAAACTGATATCAAAAGTTATATTTAATAATTAGATTTTCGAGATAATTCAATAAATATAGAGATAATAAAAACTAATATAAATTATTTTAAAAGTCTTGATTATATTATTTTCTTTGTACAAATTTATTTAAATACATTTTTTTTGATTCCCCTTATCTCATATTAATTAGATGCACTTATAAGTACTTTTTTTATGTTTTTCGCATATTCATACATTTCATTATTACTTATAAGTGGATCAACAAGAAAACATAAACTTGTTTCACCTAGATTTCTTGCATTTATTAGTCTCTTTGATGGTTGAATATTTAGTTTTTCTATGCACTTTTCCAAATAAATTTCGCTACAACTACCACTGAAGGCTGGGAATCCATTTGAGGATAATTTGTTTATTATTTTGTCTCTACTCCAATTAATTGACAATTTTTCTTCATTTACGTATGCGTAAAACTTGTACCAAGCATGTTTAACTGATTTAGGTGGAATTGGGATCCTTAAGATATCCAGTTTGTCGAGAGTTGTAAAAAGTATTTCAGCATTTTTTTCTCGTATTTTTTGTGTCTCTTCTAGATTTTTTAATTGAATTCTACCAATACTTGCTTGTATTTCTGTCATTCTATAATTTGACCCAAGATCCTCATGCAAATATTTAAATACTGTGGAATGTTGTTTTTGATTATGTACTGCATCATAAGACTTGCCATGGTCTTTATATGACCAAATTTTTTTATAAATTTCTTCATCATTAGTTGTTATTATTCCACCTTCTCCTGCGGTAGACATTATTTTATCTTGGCAAAAACTCCAACAACTTAAATGTCCGAAACTTCCAACTGATTTATATTCACCATCTACTTTGATTTTGGCACCATGTGCCTGCGAACAATCTTCAATTACATAAAGTTTATGTTTTTTTGCTAGTTTACAAATATTTTCCATATCGGCAGGCCAACCACCAATATGTACAACTGAAATGGCTCTTGTTTTTTCTGTAATTAGTGATTCTATTTTTGATGGACTTATACATCCTGTATTTATATCTACGTCTGCAAAAATTGGAATTCCACCTAAATTGATTGCTGCCAGAGAAGTAGCTATAAAAGTTCTAGGCGTTGTAATAATTTCATCTCCTGCTTTAATACCAATAGCTTTGTAGCAAGCCTCTAATGCTACCGTTCCATTTGCTACCGCAACTCCAAATTTAGAGCCTATATAGTTCGCAAATTCTTTTTCAAAAAATTTGCATTCATTACCAGTCCAATAATTAACTTTTCCCGAGGAAAGTACATTTACTGCCGCTTCTATTTCTTTCTGGCTGTACCTAGGCCATCTCTTTAATTTCATCTAATTCTTTTTTTATAATTATGATTTTATTTTAGCTGGAACGCCAACAACAGTTACAGAACTAGGAATATCTCTTATAACAGCTGCATTGGCGCCAATTTTTACATTAGATCCAATATTTATATTTTCAATAATAGAGGATCCAATCCCTATCCAAGACTTATCTCCAATATGTACAGATCCTGCAATATTTACACCTGGGGCTACATGAACACCATCTCCTAAAAATGAATCATGATCTATGGAACATGAATTATTAATAATTATTCCTTTACCACCTTTTACACCAGTCTGAATAGTTGATTGCGAAAGTATTACTGAACCAATTCCTATAGATACAGATTTAGAAACCCAAGCAGTAGGATGTATTATTATTGGAATTTCATATTCAAGTTTTTCTAATTCTCTAATTAGCTTTAATCTTGTTTCTGGATCAGCAATCGCTACAAAAGCGTATTTAAAATTAGATCTTAATTCATTTTTATAAATTAACCTGGAAGTTCCAAGTATAGTTCTATTCTTTTGAAAGATTTTTTTTGAGCTTTCGTTAAATTTATCATCAAGAAAAGCTATTTCATTAAAAAGACCAAGCTCTATTAAGGTATCTTCAATTACATTAGAATGACCTCCTGCTCCAATAATCAGTATCCTTTTCATATAATTTAAAATTTAAGTGCTCGCTTTATGATCATTTTATGTATTGAAATTCATGATTCTAGACAATAAGAAATAACAAAGGCTTCTGCGAATTTTTTTCTTATATGCACCCCTCTTAATTTTGCTAGCGCTTTCACAGCTTCAATAGATCTTGGAGAAGGTGAATCTGTTAATTGACTCTTATAAAACTTCAAAGCTTCTAATTTATGGTTTATATATTTTGATATATCAAGATAAAAATTAGGAATAAATTGGGTGTAGTTTGAAGGCTCTAGTGGAAGGTTAGTTTCCGAAAGGACTTCATAACATAGAACCAATCTTAAATTTTTATTAGTAGAAATATATGGTCTAAGATTTACAGATAAAGCATAGTTAATAATTTCGTGATCTTTATGCATATCACCTTTCCAGGGCATAAAAATAACAGAAGGTTTTATTTTATTAAGGACTGATTGTATTTCCTCATTAACTTTATAGATAGGTAAATCTGGCAAGCATATCGCAGGAAGATTTCCTTGAATTACTTCTTTTATGCCTAGATAAGATGAAGATTTTTGACATTCTTTATGAACAGTATCCCAAATATCTTTTGGCCATATTGGATGTATTTCATCTCCATGACCGGTAACTACATATAGGAAAATATCTATACCATTATCTGCTAGAAACTTGATAGTTCCGCCGCAACCTAAAACCTCATCATCGCAGTGAGGTGCAACAACTAAAACTCTATCATTTTGTCTAAAGAGAGACATTACTAAAGACTTATTCCTTTCTTATTATTTACAGCTCTTCTGTAAAGTACAACAAAAGTCTTTAAAAATATAAATAAATCAAGTAATATTGATTTATTTCTTATATAGAAAATATCAAAAACTAACTTTTCTTGAGCTGACCTGATCTTCCCCTTTCCATACACTTGGGCTAATCCAGTAAGGCCAGGTGGATAAATATGCCTTTCATGGAAGTACTTTTTCATTCTCTTTGAATAAAAACATCTAGGAGGTAAAGGTCTTGCTCCTATTAATTCCATAGAACCATTTATTAAGTTTATTATTTGCGGTATTTCATCTAAGCTAGATCTTCTCAATATGCTCCCAACTCTTGTAATTCTCTCTCTGTCGTCTAACATCCCCTCCCTCATTGTTCTAAATTTATAAATAATGAAGGGGACACCATTTTTACCAATTCTTTCGCTTTTAAATATAATTGGCCATCCTTGAAATAATATACAAATAAGTGCTACTAATAAAAAAATTGGAGAAGTTATTATAAAAATAATACAGAAAAAAATTCTTTTTAAGTAAGTAATAAGTTTTTTCATTACTGTATATATTTAGAAAGCGTCATGATTAAGCAAACTTGTTTTAGTGATAAATTCTTCTGAGAAATCTAATTTATTTATTTTGTTAGTTATGTAGAAACCTCTATAAAAAATGGGTCCATTTTCAATCATTCCTGACTTTATAGCATTTCTGATGCCTTCTCTGTTGTTTTGGGATAGCCACATTTGACACTTTATTAGCTTTTTGTTGTCCCATATTGAATTAACTAAATCTGATAATAATTCTTTTAATTGGCAAAAATCAATAAGATTTATATGAATAGCGCAGTAAATATTTTCATCTTTATCTTCTTGAAAACCCAATAATGAAACAATTTTAGAGTTTTGTTTAATTATGCAATAAGTAACTTTATTATTTCTGGTTAATCTTTTTGCTAATGAATTTATATTGTAATCTACTATCGACTCATATATCGAAGAGTATAAAAAACTAAGTTCTTCAATTTCATGAGATTGAATATTAGAAGTATTTAAAATCTCAAAATTATATAGATCTGAATTTTTTTTATTCTCAAAGTAATTAGTATTAAAAATATATTCAAAAGTTGTTTGAGGAAATAAAGGATGAAAATTATTATCTTTTAAGCAACTCACTAAATTAAATTTATTTGGCCAAGCATATAAAATAGATATATCGGTATCTCTTAAATAATCTAAAGTTGAAATCATGAGATTTTGGTAGACACCTGTTCCTCTATTTTTTTCATTAATAAATGTACTAAATCTAAATCCAATTTTTTTTTCTTTTAATCCCTTTATTGAGTTCTGAGATATTCCTATATGTCCGATTATGTCATTCTTATCGTCTAAAGCTATTTGACTATGAAATGTTTGGTTATCTAAAAATGTTTTTAAATACTGATCTATTGTAATTGCTCGGCCAAAGGCATTTTTATAGTGATAAACAATTGCCTCCAAATCATTATAATTAACTTGTCTAGTTTTTATCATTAACTTTTTAGCAATATTTTTTTAAAAATAGATATATACTCATTAGTAATTTTTTTTGAATCATAGTTAGTATAAGCATGACGTAGGCATTTCGTCCTGAGCTCGTTATATTCTTTTAAATCTAATTTAAGAATATACCGCAATAAGCTGGAGGCAGTTTTGATATCATTTTCATTGAATAAATAATTTATATCTGAACCCTCTAAAACATCTTTGCATCCTCTATTGTTAGTTGTAACTACTGGAATTCCTAGAAATAATGATTCTTGAATAGATATATTAAGACCCTCTCTTTTACTTGGAAGAAACATAACATCGAAATTGGAGATTTCTTGTTCTATCTCATCTGTAAAATTATTAAATTTAATATTATAGATTTTCTTTTTTTCGGCTTTTTTTTTGTAATATTCATAAGATCCTGCACCGTAACAAATGAATTTATATTCTCTTAATTCTCTAGCAACCTTTAAAAGAGTTTCATACCCTTTTTCTTTATTATAAGTGGCAATAGTACCAATTATTTTTGATTTAGTTGCAAATTTTTTTTTATAGTATGGCTTTAATTTGCTGCTTTCTACACCCACTCCCTTGATGTAGAATACATTATTTTTTGAAAATGGCTTAAAAATCTTTGATATTTTATAGTCAAATTTATTTATTGTAATTATATAATTTGTACAAAATAGACATAAGAAAAATTCAAATAAAAATAGTATAATTTTTCCAATTGAGAATGTTTTGCCGTAAAAGCGGAACCCATGTACTTGAAAAATTATTATAGGTTTTCTTTTAAAATTAAATAATTTAGCAATTCTTATTAAATTTGACGCTATTGGAGTATGAACATAAATATATTTAATTTTATTTGTATTAATCAAATTATTTATTTTTATTATTATTTTTAGAAGCTTTAAAGGATTTAAAAGTTCTTTCCAAGATTTAGGATAATTAATTTCAAAAATTTTATATTTTGACCACTTTGAATTAAGTCCACCAATGTTTCTTGATCCAATATTTATCTCTATATCTAAATCTTTATCTAACTTATCGCATATTGGGTATAGGAATCTATTTAATGTTAGTGATTTTGTAGTAGTGAGAAGTAAAGTATTTTTGTCAAAATATTTGCCCAATATATTTCCCTAATTAAAAATTTATAATATTATCTATTAATAATAAACGGATATTAACTAATCTACTATTTTTTTGTTGTTTAAATATATATTATTTTTTAAACTCACAATCAGTGGTGGAAGAACCATCCATTTTTGCCTTGATGCTATACCTTGGTTATATATGGTGAGAGGTAGTACAAATATAAGAATTACTGAAAATAAGAAAAAGGGATTGTTTATTATATTTCTATAACTCTTTTGACCCTTGATAATAGTGAATAAATAATAAGTAATGAAAAAGGTATTAATATAGTCAGCTAGATATAATGGATTCAAACTTATTAATGGTAATGGTGTAAATAAAAAGAAAATAATTCTCATTATATAATTAGAACTAGTGTTTACTTCTTGTATAGATGTTTGGGAAAATCTTTCCTCTAATAAATACAGACCATCAAGTATGTTATTACTACCTATCCCAACAAAATCTAGCAATAAAGGTATTGATATCCAAAAAGTTACACTGACTATTAATAAGATAATTACTCTTATATATAAATACTTTTTCTTTTTAATTTGATTAGTAAAAAATATAATGTAACCAAGGGCAAGAGATGCCCCTACATGTGGTCTAATTAATAATAATAGAAATGCTGTAATTATTATTTTTATACTTACTTTAAATGAATTATCATTTAATTTTAAATATGAATATAAACCATAAGTTATTACCAAAAATATAATAGAGTCTTTCCCAGGTGCGCATGTCCAAAATGATAATGCTGGCAGGAAACAAAATATTTTGCTGATAAGACTAATTTTTTTAGTTCCTTTGATTTCACATTTTTTGATTGAACAATATAAATAACAACAACCAACTGTTCCTAATAGACCAAATAATGAATAAAGAGTATATCCTTTTATCCCTAGGTATTTACCACTAAGGTCTACTATTGATGATATAAGTGAACTTCCTATAATTCCCTTTGATATAGAACCACCGCGTATATAAGTATTTACATCTGCATAGTCATAATTTGCGTAAGTAATATAAGCTATTGAAAATAAACCCCTATAAAAATATATGTTTAATGCAGTAGATAATTTTAAATTTAATTTCCTAATTAAAAAAATGTATATAGGTATTAGACCTATCGCTCCAACTAAATATTCTAGATACATAGTAATTTATCCCATTCAGAAATATATTTTTGAACCATTTGCTGGGTTGTGAATTTCTTTCTACAAAATTCAGATAAATTTTTTCTTTCAAGAAAATATTTTTCATTTTTTTCTGATTTATTTAAAAATAAATTATATTGCTGCCTAAGATTTTCTTTAAGTGATTCTTTATCTCCAATATCAAAAAGAACTCCTTTGTTTGAAATTATTGTTTTGGTATCACCCACGTCCGTTGCAATTATTTTTAATCCAGTGTAACTTGCCTCTAAAATAATATTTGGAAAACCTTCACCGTAACTACTTGTTGATATATAAAGGTCAAGCCCATTCAATACTTTATTAACATCATTCCTATAGCCACATAAGATAGTACTATTTTCAATATCATATTTCTTTAATTTATCCATTAGTTCAATATTATTTTTATCAATACCTCTCCCACACAATAATAGTTTTGAATTTTTTTTATTTTTTAATTCATAACTAAAACACTCTAACAAGATATCATGCGATTTTTGTGGAGAATATCTGGCTATAGATCCTACAATAAAGATATTTTCGCTGAGTTTTAATTCCGATCTAAATTCTTTTCTAATAGAATTTGAGAATTTAAAAAGGTCACTTCCACCATTTAAAATATATTTACTTTTTAAATTTGAATAGCCATTTGATTCATGAATTTGCTTACCTGATTTTGAATTATAAATTATTAAATCTGGAATTATTCTGGAAAAAATAGAATTAATTTTTGAAATTATTTTAGTAATATATTTAGTTTTTCTAGAGAAAGAACCATGTCGTATGCACCAAATTACTTTTGTTTTATATAT
>CAYNKY010000047.1:0-13408 GCA_964397895.1 uncultured Prochlorococcus sp.
CCTATTAACAGTATTAATAAAACTAATAAGAAATTTTTACTAACAATCAAAATCATTCTACCTTTTATCCAACTGTAGCAAAATTAAAAATAAACATAAATTGGTTGATCATTAATAATATCTTTCTATATTGTTTTTCTAATAAATATTAAATAGTTTTAAAATTTAATAAAGCAAATATAGGCAATAATTTAGGTTGAAGATTAATCAAATATTGCGATGAAACAAGATGTTTGTTATACTTCCATATTGAATTAAAACCTTTTAATTTATTATTTTTCTTTATACATAATTATTTAAAGGTATAGAAAAATGATTAATGGATTAGAACAATAATGAATAAATTTCGCAAGTTCCTCACAATTATTGCTGTAGCTGCGATGGTCGTTGTTTTAATTTTTTTATTGCAAGAATTTGGGATAGAACCGTTAAGAGTCAAAGTGGAGAGTATGGGTGTTTGGGCTCCTTTTGGAATAATTATACTTCGTGGTATTAGCATTATTCTTCCAGCACTTCCTAGCTCGGCATACTCTCTTCTAGCAGGATCTTTATTGGGTTTTAAAACTGGTTATCTAACAATATTGATCTCAGACATAATTTTTTGTCAAGCAGCTTTTTTTATAGCAAGAAATTATGGCCGCGGTCCAGTTAAAAAATTAGTAGGAATGAAAGCTATGAAAAGAATTGAAAGTTTTAATCAAAATCAATTAGAAGAAAATTTCTTCTTGATGACTGGTCTCTTAATGACGGGTCTTTTTGATTTCCTAAGTTATGCAATTGGAATAGGAGGAACTAGATGGAGAATATTTACTCCTGCTCTTTTAATTAGTCTTATGATAAGTGATTCAATTTTGGTTGCAGTTGGGGCTGGAGTGAGTCAAGGTGCAGGTCTATTATTAGGAGCTGCACTTTTAGGAATGTTTGCATTAGCAACGATTTCTGGCTTAACAAAAAAAATTTCTAAATAAGTTTTATTTGTTTTAATTAAAGTTATGACATTTTGCAATAAAAAGATTTTCTAGTATCAATTTATGCAAGAATATGTATCTGTAAAGTGGTAATCAATTTTCGAATGACTCTTTTTAGACCGACATCTTATAAACGTCCAGGAGAACAAATATCGACAACTCCCTCGGGAATAAAAATCACCTCTGCAAAAAACTTAATGATAGATTCTATGGTAAGAATGATTCAAAAAGCAACTTATCATTCGGTTGAAGAAAAACTTGCAGAAGAATCTCAAAACAATTAAAGGATTTATAGATAGTAGTATTGGAGAATGGAAATCAATCAGAAGCACTCATAGCCTAGCTTTCCAAGATTTCGAAAACTCTAATAGTTTATTATCTATATCTTACCTTGACTTAAAAGATCACGAAGTTCAAAAACTTATCAATGAATTTAATAATAATTTTGAGCCCTTATTAGCAATAAGAATATCTTGGAAATCTGTTAGCGAATGGTCGCCAGATGAAGGTACTAAGGAAGAAAATTCAATCTTAATTTTTTCACCTCTTAATATCAAATCTGGAATAATTTTTAAGAATAAAGGATATAGTGAATCAATGAAATCCTCCTCTAAATATTTCTTAGAAAAAGGGAATTTAAATATTATTAATCAATATCATTCAACAATTAGTGAGGAAAGAATTTGGTTTTTATCTGAAAATGTCCGTTCGAGGTGTGCAGTACTTAAAAATAAAAATGCAGGAATTATACAAACTTCTTATGCAACAGAAATCAGAAAAATTTATTAATTGAGCAGATTAATTATTGTTTGGAAATGTGAATCTGTTTCTTTTACAAGCCTCGAAAAAATTGATTTGTTTTCATTTGTTATATGCATAGAAG
The DNA here is from genome assembly GCA_964397895.1 of uncultured Prochlorococcus sp. Lineage (GTDB taxonomy): Bacteria > Cyanobacteriota > Cyanobacteriia > PCC-6307 > Cyanobiaceae > Prochlorococcus_A. Next base: position 1,852 of record CAYNKY010000047.1, read on the forward strand.
TTTTTATATCGGTTATTGTTGCATCTCTAATTAGCTCAACCATTCTTATTGCATTTGACAGTGGAACTCCTAAGGAAATATAAGTACTTTTTAAATCTTTCAGACAGCTCTTGTCCAATATTGATTGATCATTGGTAATCAAAAGATAAGTTATATATCTAAGTATAATTTCGCCATCTCGCAAACAAACTGACATTTTATTGGTTGTATTATCAACATTTAAAGACTTGTCATTCTCGCAAATCATTGCAGTAACAGCATCAGCGGCAATTGCGTGAGAATTATTCGTTATAGAGACAATGGCATCTAATCTTGAATTTGAAGTATTAACAAATTCTCTAATAATTTCAAAATTATTATCAACTAAATCAGAAAGTTGATTATTGTTTTTAAAGAGATCATTATCTATAAAATTTTGCATTCGTTTGGATAAAAGCAAATATCTATCTCTAAATTAAAAGAGACTTAATAAGAATAGTACAAACTAATGATTTTTAAATGTTATTAATATAATAAAGCAACTCTTCTTAATGAAAGTATTCTTTGAAAGATTCAATTATATATTTTAAAAATTTATTAAGGAATTTTTACATCTTAATGGGTTAATGTAAATTTATAGAAAAGGTTAATTTTATTTTGAATAGTAAAGATTTAGTGTTATCAAAAAAATTACTTTCTTCCTATAAGGAAAGATTAGAAAAAGAAATTATTAATAGAAGTAATAAATTAAGAATACCCCAAAAAGTATTTAAAGAAATAATTAATAACAATAACGAGATTAATGAAATAAATACTATTCTACAAAGTTTAGAAAACAATAAATCTCTCTAAATATAAAGATCTTTAATACCTTCTTTGTAAATTTCATAAAGTGTCCCAAAATCAAAATTATCTTTTTGAATCTTTAAATAAAGAACAATTTAATGCTGTCACTCATATCAATGGACCACTTCTTGTGGTTGCAGGCGCTGGGAGCGGTAAAACCAAAGCTTTAACTCACAGGATAGCCAACCTAATTGAAAATCATAAAATTGATCCTTACAACATACTTGCTGTCACCTTTACGAATAAAGCAGCTAAAGAGATGAAAGCGAGATTAGAAGTGATACTCGCTCAGGAACTAACTCTAAATCGTTTTGGAAAACCTTGGAATACTCTGAATGAATTTGATCAAAATCAATTAAGAGCTGAAATTAACAAAGCTATGCTTCAAGATCTTTGGATAGGTACATTTCATTCGCTATTTTCAAGATTATTGAGATTCGATATTGATAAATATAAAGATCCTGATGGACTAGCGTGGACGAGGCAATTTTCTATTTATGACGAAACTGATTCTCAAACCCTAATTAAAGAAATCGTTACTCAAGAAATGAATCTTGACCCTAAAAAATTTAATCCTAAGAGGATAAAATCGGCAATCAGTAATGCGAAAAATCAATGCATGACTCCTAAAGACCTTGAAGAAAAAAGTGATAATAATTTTGATAAGATCATCGCAGATGCATATAAAAGATATCGAATTGCACTATCAAAAAATAATTCTCTAGACTTTGATGATTTATTACTTTTACCAGTTTTTTTATTAAAGCAAAATGAAGAAGTTAGAAATTATTGGCATAAAAGATTCAAGCATATTCTCATTGATGAATATCAAGATACAAATAGAACTCAGTATGAACTTATTAAGTTAATTACTACTGGAAATACTAATACTGATAAATTTTCAAAATGGGAGGATAGATCAATATTTGTTGTTGGAGATGCAGATCAAAGTATATACAGTTTTAGGGCCGCAGATTTCAGAATACTAATAGGTTTTAAAGAAGATTTTAAAAATACTTCGGACAAAAAGAATGAATCCATAATAAAACTGGAGAACAATTATAGATCAACCTCAAATATCCTCAGCGCAGCTAATTCATTAATTGAAAATAACACAGAAAGGATTGAAAAGATATTAAAAGCCACAAAAGGTGATGGAGAGCCCTTAAAGTTGATGAGTTGTGATGATGAGGTGGCTGAGGCTGAAGCTATAACTAGTAAGATCAGAGCTCTCAATAACAAAAACTCTTTACCTAAATGGTATAACTTTGCAATCTTATACAGAACAAGAGCTCAATCAAGAGTATTGGAAGAATCACTAGTAAGATGGAGAATTCCTTATACAATTTATGGTGGGCTACGATTTTATGATCGAAGAGAAATTAAAGATGCTATCGCCTATCTAAAAGTTTTAGTCAATCATGCTGATAATGTTAGTCTTTTGAGAATTATAAATGTCCCAAAAAGAGGAATAGGTAAGACAACAATCCAAAAATTGAATAATGTTGCATCAAATTTAAATATTTCATTATGGGATGTTATCAATAATAAAGAATGCTTAATCTCAACGCTAGGGAAAGTCTCAAAAGGAATTTCTCAATTTACAGACTTGATGAATGAATTAACTTGTTATATTGAGAATTCTGGTCCATCACAACTATTACAATTAATAATTGAAAAAAGTGGATATCTCAATGAATTATTAATGAGCAAAACAGATGAATCTGAAGACAGAAGAAATAATCTACAAGAATTAATAAATGCTGCGACACAATTTGAAGAAGAAACTGAGAATGGTGATACCGAGGGTTTCTTAGCAACTGCAGCATTAACGACAGATAGTGATAATAAAAAGAATCTTTTTAATTCAATTACTTTAATGACACTTCATAACAGTAAGGGATTAGAATTTCAAAATGTTTTCATAACAGGACTAGAACAAGGACTTTTCCCCAGTTACCGTTCAATCGATACTCCTTCATTACTTGAAGAAGAACGAAGATTATGTTACGTAGGAATTACAAGAGCAAAAGAAAGGATTTTTCTTTCACATGCCAGAGAAAGAAGACTATGGGGAGGGAATAGAGAAATCACAATTCCCTCAATATTTCTCTCCGAGATACCAGAAAATTTATTAGATGGAGAAATACCTCAAGGAGGAGGAATTTCAATAAGAAGAGATTTTCATCTAGAGCGTTTAACGAGAGTTGATCGAAGTAATTCCGAAAGTAACTATAAGCCTATTAATTCTGTTAGAAGACTATATTCTGGACCCAGTAAAGGCGAAAAATGGAAATTGGGAGATTTATTACTTCATGCAAAATTTGGGAAAGGTGAAATCGTCCATATTTTTGGAAAAGGTGAAAAGATTTCTTTGGCCGTTAAATTTGGAGATAAGGGAACTAAGATTTTAGACCCAAGACTAGCCCCCATTCGATCATTAAATAAATAGTCAATATGAATATATATAAAACATACCTTTATAAAGAGTTAAATAATTTACCCTTTGATTTGTTCAAAATATTAAAAGAATATATATCACTTAATGATGAAGTGAGGATTGCATTTGTTGGAGGTTTTGTCAGAGATTTATTAATAAAAAAGATTCATAGAGTTAAAGCAAATAAGATTATTGATTTTGATCTAATAATTGAAGGCTCAGCATTATCTTTAGCTAAATACATAAAAAAAAACATTAAGCATGTGGACTTATGCCTCATTAAAGAATTTGAACTTTATAATACTGTAGAGCTAAATATAAATGACATTAAAGTAGATATTGCTTCGTCAAGGGAAGAAAGATATAAAGCTCCAGGTTTTAATCCATCTGTTAAAGACTCCTCTATATCAAATGACTTAAGAAGGAGAGACTTTAGTATAAATTCTATAGCCTTTGAAATTTCCAAATCAGAGCTTTATGATCCATTTAATGGTATTACGCATATAAAGAAAAAAGAAATACATCTTTTACATAATAAAAGTATTCAAGATGATCCAAGCAGAGTATTAAGATCTGCAAAATATGCCACAAGGCTAGGTTTTGAATTTTCGAATGAATCTTTATTGCAATCAAAACAAATAATTGAACAATGGCCTTGGCAATGTATTAAGAAAGATAATTTAATTAAATTTCCTCCAGGGATTAGCATACGAATAAGAATGGAATTAACTGAAATAATTAAGCATGATAATCTTGCGCAAATAGTTCAAAAACTTTATCAATGGGATGTTATTGCATTACTTAACAAAGATATTGAAGTAGATAATAGATTTATGAGAGGTCTTCATTGGATAAGAAAACTAAAAGGAAAAGAAATTCTATTTATCATAAAAGATTCGAAATCCCTGGATAAACTTTGTGAGAGATTATTTATCAATAAAAAAGAAAAAAAAATTATAAATGATTTCTTAAAAATAAAAAATAAGTTAGTTAAAGATGAAGCGCAATTTATAAAGTTGACTCCCTCAAGATGGACTAATTTTATAGAGAAGAATAATTTAGATCTTGATGCAGTGAAATTAATAATCGCGAATGGAGGTAAATATTGGAGACCATTTCTTCGATGGTTGTATAAATATAGATTTATTAAAAGCACTAAAAATGGAGAATTATTGAAGAGTGAAGGATGGGAACCTGGGGAAATGATGGGACAAGAAATTAGAAGATTGCGTTATGAGGAAATTGATAAATTATGAAGCCATGATCTATTATCTTTCAAAAACTTCTCCGACTTTATACCAATTATCCGAAAGGGATTTTTCATATTTCCTATTGCAACTTATCAAAATTGGGCCACAGGTCTGAGGATCAAAAAGTAATTGAATCTTTTCATTGAGTGGATGATTTAATGAATAATCATCTCCATAAAAAGAGATTAATTTATCCTTATAATTTTTGTTTTTTATTGAGTCAAATATTTTTTTATTTTCTATGAATAGAGAACTTTTAACACCTTTCTTAATTAAATCATCAATCCCTTGATAAGATTTAAAAGACATTAAATCTAAAATTACTCTAATTTCCTCATAACCCTTTTTATTCCTGATGAGATTAGAAGCTTCCACCATTTCTTTAAGATGACCTAAAAAACCAAAACCAGTAATATCAGTTGCTGCATTAACTACACTATCTTTATATTGTTTTTCTATCGCATAAATCTGATTAAGTAATACTTGCTGATCTGTTATTAAACTTTGAAATATATGATCATAACTTTCATAAACATTTATATTTCTCATTTGTGCCGCAAAAAAAACACCAACACCTAAAGGTCTTGACATCATTAAAATATCCCCAGGTTCCATACCATATTTTTTCCAAGTCCTTCTATTAGAAGGCATTACACCCTGAACAGTTAATGCAAGCTCAACTCCAAGAGCATATGGTTTACTAACAGTATTTCTTGATTCAAAGGTATGCCCACCAACTATCTCTCCACCCAATTCCTCAATTGTGCTAACTATCCCTTCTAAACTTTGAGAAAACAAATAATTTTGATGATAATTATCAATTTTTGGAATTGACATAAGTACTTGTGCAGAAGAAAGTTTTACGCCAGATGCCCATAAATCAGAACATGCATGCAAAGTTGTAATCTTTGCGTTTAACCATGGGTCACTAATAATGGCAGGAAAACCATCTGTACTTTGAAGTATCACTTCATTTTCATTTCTAAAGATTTCAGCAGAATCCTCTGGAAAATCTACAAATTTATCTAGTCGAACATTTCTTAAGGAAGAATTTAAAACATTTTGAGAGACTTTTGCAGCACAACCTCTGCAATCTAAGTTTTGCTTATCAATTTCTTTAATAGAATTCATTGAAGGCAGATTAAATTTTCTTAAGAAATTTTTATCAAGTTTATTTTTTAAATGCCAAAGTAATCGAGAAGGACCAATTACTATTTCACCATAAACAGCAAAAGCCTTATTAGATTTCTGATTAAAATAATTAACTAATTGAAGACCATTTTTTTGCGGGAACCAATTTGTTAAATTCTTATTAGTGAAATCACAAATTAAATTTTTAGCAAGTGTTTTAGAGGCTTTAACCGCCAATATTCCCGAAGATCTTCTATTAGATAAGCCTGCATATGCACAATCTCCAACAGCATAAATATTATCAAAATTTTTGACTCTTAAATCATTTTCAGTAATAATTCTGCCTCTATTATCTAAAACAAGTAAATTATCTTTAATCCAATATGCTGGGGAATTACCTGTGCAAAGAAGAATACTTTTATAACAAAAATCTATTTTAGATACTAATTTAATTTTGGATAATTCTAAACACTTTAAGAATTTCTTAGAAATTCTGTTTTTATTACAAACCAATATTAAATATCTTTTAGGCCATCTTTTACGTAAGGCAAAAGCTATTTCAATTGCTGCTAGTCCACTACCGATAATAACAAATGGTAATTCAGAATCAAAATTATATTTGTCCTGATTCTTAATAAATTCATAAGATTTTGAAAAAGGTTTAATAGGACACGCTACTTGATTAGCAACTAAATTTTGGAATTGACTAGATACTTTTGTTTCACAACCGCAATTCAGGATAACTTTTGAAAAACAAATTGTTGGTCTATCTTTTAAGATAATTTTTCTTTGAAGAAACTCAATATTCTCAACCTCACTTTTGATAAAAGTAATGTTTAAAGTATTAGCCAAAGAAGATATATCAATTAAACTACTTTTGAATTTAATATTTCCTGATATCACTGAAGGATACATAGAAGAATAAACCAAATAGGAATCTCTAGATATAATTGTTATAGGTATATTAGGAATTAACTTTGGATGCATTAACCATCTTTGCATCAAAAGTACATTAGTATGTCCTCCTCCAATAAGTACTAGATGATTAAAAGTCATTTAATTGCAATGAATAAAGCACATTTATTACCAATAAAAGAATCAAAGTTAGGGGTAATAGGTGGAAGTGGTTTCTATTCAATTAATGAAATTGAATGCGCTAACCAATTTGTTGTTGATACTCCATATGGTAAACCTTCTGATGTAATAAAGATTTTTAATGTAGGCGATTTAGAACTCGCGTTCATTCCTAGGCATGGAAGAAATCATGAATTCAACCCAACAGAAGTACCTTATAAAGCTAATATCTGGGCCCTGAGATCAATTGGAGTTAGATGGATAATTGCTCCATCAGCAGTGGGCTCTCTCCAAGAGCAGATTCGTCCTTTAGATATTGTAATCCCTGATCAATTTATTGATAGGACACATAATAGGCCAGCAACTTTTTTTAATGAGGGCATCGTAGCTCATGTAATAATGGGGGATCCTTTTTGCAGGCATTTATCAAGTATATTAAGCGATATTGGTGAAAATAATATTCCCAGTGGAAGACAATTACACAAAGGGGGGACTTATCTAGCCATGGAAGGCCCAGCCTTTTCCACCCGCGCAGAGTCAAATTTATATAGAAAATGGGGCTGCTCTATAATTGGCATGACAAATCATACAGAAGCGAGATTAGCTAGAGAAGCTGAAATTGCATACGCATCTCTTTCAATGGTCACTGATTATGATTGCTGGAATCAAACTCATGGAGAAGTATCTGTTGATATGGTCATCGAAAATCTCAAAATCAATACGAAAGTAGCTAATAAAATCATCTATGAAACAGCAAAAGTTATTGATAAAGAAAGACCCAAAAGTGAAGCCCATCACTCTCTGAGAGATGGGCTTATGACTAGGAAAGAAAATGCTTCAATAGAAGCATTAAAAAAAGTAAAAATTTTGACTGATAACTACTGGATATAATATTTATCCACCGGCTCCAACACCATTATATGAACCAGCAAAAAATAATCCTACGACTAAGATTGCTGCGATTCCTCCACCAGTAGCAATAAGCCATAAAGGTAATGAACCTTCTGTCCATCTTCTTTCCCAAGCTATTGCAGGTCTTCCATCAGGAAGCCTATCAGGAATTCTACCGTCTGGTTGTTTTAATTTTTTATTACTCATGGTTTTAAGTTAGTTGAAAAAGTAACTAGAAAATAAGATCCCTAAAACTAATATAAAAAGCACACCGAGATATAAACTGGTGCGATTAAGTTCAACAGGAACTTTATTCGGATTTTCGTTTATTTGCATGATAAGAAATTACTACATTTGGATTTACTAAAGAATAAAGCCATAAACGAGCAATAATTAGAAAATTCAATGATTTAATAAAAATTAAAGATTGAATTATTTTAAATTACTGCGTTCGTAGATCTAATTGAGCTTTTGCATCGTATCTTTGAGTTACAACAGGTGCTTTAGATTCGGAAGCTTGGAAATAGCTATCTGGTCTTGGAGTGCCAAAGGCATCATAAGCTAAACCTGTATAAACGAATAAAAAGCCTGATATGAAGATCGCTGGGAGTGTTACAGCATGAACAATCCAGTATCTAACACTGGTAATTATTTCAAAGAATGGGCGTTCACCCGTTGAACCTGCGGCCATAATATAAATTTAATACCATTTGATCTTACAAGGAAAAAACCAATCTTTGCGAAGAAATTTACATCTTGGTAACAGACAGTTGTTAATTGAAACTAAAATTTAAGATTTTTTTAATAGAAAATATGTTTTAAAAAATAATTTTAACCATTCCAGCGAAGAATATATCCTCTCTCTCCTAAAATAAATCCTTTTGTACTATCAAATTCATTCTTATTAAGAAAAATAATTTTTATATAATTTGTTGGAAGTTTAGAGGCTATAGGATCAGACTTCCACGTTTGACCTTGGTCATTACTAAAAATTAAGGTACCATTTCCACCTCCAGCCCAAATATCTCCTCGAGGGTCCCAAGCCATATCAAGGTAGTTATAACCATTCAAAATTGGTATTATTGGTTTTGTCCAACTTTCTACATCTTCGTTATTATCATTAAATCTAATTTCGGCGCCTCTTGATAACATCCATAGATTCCCTTCAGGGTTAAAACCAATGCTCTGAACCCTTTTACTACTTGCTCTCTGATGAGCCACCCATAGATCATCACCTTTTTGAAGAGTAGAAAAGAAATTACCTAAACTACTTACACTTACATATTCACCATCGCCTGTTCTGCGTAGATCGCGAATTCCCCCTGATCCAGAAGAATCAACAACAACTGCTTCCCATGATTCACCACTGTTATTTGTTGAATAAATAGCTCCTGCTGTAGTCGCTAATTCTGCAACATCTTCTCCCAAAGTTGTTACTAAGAATGGCTGACCAGGAAGTTTATTACCAAGAGATAATCTAGTCCAATTTTTCCCCGCATCAATAGTATGCATAACTAATGATGGTTGACCAATTAACCATCCTTCATTACCTCGAAAATCAATATCAAGCAATCGAAAATTCTCTTCACTAGATATGTTTAATGATCTTTGCTCCCAAGTGTAGCCACCATCATTAGTTTCCAGAATTAATCTATTTGAACCAACTAAAAAACCATGTTTATCATCTATAAAATCAACATCTAAGGCATTTGCCTGATTTTCTAATTCAATTGATACCCAAGGGCTTGTATCTGCTGTTTTTACACCAGATGAAGAACAACTACTTAAAGCTAAACAAAGTAATGTAGCAATTAAGAGGTTCGTGAATTTTGAAAAAATTTTAGTCATTAATATATTTTAATGCAAAGAGTATAGAGAAAGGAAACATGCCGCAGCAAATGCAAGACCACCAAAAATAAGGATATTTTTTTGGCCAGCAGGAAGACTATTAAAACCAAATCCATAAACAAGATTTTCTTCAAATCCACTTGGCTTAGTTTTTGGACCTATATCCATATAAAAATCCTTACCAGCTCTACAAACTGGACATCTAAAGGTATTGATATCGAGCAAATCAAAAGCAGTATTTGGGGGAATACTTAATTTTTTATTTCCTTCAGACGGGTCATAAATATAACCACAACTTCTACATTCGAATCTATTTTGTTCTAAGTTATTTGGAGATTCTTGAATTTTTATATCTAACGGTTTTTGAGAGAAATTTTCAATCTCTTTATTACCTGATACACCACTTTCATTTGAACTTGGATTAATGTTGTCACTCACCATTAAATACTAAATCTTTTTTTACTTTAAAAGATTTTGCTTAATTAAGTGAATTTTTTGCTAAGATTTTTAAATGTTCTCACTTCCTGGCTACGAATATTTTTTAGGATTCTTGCTTATTGCAGCTGCAGTTCCAGTGTTAGCACTAGTAACTAACATTATTGTTGCACCTAAAGGAAGAACAGGTGAAAGGAAATTAACTTATGAATCTGGTATGGAGCCTATTGGAGGTGCTTGGATTCAATTTAACATTAGGTATTACATGTTTGCACTTGTTTTCGTTATATTTGATGTTGAAACAGTTTTCCTCTATCCTTGGGCAGTTGCTTTTAATAGGTTAGGATTACTTGCTTTTATAGAAGCTTTAATCTTTATAGCAATACTTGTTATTGCACTAGCTTATGCATGGAGAAAAGGTGCCTTAGAATGGAGTTAAAAAATTGAACAACTCATTATCACCAAAAGCAATTAGAGAAATTAGAGAAGGGACTTGTAATCCTTTAGGAGCTCCCCAAGTAACAACAGATTTAAGTGAAAATATAATACTTACAAGTTTAGATGATTTACATAATTGGGCAAGATTAAGCAGTTTATGGCCTTTACTTTACGGAACTGCCTGCTGCTTTATTGAATTTGCAGCATTAATAGGTTCCAGATTTGATTTCGATCGATTTGGTTTAGTTCCAAGAAGTTCACCAAGACAAGCAGATTTATTAATTGTAGCTGGAACTGTAACCATGAAAATGGCACCGGCTTTAGTAAGGCTATATGAACAAATGCCTGAGCCCAAGTACGTAATAGCAATGGGTGCTTGTACGATTACGGGAGGGATGTTTAGTTCTGATTCGACCACAGCTGTAAGAGGAGTTGATAAACTTATTCCAGTTGATTTATATCTTCCTGGATGTCCTCCAAGACCAGAAGCAATTTTTGATGCTGTAATTAAATTAAGAAAAAAAGTTAGCAATGAAAGTGTACTTGAAAGAAACAAAACAAAGCAAACACATAGGTATTTTACTATTGAACATAATATGAATTTAGTTTTCTCGGAGAATACAGGAGAATATCTTAAAAAGCAAAATGAGAAATCACTTGAATCTTCTAAGAAAAAAGAATTCATTCAGGATTTAGCCGAAGAAAATAATTCGGTAACAATCGATAACAAAGAAAATGGATAAAGATAAAGAGCAAAACAACAAAGATCTTGTTGATCAAAGAGGAGAAATTAGCAAAAAACTTTTCGCTGAAAATGTCGTTAATGAGTCTTTAGGAGAGGACCATATTGGTGTGGAAATTATTTCAGTTGAACCGAGCGTATTGTATGAAGCAATTGCCAAATTAAATTCTTTAGGTTTTAATTACCTTCAATGTCAAGGTGGTTATGATGAAGGGCCAGGCAAGAATCTTGTTAGTTTTTATCACCTAATCTCGCTAGAAGACTGGAAAGAAGGTAATAAAGTTAAAGAAATTAGAGTAAAAGTTTTTCTAAAAAGAGATTCTGATTTATCAATACCTAGTTTATATTCAATTTTTAAAGGGAGTGATTGGCAAGAAAGAGAAACTTATGATATGTTCGGAATCAATTATATTGATCATCCCTGCCCGAAAAGATTATTAATGCCAGAAGATTGGAGAGGTTGGCCTTTAAGAAAAGATTATA
>CAYNKY010000048.1:0-6031 GCA_964397895.1 uncultured Prochlorococcus sp.
AACAAATAGCTTCAATAAATCTTAAAATGCTTCTTTATTTCAAGAAATCATTTTTATTAATAATTTTTTCATGCCTATTCATTTTAGGTTGTTCAAAAAATGAAAAGAGTATAGATTTATCAAATTTACCAAAGCCTAAAGTAATCGATAATGCGAAGAGCAACGATAAAGTAATTGATAAATCTGATGATAAAGCAATAGATAAATCTAAAAATCAAAAATTTATAGCTGATTTAGTTCTTTATAAAGATCAAGAACAAATATTGGATAAATTTAAGTATGGTAAGAAAGATCCTTTTTCTAAAGTACAAATTAATAATACAAAACTAAACTTTGATTTTAAATTAACTGGTTTTCTAAATGCTAATAATGAAAAATATGCTTTTGTAAGTTATTTAAATAATGAAGGAATAATTAAAGAAGGTTCTGTAGGAGGAGTAAATACTTTCTTATTACCTGATGGAGCAAAAGTAATTAGTGTTAATCAAAAACAAAAAAAATTAATAATAAATTTTGAGAAGAAAGATTTTATATTTGAATTATAATTTTATACCAAATTCAGAAATTAAGAATTCCCATTTAAATAAACTTGTCTTAATAAGACTAAAAATAATATAATTAAAGCATCTATAAATTTGGATATATTATGAAAATATCCAACTTTAATAATGAAAGAACTGATAATGGCTTTACTATAGTTGAGCTTGTAGTTGTTATTGCAGGTTTAGCAGCTTTATCTAGTATATCTATCCCATCTATTTTTGAAACTCTAAAATTGAATAGAGTAGAGGAAGTTAAATCCATAATGAACAGTTACGCAGCTGATTGTTTGAGTAAATATAGAGAAGGAAAGGATTTATCAAAGGAAGAACCTTTTCAATTAGATGAAGTTAAATTATCTTCCTTAGGTTATGAAATTGATAATGAAAAGAAAAATTGTAATCATTTAAGTATAAAGCCTCTAAAAGAAGATGAGAAAGATTTATTTTCACTCTCTTTCATAACAACTGCTGATGGATTTATAGTTAAAGGGGCTGAATCTAACAGAGCATCTGTTAATGAAAAATTCACGAATTCATGTAGAAGCTTTGCAGGTAGATATTGTATAGTCTCAGATGATCAAAAATCAAAATTTGCAGAAATTGCGGAATTAGCAAAAAAAGAAAAAGAGTGTAATGATAAATTTTCAAACCATGTAAAAGAAAAAAAAAGTGGTGAAACTCTAATATGGGATGCCGATGCTAAAGGTTGTTCAAAACCTGTAATTACTTATAAAGGAAAGATAGTTAGTTCATGGGATGCCTATAAGCGGGCACAAGATAGAGAATTTGAGGGAGCATGTAGAGATTGGTATTCTCAATATGTGGATGATAAAGATTTTATAAGTGGCGACCCTATGACACCAGAAACAGCTGAAGATATTTGTGGTGGAGAGCAATTTTGGTTTCATTCTGGAGAAATGTTTAACTCTTCTGAGGATTGGGAAGAAAGAGATAATGAAATTAAAAAGAAAGCTTGTACCGATAATTTAAAAGAGAGGCAAAATCAGAATATACCTGGTATTTATTCTTATCAGCCAACACCTGGTCCTCAACCATGTGGAAATGTTGTCTGGTTATGTAAAGAGGATGGAAAAGACAATATTTATACTTCAAAAGATGGTTATGAATCTTCAAAATGCTATACCCCTCCTGCCCCTCCACCACCACCACCAGTTGGTGATCCTGATGATCCAGTAGTTGTAAGCCCTCCTCAAGATCCGGAGCTTGGTGATCCTGAGAATTGCAATGCATATAATGAATTTTTATGCGATAAATTAGGTGAAACTTATGCTTGCGAAGCACTTAGACTTTCTCAATGCCCAGGTTACTAAATGACTGATAATCAATATACCCCAACCAGTGTAAGAAAATTAGTTGATAAGTTTTTCTCACTGCAATGGTGTAGAGATAATTTAGTTGTACCTCTATATGAGGAAACTAGTCTGCCTATGAGTCAAGGAATTATAAAAATAGCAATAGCTAACTATTCATGGTTGGGGACAATAGCTAAGCCAATAAAAGAAAGATTGAGCCAATATGAATATAAATGTGAATTTGTTGAGAAATCGCAAGAAGAAATACAAGAAATATTAGATTTAGCTTCAGAGGAAAGATTTATAAGTGGCGACTCAATAGAGATTTCTCAATTTGATGAGGATGCAGTTCTTGAGGCTATTAAAGAAACCTCCGATTACTCTGATGAACAAATTTCATTTGAATTTGATGATGATATTGATGAATCTAATCAAGAAGAAGATAGTTTAGATCTCGCATCGGAAATGCTGGAAAGTACAATCCAAAAGGCAGCAGGGATGGTATTAATAACTTCTCGAAGAAATGACTACTCTGATATACATATTGAGCCTAGAGAAGATTGTTACAAAATAAGAGTTAGAAAGGATGGCGTAATGCAAAAATTTATGACTATGCCCAGAAAATCTGGCATAAGATTGGTTGCATGTTTGAAAAATATGGCAAATATGGATACTGCTGAGAGAAGAGCAAGTCAAGATGGGAAAATTCTTAGAAAATATGAAGGAAATAGAATTGAACTTCGTTGTTCAACAGTCCCAGGTAAGCATGGAGAAAAAATGGTACTTAGGCTTTTAAATAGTGATTTATCAGTTTTAAAATTAGATACTTTAATTCATCTTGAAAGTGTGAGAGCAAACTTCAGGAAAATAATGAATTCTACAAATGGTATTGTTATTGTTTCTGGTCCTACAGGTTCTGGGAAGTCAACAACTCTAGCTGCTGCATTAAGAGAAAAGGATACCGGTGATAGCAATATAGTTACTGCTGAAGATCCTATTGAATATGATATGGGTGGTGATATAAACCAAGTACAAATAAATAGAGCTAAGGGGCAAACATTCTCGATGATTTTAAGAACTTTCTTAAGGCAGGATCCTGATGTAATTCTTATTGGTGAGACCAGAGATCCTGAAACAGCAGAATCATCAATGGATGCAGCTGAAACTGGTCATTTGGTTTTTACCACACTTCATGCCAATTCATCTACTAGTTCATTAACTAGATTATTAGATATGGATGTTCCAAAATATAAATTAAATGCAAGCGTTAGAGGCGTATTGGCTCAAAGATTACTTAGGAAAGTTTGTACAGGCTGCTCAATTAAAAGACCAATTTCTGAAAGAGAAGCAATTGAATTTAATATCAAAAAGAATACTCCCATTATGTATGCTAATTCTCTTTCGGGGCAAGAAAAGTTAGCAAGAAAAAAAGAAAAAACTCTTTGTGAAAAATGTCAAGGCTCAGGTTATAAAGGAAGAGTTGGCGCATATGAACTTCTTATCGTTGATAGAAAGGTTCAAAATGCAATTTCCCAAGGTCTAACTGATAGAGAAATTGAGAAATTAGCAGTTGACGAAAATTCAATGCTAACTCTAACTCAATATGGAATAGAATTAGTTAAAGAAAATTTAACTACCCTCTCAGAAGTAGTCAGAGTTTGTAAATCAGATTAAATTTATAAGTATGTCAATAGCAAGAGAAATAGTTAGTTTTGCAATAGAAGCAGGATCTTCGGATATCCATCTTGAAGAGAATTCTCCAATTGCTGTAAGGGTTAATTCTGATATTAGGGTTAGTCCCCAAAAATTAGAATCAGAAGATATGGATAAATTATTAAGAGAATTACTGGGCGAAGAAAAACTAAATGAATATAATCAAACTGGCGATTTGGATTGCTCTATCAGCTTGGAGGGATTATCTAGATTAAGAATTAATGCGTATATTGCGAGTGAGAAAAGATGTCTTACTCTTAGGCTTCTTCCAAATGATCTTCCTAAATGGCAAGAATTGGGATTACCTGATGAATTTATAAAATTATCAAAACTTCATCGAGGTTTAATTTTATGTACAGGACCCACTGGATCAGGTAAATCAACGACATTAGCAGCATTTATAAATTGTATTTTAGAGACACAAAAAAGGCATATTTTAACTATTGAAGATCCAATAGAATTTATTTTTAAACATACTGAGAAATCTATCATTCATCAAAGAGAAGTTAAAAGAGATACAGATTCCTTCTCTACAGCTTTAAGAGCAGCTCTCAGAGAGGATCCAGATGTCATTTATATTGGAGAAATGAGAGATTTGGAGACTATACAACTTGCTATTACAGCTGCAGAGACAGGTCATCTCGTATTAGGAACATTGCATACTTCATCTGCAGCAAAAACAGTAGAGAGAATTGTTGATGTATTTCCTGCTGATCAACAGGCTCAAGCAAGATTGCAGGTCTCCACTTCTTTGGCTGGTATTATGTCTCAAACCTTGTGCAAGAATACATTGGGAAAACGTTCACTAGCTTACGAGTTAATGGTTAATACTCCTGCAATAGGTAATCTAATTAGAGAAAAAAAAGTAAGTGAAATTTATTCACAGTTACAAATGGGTAGTAATTATGGAATGAATACATTAGAGCAATGTCTTAATAATCTGTATGCAGAAGGACTTATTACACAAGAAGAGGCACTAGAAAAAGCTTCAAATCCAAAGGCAATAAAATAGTGGTTGAATACGGCACATCTAACTTAAATATTAAAGAGAAGAAGAGAAATCCTCCTACAATTATTTTTGGTATAGCTTTTGGTGAAGTAACCTATCAAGATTATCAGCCTAATCCAAAATTAAAGGTTGCTCAGTCTGAGTTACTCATCTTTTTTAGACAATTGTCGGTAATGCTGAAAAGTGGTGTTTCTCTCTCTTTGGCTTTAGATTTATTAGCTGAAAATATGACTAATAAGAAGTTTGGATCAAATATATCTGATATTGCAAAAAGACTTGGAGGGGGAGAGGAATTATCATCGAGTTTAAGAAATTATCCGAGAATTTTTAGCCCAATTACAATAGGTCTTATTGAAGCTGGTGAAGCTGGGGGTATATTATCTCAAGTGTTGGAAAGATTAGCATTATTAATTGAGGCTAATAGCAAAATAAAGGGACAGATTACTGGGGCGTTAATTTATCCATTAGCAATATTACTTTTAACAGTTACTATAAGTCTCGGCCTTTTAATCTTTATAGTTCCTACCTTTGATGAAATGTTTAAAAGCTTGGGAGCGGAACTACCTGCTTTAACAACAATTATGTTGAACTTATCTAAAATTGTCACCTCTTTGAACTTTGCAGTTGGTGCTCCGATTATTTTGTTTATTTTAACTTATTCTTTTAGAAATATTTACTCAACTTCAAATGGAAAGCAATTTTGCGATGATCTCGTTTTAAAAATCCCCCTTTTTGGAGATTTAATTTTAAAATCTGAGTTAGCTTCATTTTCTGATACGTTAAGTACACTAATAAATTCAGGAATTCCAATAGTCGATTCTATTGAAAGGTGCATTAATGCATCTAAAAATCAAATAATAAGAATCTCTTTAAGAAGAACAATTTCTCTCGTGACTCAGGGGCAAGAACTTAGTTCATCATTAGGATCTTCAAAAGTATTTCCAAAACTAATCGTGTCTATGATTAAAATAGGAGAAGAAACGGGAGATTTATCTTTTATGTTAGAAAATCTTTCGAATTTTTATAAAAGAGAAGTTGAAGAAGCAGTTACGATTTTAACAAAGGCCATGGAGCCCACTGTTATTATTGTTGTCGCCGCTGTTGTAGGTACGATAGTAATCTCTCTTTATTTACCAATGTTTAGCCTAGTTAATACGATGGGTTAATCGTTTTCTAAAAAAGATTTATCCATTTTAAAGGATTTATTATTTTTGATTTCAAGGTTATTATTTTTCTCATCTGCTTTTTTCTGTTTATCTATTAATTCTTTTTTATTAGTTTTTGATTTTGCCTTTGATTTTATTTCTGGTAGTGAGGTTAATTCTTTTTTCGTTTCTTCAGATTTAATATTTGGTAACTGGGTTAATTCTTTTTTCGTTTCTTCAGATTTAATATTTGTTAACTGGGTTAATTCTTTTTTCGCTTCTTCAGATTTAATATTTGTTAACTGGGTT
>CAYNKY010000048.1:6131-13194 GCA_964397895.1 uncultured Prochlorococcus sp.
TAACTGGGTTAATTCTTTTTTCGCTTCTTCAGATTTAATATTTGTTAACTGGGTTAATTCTTTTTTCGCTTCTTTAGATTTAATATTTGGCAATGAGGGTAATTCTTCTTTTGATCCAGGAGATTTAATTTCCTTTTTTAAATTATCTTTTATTTTTTTATTTTCAGATTTTAAATTTTTAGAGATATCTATATCATCTTTATCATTATCTAAATTATCTTTATATGAAAAACTTTCAATAATAAAATCGCTTTTAAATGATTCATCTTCAAAGTTTTCATCATTTATTAAGGTTAGACCTAAGCCAATAAGTCTCGACATTTCAAATTGATTTATTTCGTCTGGGTTATATGAAAACTCTTTAAGAAAAGAATTTTGAATGGGAGAAATTAATCCAACATCCATTTTCAAGTTTTCACCTAATATCTTAACTAAATTTTTATGTTGGCTATTTCTTCCAGTTAAAAAAATCTTACCTTTTTTATTAAGCTTATTTATTTTTGAAAAAGTATTAAAGGATTCACTAATTTCTCTTAATAATACTTTTAATTCAATTTTTGATAAAGATAGATAATTCTCTGGTTTAAGTGAAGTTTTAGAATTATTATTTACTTTTGAATCTACAATATTTTTATTATTTATTTTTTTCATATCTTCTATAGAGGGATAATTTCTAATAGAGGCTAATCTTTTTATCAATAAAGGACCAGAATTATCAAAAATTACAAATTGAGTAAATTCATCTAACAATTCTAATGAAATAATCAATTCATTTTTATTCAATTTATCTATCTCTGGTTTTAATAATTCTGCAATGCACATATGACTCATCTGCAAAGAACATATTTCTAACTCTGCATTCTTGAAAGATTCAAGAATTATATCAACGTTCTTTTTTGGTAAAGATGTCAAAAAATATTTATTAAAGATTTTATTTTTAGTTTCTTTTTTAGGTAAATTTGTTAAATGGATCTCAAAATCTGAGTTTTCTAGGGAAATAGGTATTTGAATACCAGAATTAGGATTCTCAACAAAGTCAGTAGATATATCTTCATCTATTTCTTCTGGGAGATCAATTAACCTTGTATAACAAGCATCTGAAGGAAGAGATATTGCTATCCTATTAGTAAAAAGTTTTTGCTCATTAATAATTTCCTTTAGAAAAACTCCAAGGCTAATTGGATCTGTTGGAATAGACTTTTCAAAAGCTCCTTCAGGAATAGCTTGCTTAAATACTTTTTTTACATATAATTTATTTTTTTTCGATTTAGCAAGTCCAATATTAATAAAACCATTACCAAATTCAATTAAGATAATTTTACTACTAATTTTTCTTAATAATTCTATAAAAAAATATTTAATATCTTCAATTTGATATTCGCTGATTTTTTTATTTTTTTGTGCTAAGTTCATGATTTTACAAAATGTCTTGATCTATACAGAAAGGTTTTGGTCTACAAAATATTCTCCTTACCGGAATGGCATTGATGGAAACCCCAAATACTGGTTTTGAATATATTATATAAATTCCAGGTTTACCTTCGCCACTTGCAAATTTTAAATAATCACTCTCTTCTATAGAAGTTTGCCTAATACATATAGTATATGAATCTGGTATTGCAGTTTCATCATTAATTGATGGAATATTCCATTCTGATGATGGTCTTTGGGTGCAATTGAGTTTCAAAATATCATTTCTATTAATTCCGGGTTCAGAAAGAAGATCTATGATCGAATCAATGGTCTTATTTATTCTAACAAGGTCATTAAGTTTATCTTTAAATTCTTCACCAGGTTGAATACGTTCCTTCTCAGCATCTACATTTAATGGTTGAAAGAATCTTGATATATATCCAGATACCATTACAGTTATCCCAGTGAATGCTGTTAACATAAATATTGCTAAAACTAATTCTGGAATTGTCATCCCCTTACTATTACTTTTTTTATATTTCATAATTTATTCATTAAACAAGTCTTTAATTTCTCGGTTAATATTTTCAATATCTTGTCCATAACCAGCGTCAATTAAAATTTGCCTTTCTTTTTTTGTTAAGGGATATCTTCCAACTTTATCTAATACCTTGGTACTATAATTAACTGTAATAAGCATTGCTATTGTTACTGCAGACATTATGACTGATCCAATTAATGCAGATATCATTTACTTTTCAAAAGGACAGTAGTTTTCATTATTTGGCAAATAACATGAAAATAAATTAAAAGTTTCTAGATTATTTTTTTTTATTAAAACTCTATGATTATATTTTGTATCTACTAAGATGCAACTATCTATAAATAAAGAACTCTCAGAAGGAGTAGATTTTTCCTTGTCATCATAGAAAGCATCAAAAGTATCATTTATATTTTCTTTCACTTTTTTACAAACTTCTGAATCAGAAAATGAATAATTATTTAAAAACTCAATAATATGCCTATCATGCCTTGGTAAAGATGATCGATAATATTCATTTTCTTTAAATGTGCTTATAAACATTAAATTATCTAGATTACTTGCTATTTGCATCATTGCAGAAATCCCTGTGATCATTACAATACCTAATCCCATATATAAAAATGTCATAATAAATAAAAGTAAAAATTAGTCAAAATAATTAGTCTAGAATTTTCCATAAATTGTCATAAATAATTTTATTTTAAGAATCGGTACATTCTGAGGATCAATTTTATTTGCATTTAATTTTACATTAACATCATCTATTAAGATTATATTCTCTTGAAATTCAATCTCTCTTAAAAAGGAAAGTAGATTTCTAAAATCTGTTTTAAAATTAAATTCTATTAAATATTTTTTTGTACCTTTTACCAATAGGGGATCAGTTCCTAAATTATTTTTTCTGTTATTTTGTTCAACACTATTTTCAGAGAAATTTATTATTTCTTTAGGAATAATTGAAACAAATTCAATATTATTTTTTTTTCCAATTTCCCCAAATTTGGCAATTAATGTATCTAAATTTGAGTTTCCACTAATTAAATTTATAATTCTTGATTTTTTTTGATTTAATTTTCTCAATTTTTCATTATTAATTTTAAATTTTGATCTTAAATTATCTAATTCATTCTTTTTTTTAATTAACTCATTTAATTCGATATTTACCTCATTTGACTTTTTATATTGGGGAACTACAAAAAAATTAATTATTAATATCGAAATAAAAGATGATATAAAAACTGGGATAAAGGAAGCAGCCTTTTCAGGAGTTATAAGTTTCTTATATTTGTTATTTGAGTTATTCATTTTATTAGTTTAATCAAATGAAGCGTCAATATCTTTTAGATTATTTAATCTATTAAATAAACCATATGAACCAAGTTTAATTAGGTATTTTTCATTGATGTCATTAAATTCAGTTGAAATTTTTGTATTTATCTCAAATGCATATTCCTTTGCTTTAGAATTTCGATTCAATGATCTTATTCCTTTAAGGTCAATATCATTAAACTTAATCAATTCGGATTTATCTAAATTTATTAAAAAGGAGTTTATTATTTCCAAATTTTCTTTATTGGGTACTTTGGCTTTCAATGATAGTGAATTGTCTTTAGAAATAAATTCAAAAAGTTGAATTTTTTTAGGAATAATTAATGCTATTTCCTGAAATAAAGCTGAACTTGAACTGATATT
The DNA here is from genome assembly GCA_964397895.1 of uncultured Prochlorococcus sp. Classification (GTDB taxonomy): domain Bacteria; phylum Cyanobacteriota; class Cyanobacteriia; order PCC-6307; family Cyanobiaceae; genus Prochlorococcus_A. The sequence continues at coordinate 9,781 of CAYNKY010000048.1, forward strand.
AAAAATTGAATTCTTGAGAGTTTTATTAAACCTTGTTATTTGCTTAATTTGTTTTTTTTCTTTTTTTAATTTCTTCTCAAGCAAATCATATTCATCACTAAAAATTTTTAGATCATTTTTCTTACTTTCTAAAAATTCTATCCTGAAAATAAAAGGAATTCCGAGAGTTAATGATATGACGATTAATATAAAACCTGAAAAAACTCCTCTTTTTATATATTTCTTAGTTTCAACAAAATATGGCCTAGCTAAATTATTGGCTTCTCTTTTCTTACGAAGCAAGTCAATTTTTTTCAAACTTCTTTTAACCATTTAAAAATAAAAATTACTTTGCAAAATCATTTATCCTTTAGGATTCTGGGTGTTACGAGAATGATTAATTCGCTTTTTCTTTTTTGAGTTGTATTTTTTCTAAATAAACTTCCAAGGATAGGAACATCTCCTAAAATTGGCACTTTAGATGTCACTACATTATCCTCATCTTTAAGAACACCTGTAAGTATTAATGTATCTCCATTTTTAACTCTAATAGAGCCTGTATCTAATTTCCTAACGCTTAAAGTATTTTGTATGCCGCAGCCAGCAATTTCGACTGTTTTTGTGACAGAGGATATTGCTGGACTTAAGGCAAAAGTTACATAACCATTATCATCTATTTTTTCGACCTTTGCTCCAAATGTTATTCCTGCAGTCCCCTCTTCACCTGAACATGTAACTGTACCTTCAGTTACCGTTTTGTTAAATTTAGTGATCACTGTTTCTCCAACTTTTATAAATCCTTCATTTTTGAAAGGTCTTCCAATTGTTGCGGCTGATAGACCATCATCTATAGTTGCTGCACCTGAGGAAAGAAGGTTTGGATTCTCACCAAGAATTAAAGTTGGAGAAGCCAAAATCTTAGCATTCTCATTAGTTATTTTTGCATCTAACCAATTAATAAATTTACCACCAGGAATTCCCCCAGCCATAACATTACTAACGTTGGATACTGAGGGGAGATCTCCTGGGTCTTGATTGGCAGTCCCTAAAGCAAAACCACCATTACTAATAATTCTTGTATCTCCTGTTCTCAATTCAAACATATTATTTTTAATATCACTTTTTGTTAGAGACACATCAATGATTTTTATTGTTAAGGCAACTTGCCTATGCCTTAAATCAAGAGATTTTATATATTTTTCTGCTGTTTTCATGAGTTCTTCTGAACCAATTAATGTAATAGTCTGTAACCTCAAATCCGTTGTGCCAACTAATCCAAATAAAGGGCCTCCTTCAAGACCGTATGAATTTTTAAGTTCATCCTTAAACTCCTTCTTATTTACATAAGAATCTCTTAACTCTACCCCTAGATTAGATCCACTTACTAACAATACTTTTGATATTTTAGCTCCTAAAGTTGAAAGATAATCAGCAACTGAAGCCGCACTTACTTGATTTAGTCTATATGTTTTAGAAATTTTAGGTTTAATGCTTTTATTTAGTATATTTTTCCCAATAAAAATAATATTATTATCAATTACTGCCTGTAAATTTGCAGATAATAATATACTGTTAAAAACATAAGAGTAATCTACCTCCTCAAAATTTGCGGTAATTTTAGGATTGTCTGAATTTATTCCATTATCAGCATCATTATCATCAATTATAACTATTCCGTAGTTACCTAATTTTCCTAATAGCTTTAAAGTATTTATAGTATCTGTCTCTTGGAGATCTAAAGTTATTTTAGGCCCCTTTAAATTTACATATCCTCTAGATGGGACTATAAATTCACTAGTTGATATTGCGCTTTGGGAAGGTAAGGGTAATTTATTTAAGATATCTTTTTTAATTTTTGATTTGTTTCTTTTCTTTTTTGTCTTTTGATATGAGTTTTTATTTTCGATATCTTTTTTTATATAATCTTTATTGAATTTTTCAGGTTTAGTATCTTTGGGTGGATTTTTTTGTTTTGTATTTTTAAGATTTTCAAAACTGTTTGAACTATCTAATTCTTTAAAAAATTTTTCTAATTCTTCTATCCTGTTAAAAAAATATTGATCTTTGTTGTGAACTCTTTCCGTAATGAATAATTTAGAATCCTTAATATTATTGTTGGAACTGTGTTCTCCAGAATCAAATTTATTTATTTTTTTATTGTTTAATGCATATGAATTTAATAAAAATTGATTAAAAATTAATAATAAAAAAATACTAATTTTCCTTTTTTTTATTTTTAAAAGATTTCTCATAAATAATTTTACTTTTCTAGAATTAATATTTAAAAAATCGTTTATTTTCAATGATATAAATATTTTTATTAAATGTCATGTCGTTTAGTTTGGAATTGTAGAAATTGCGAAAAGATTTCGAATCATTTATTAACATAAGATCTGGGAAATAGGATTTATTAGCTGAAGTTGAATACAAACCTAAAAATGTCCTTAATTGGTTATTAAAATTATCATATTCGCTAATTGGGATTGAATTCTGATTATAAATTTTTTCTATTATCTTACTCCTAAATAAATGTTGCCTTTTTTCAGATCCAAGTGCTTTAAGATGATTTACTAAAAAAAATATCATAATAAATGAGATATAAACTGTACTTTTTTTAAGAAATATACTTTTTGTAAAAAAATTCATAAGTTTTAATTTACATCTTATGATTTATTATTTTAAATTCTAAAGCTTGGTAAAAATTTTTATAAGTACTTTTTCTCATATTTCTAATATTTGTTAACATTACATCAAATATTCTTGATTTTAAAAATGTTTAAATTATTTTTCTCAATAAATCTAAATTAAGCCTTATAGAATTTTTTAAAATAATATGAAATTAAAATTTAATATAAATTTTCCACAAAAAAGTATTTTTGGTTTCAAGATCCTTTCATCATTACAATCTACTATATCTTGCTATTTCCTTTTAATTTTTGGAAAGATATTGAATCTTTTTTTTGGTTCAAGCAAAATTGAATTATTATCTGGCACCTTATTTAATCTTTTATTAAACCTAAGTATTGTGATTCTAATTATTAATCTTTTCAATAAAAGGAATGAAATAAAAAGAATGAAATTTATTTTTTTAAATTTATTACTATTTATATATTTACCAATAGCATTTAATAATATATTGAGTGATATTTTTTATATCTTAAAATTTTTTAGATAGTGGCAAGTAAGTTTTTAATTGAATCCTAAATAAAATACTTCTAAAAATTGATTATTTTTTAAAATTATTTTGGTAATGGCAAGCTTTAAATGATAAATATGTTTTAGAGATATTAATGTTATTAAGAATAAAACCTATTAAAGATCTTATATTTTAAAATTTAAATTATTTTTCTTAAATTTTTACTTGAAAAATTATTAAATTTAATAATAATTATTTGTAAGTGGATGAGGAATTAAAATTAAATTTTCAAACGCAAG
>CAYNKY010000049.1:0-12899 GCA_964397895.1 uncultured Prochlorococcus sp.
AAAATATGTTAAACATCTAATACAATAACCAAATAATATTGAATTTAGGAAATTTCCACTATGGGACAAAAAACTGCACTAGGAAGTTTATTAAAAGCTATCGGTAATTCAGGACAAGGTAAGGTTGTCCCTGGATGGGGAGCTGTACCTGTAATGACAATTATTGGTATCTTTCTTTTGATTTTCCTGGTAATTCTTTTACAGATCTACAATCAATCACTATTATTGCAAGGATTTTCTGTTGACTGGAATGGTAATTAAAACCTAATTTGCAAAGCTACAAACAATATTTCTTATAATTAGTATCCAAAATTAGACATTTTTTGGTATAAATTATTTGTTAACTAATTAAGAATGTATTCATCCAATGAGAAATTTATAATAGGATTGGGAAATCCTGGAGAAAAATATAATAAAAATAGGCATAATATAGGTTTTTTATTTATAAAAGCTTTTAGTGATAAATTTCAATCAAAATTCACGTTAAAAAATAAATATAAAGCTTTCTACTCAGAGTTTAAATATAAAAATGTTGTCTATAGATTATTCATGCCTAATACCTTTATGAATAATAGCGGCGAGGCTGTCAGAGCCATTACTGATTGGTTTAAAATTTCAAGAGGAGATTTTGTTGTAATTGTAGATGATATTGATTTACCAATTGGAAAAGTGAGATTACGAAAAAAAGGTAGTTCAGGCGGTCATAATGGCCTGAAAAGCATTATTAATCATATTCATTCAGATGAATTTATAAGAATTAAAATTGGCATTGGTTCAGCGCCTTCACTTGATTACGATAAAAAAATAAATACAATTTCTCATGTATTAGGAGATTTCTCTCAGTCAGAAAATATAATTATCAATAAAATCTTTCAGCAAATTATAGATTTTTTGGAAAATGTAAACACAGAAAATCAAGATGCTTTTATTTGTAAGTTAAATTCTTTTAATGGATTAAGTTAACTAATGAAATCCAAACCAAAAACCACTGTTTATCTAAATATAAACGAATATAACTTTAAAACCAGAAAATTAAAAGGAATAGCAAAAGCTAGCGAATTTAAATGGAATTTCACTTGGTCTTTTAGTGAGGGTAAATTAGTTGTCACCCCTCCTTTAGGGAGAGCCTTAATAGAAGATTCCTTATTAAGATTTTTATTAAAGAAAGATTTTGAACTTGAGTCAGGACAAAATTATGAATTTACTATTTCTTCCAAGTTTTAGATTGCAATGGGAATGATTCGAATTTAAAGTTTAAATAGTCTTCTAAAATCACAAGTGCTGCAATTGCATCTAAATTAATATCTAGTATAAATAAATCTGAAGGGAAAAATCTCCTAAACCCTCTCAATGGAAATAATTCAAAATATCTATATTTTGATCTAAATGTTGTACTTTTTTCTTCAAAAATGATTAAATTTTTCCCTAAAAATTTTAAAGATTGTTGATGTTCCCTACTCGTGGTTCCATTGCCCATTATTACTTTAATCTCTTTATATTTATTTAGCAGCATTTTTATATTTTCAACAAGCGAAGTGCTACTTACAACGATTGCCTCTATAATTTCTTTTTTTTCTAAGTCAGCTAAGACTAAACCACATTTAAATCTACCAGGATCTATAGAGATAATCTTATTCATTTTAAAAGTTTAGAAACTTTTATCTCTACTATGACAGATTGCGCAGTTTTACTATCCCTAAGGGAAACTGCCTCTAATTTAAAATCAAATCCCTTATTTTGCTTTAAAAATGCTTGTAATTTTTTTACTGAATCACTTTTAAGTTTAATTTCATTAATAAGAGATCCTCTTCTTTTTGTCTCCGCCAATGTTGAAGCAAGCAAAAGATTTATTTTATTTCTTATTTCCTTAGAATTATTTTCATTATCTTCAATGACAGTTTTTGTTATGATTTCATTTTTTAAAACAATAAGTTTGTTCTCTATTAGTTCTGGAAAGGCATAAACAAAATTTTCACCTTTTAAAACATTTCTTACAGATTTGATATTAACTACCCATTCACCGCCATTCTTGATGGTTTTTTTTAATTCATCAATATGATTTTTTCGTAATAGAATAATATTTCTAGGCTCTCGAATACTTGGTATAACCTTCTTCTGAGTCAATACATTTGCATTCCTCAAAATATTTTCTATTTGCAAATCAATGTTGATTCTTTTATCTGGATTTATTTCAGAAATTATTAATGATTGTCCACTACTAATAACAACTTGCCCACTTCTAAGCGCAATAATATTTCTCTCTAATTGTTTTAATTCCTGTTCTTTTAAGATTATATTTCCTTCAAGTTTTTTTCTTTCCGCTTGAAGAGGGACCAGCAATTTCCTACTTTCTTGAAGTTTTTTCTGTAAGTCGTCCAATCTAAATAAACCAACACGTAATTGACGATTTACTAATAACATTAAGGATAAAGATGATGCACTTATAAGTCCTCCTGTAATAATAGTTATAACTATTGCTGTTCTTTTCGGTCTTAATTTTAAAATACTAAATCTAGCTTTCCCTATCTTAGTACCTACTAAATCTCCAAAAGCAGAAATCAAACCACCAAGCAAAAGCAGAAAGATAATTAAAATCCAACCAGACACAAAAAAAATCTTTAAATTACATACATCATAAAGAGTTTAATAAATAATGAATTAATTAAATCTTTTGGCAAGAGCGATTGGATCAAAAACAGTAATTTTTTTTCTTTCAATAGTGAGTAATCCTGAGTCTTTCAAATCCCCTAAAAGTCTTGTTATTGTTACTCTAGTCGATCCAATCGCTTCTGCAATCGCTTGATGCGATAATTTCAAATCGATAGTAATTCCTTTCTCTTCAGCCACACCAAAATCTCTGCATAGAACCATTAAAAAGCTAACTAATCTCGATGACATATCTCTATGAGTAAGAGTTTCAATCATAGTCTCAGTTTGAAGTATTCGACTTGATAATCCTTGCAGGAGAAGCAATCCAACAGAGGCATCCCCTTCAATAGCTCTTAGAACAGAATTTGCAGGGGCTGTAATCATTTCTACTCTGGTAAAGGCTATTGAATGATAAAAACGGTCTGATCTATGTCCTGTTAAGAGGGATAATACGCCAAATAAACTATTTTCTCTAAGCAATGCGACTGTGATCTCTTCACCAGTTTCATAAACTCGTGACAAACGAACTGCACCTCGTCTTATTAGATAAACTCTCTCAGCAGGATCCCCAGGGAAAAATATTGTTTTTGATCTTTCAACCATTTCAGTATTAGCTCCATCTAACCCTCTAAAAACTTCCATTAATGTTCTATTAATAGGAAAACGCTCTCCTACTGAATTATTTGAATTTTGCCCAGTTGAATGGGATATCAAGCGACTAATGCCACCAGTTGATTGGACCATAATTAATCTTAATATAAGAAACTTAAAGAGATGTACAAATATTTCTTGTATCAACAGTAACCATTTTAGATTTTTTTTTCAAAAAATATTTTTTTAAGTAAAATTACACTATATGCAGTGTTGGTATATTCAACTTATACTTAATCTAGTAATCAAGTGAAAATGAAAAGATAATGTTAATAAGCGGAACTGAAAGTCTTTCAACTGATCAAAATCATCTTATTGATGAAAAAAATTTATCTTATTCAAAAAATAATGTTCAAAGAATAAGGCAAAATGGGCAAATTCAAATCTATCAATCCTCATATAGAGGAAGTTATTCAAATATTATTCGAGATTGCTTAAGAAACGCAGCTCTAGGAAGAAAAGTACTGCTTGTGCAGTTAATGAAAAGTGGCGTTTGTCAAGGCATCTCAAATCCAGTAAATCTTTGTGGGAATCTAATTTGGATTAGATCGTCCAACTCTTATGATCAATATCAAGAGAGAATAATTGAAAAAGATTGTGAAATAAATAAAGAAATAAAGAATTCTATACATGAATTGTGGGAATTTTGCAAAAAACAATTATTATCTGGGAAGCAAGATCAAATTATTTTAGATGAAATTTTTCGTTCCATAGAATTAGGCATCATTGATGAGGATGACTTAATTTCCACTCTAGAGAATAGGTTTATTTCTGGAGATGTAATCCTTACAGGAACTAAAATTCCAAAAAAATTTTTACTAATGGCTGATCAAGTGACCGAACTACGCTCGTAAAAACATGCTTAAGAATGACATTTGGATTACTAAACAAGCCTCAGAAGGCATGCTTATGCCATTTGAGTCAAAATTAATAAGACATTTAGAACCAGAAGAGAAAAAAAAAGCAGTCCTAAGTTATGGATGTTCTTCATATGGTTATGATTTAAGGCTATCTTCTAAGGAATTTCTTATTTTTAGGCATGTTCCAGGAACTGTAATGAATCCTAAAAAATTTAATCCAAATAATTTAGAAATAACGAAACTACATAAAGATGAAGATGGTGAATTTTTTATACTTCCAGCTCACTCATATGGGTTAGGAGTAGCTTTAGAAAGGATGAAAGTACCTGAAAACATTACAGTAATTTGTTTAGGTAAAAGCACATATGCAAGATTAGGGATTATTGTTAATACAACTCCTGCTGAAGCAGGTTGGGAAGGGCATTTAACTTTAGAATTTAGTAACAGCTCTGGTGCAGATTGTCGTATTTACGCTAACGAAGGCATTTGTCAAATACTTTTTTTTGAAGGTGATACATGCGCAACTACTTATAATGACCGAAAAGGTAAATACCAAAACCAACCAGAAAGAGTTACATTAGCGAAAATTTAATATGGCAAATGTGAAATTGCTATCTCTTACTCCTAATGCCGAAAAGACTATGGCATATATAGCAAGAGTGAGTAATCCTAAAAATCAAGCTAATGAGGATTTCTCTAAACTTTTGAGTTACTGTATTAAAAATGAGCATTGGAGTGTATTTGAGCAATCTTTTATGACACTTGAAATTGAGACTAATAGAGGAATTGCAGCTCAAATTCTTAGACATAGATCTTTTACTTTTCAAGAATTCTCTCAAAGATATGCCGACAGTAGTCAACTAGGTCAATTACCCCTTCCAGAACTTAGAAGACAAGATATTAAAAACAGACAAAATTCAATATCTGATTTGCCAGAAGAAATTAAAGAAAAATTTTTACGCAAAATTGCTGCACATTTCGAAAACGCCTCAACTTTATATCAAGAGATGTTACAAGAAGGAATAGCAAAAGAATGTGCAAGGTTTGTTCTTCCCCTCGCAACCCCGACAAGGATTTATATGACAGGATCTTGTAGATCCTGGATTCACTATATTAATCTAAGATCAGCAAACGGAACTCAAGAAGAGCATAAAGAAATTGCAATTTCCTGTAAAAAAATTTTTACAGAAAATTTTCCAATAGTATCTTCAGCTTTAGATTGGTAACTTAAATAAAAATTTATTCCGGTTTTTAAAAATTCTAATAAAATTAATTAATTTAATTAAGTTTTAAAATTGAATCTTTTAAAGAATCTTCATTTTGTAATCCTATAAATGTATCTTTTAAGTTTGAGTTTGCATCGAAAAGATTTATTTGAGGAATTCCATTAACATTATATTTTTTTATGTACTTATCCCATTTTGGATTATCAACATTAAGAAATACGAAATTAATATTTGTTTGAAATTCATTTTTTATTTCAGAGGTCATTGAAGCCATTTCCTGACAGACTTCACACCACTCAGCATAAAATTCAAGATAAGTAGGTTTATCATTTAAAAATGCGACTTCTGGATCTATAGATGATTTTCCAAATTCCTTTAATAGAAGTGAAGATTCAAATAAAGTATTTCTAAAAAATAATAGTATAGAGATAAGGATGACTGTAATCCCTAAAAATATAATTTTTTGATGTTCATTAAATACTTTACTTAGATAAGATTGCATTTTACTGCTTTTAAATAACAGGAATGCTTTTAATATAAATAAAAAATTGTTAAAAATAAAGCGAGGCTGATAATATATATAAATAGGTCCTCTTAAATATGTTAATTATTAAAAATACTTAAAAATGCAATCTATATTCGGTACTGATGGAATAAGAGGTGTTTTTAATAAAGAACTTTCTCTCCCTTTGGCAGAAAAAGTTGGATATGCGTTAGGAGAAATTCTCATTAATGAAGAGCCTGTATTAATTGGCAGAGATACAAGAGTTAGTGGTTACTCTCTTCTTGAATCACTAAATGATGGTTTAAATCTGGCAAATAAAAAAACTATTGACATCGGCATTTGTCCCACACCAGCCATCCCTTTTTTAATAAAGAAATATAATTTCAGTAGCGGAATTATGATCTCTGCAAGTCATAATCCACCTGAATATAATGGGATAAAAATTTTTAACTCTTTAGGTAAAAAATTAAATGATATAGAAGAAAAAAGAATTGAAAAAAGAATAAATGAAATTGAGAAAAAAAACTTCTCTTTTCAAAAACAAAGAATTATTAGAAAAGAAAATTTGCTTGATTTTTATATAACTAGCCTAATTGAATCTATGAAAGGCACTAACCTAAGTGGATTAAAAATAATATTAGATACTTGTCATGGTTCAGCCACATCATGTGCAGAACAAGTATTCAAAGAACTAGGAGCTGAAATTTATGTTATTAATAATGAACCTGATGGGTTAAAAATAAATTTAGAATGTGGGTCAACATTTCTAAATCCTTTAAAACAAGCCATTCAGGATTTTAATGCTGATTTAGGATTCAGCTTTGATGGTGACGCAGATAGAGTAATTGGTATGGATTCTTCTTATAACATACTTGATGGCGATCATATTTTATTTCTTTGGGGCAGAGAACTTATGAAAGAAAAGAATTTGTCTAATAATATGATAATTTCAACCACAATGGCTAATTTAGGCTTTGAAAATGCTTGGAAAAGTATTGGCGGCCTTTTTATAAGAACAGCAGTTGGAGATAAATTCATACATGATGAAATTTTCAAAAAAAGTGCAGATTTAGGGGGTGAACAATCTGGTCATATTCTCTCAAAAATAAATAATTTCTCAGGAGATGGAATATTAACAGCAATCCAAATCGCAAAATACTGTAAAAAGAAAAATTTAACTTTAAATGAATGGATTAAAAGTAGTTTTATTGGTTATCCTCAAAAGCTTACAAATATTAAAATAATTTCTACAAAAAAATATTTAATCCCCTCTATAGAAGGAATCATTAATGAGGTAATATCATCAAAATTAGCCCAAATTTCAGAACCATGCAGGATATTTGTAAGACCTAGTGGAACCGAACCTATATTAAGAGTTTTGGTAGAAGCTGAAAATTATATTCTTGTAGATAAATGCTCAAAAGAAATAACGTTAGAAATAGAAAATATTTTAAAGAAATTTAAGCTAACTAATTAATTACTTTATGTATAGCTGTTCATAAATTAATAAATTCTTTGACAAAGCATAATTTTCTCTAGCAGTTTTGATTTCATATGGATTAAAGTTTTGTATCTTTCTAGGATTTGCATACCTTTTAAAAATTTGCGAATTTATTATTACTGAATCCATTTGCAGAAAAAGTTCCTTTACATCAGTTTTTATAAATATAAGTGAATCTTTTGCCATGACTTTTGAAATCTTATCAATTAATTCTGGCTGTAAAACCCTTCTTTTATGATGTTTCTTTTTAAACCACGGATCAGGAAAATTTATAGAAACGCTTTTCAAGATATCATTTGGAAATTTCTTAGTAATATCATTAATTAGAATATTTGCATTACCAAATAAAAAAAACAAATTATTAAGATCACAATCATTAATTTTTGAGTTGGCTTTTATAACTAACTTTTCTCTAATTTCTATACCCAAGTAGTTCCAATTTTTATTATTTGAAGCCAATTGAATTAAAAAACTTCCAGAGCCAGATCCAATATCCAAATGAAGAGGTAAAAAGGGATTCTCGAATATTTGACTTAGGGGTGGTATTTTCTGAATATCTAAAAATACTTTACTAAATGGATTTACATGTTGTCTCATTTTTCATTGTTACTCTTTACTAGAAAAGCCCAACATGAAGTGTAGCCATGAAGATAACTATTTCCATCAATTTGACCAATTTCACCTTGAAAAAAACCACCACATAATGGAGCAGATCTAATAAAGAATTGTGCATTATCCAAATCCAAGGATTTATCATTATAAAAAGATTTACTTCTACCAAAACATGAAAAGAGAATTGTCAATAAAGGTTTATCAGGAATTTTATTGGCTATTTTTTCCATTCCCAGAACAATCTCATCATGAGATACTTGTAAATCGCGAGATTGATATTGAACTTTTTGTCCAACTTTTAATAAATCAGATACCGCTACTGAACCATTAATGGGATCAATGCCTAATAAATCTCTAACTAAGAAAGTTCCCTCATATGACAAATTCCCATATTTGTCTATTCTCATATTTTTATTTTCAACTCCTAAAAATAATGATTTATTTAATAAATCTTTTTCTCTCTCTGGGAGATCTGCTAATAACATTTCCAAAGATTCTAAGGGAGTTACAATCCTTTCATCATTTCGTAATTTAAGCAAAATATTTTTTTTTACAGACTCAACTTCCCATATTGGACCAACAGGCTTAACTCCTTTTGTGACAAGATTCTCTAGTCTCCAAGCCCCTTTGAATAAAATACCAATAGCACCTCTACATATACTATCTTCGAAAAAAAGTGACCCACTAGATGAGGAGATAAAACTACCTATTCCTCCAATCAATTTAGAATTTGGGAATGAATCATCAAATGTACCTATAAGATCTTTTGTGATTGGCATCATTGGATCAATAAACATCATTACACTTGATTTTTCAAGATTCTCAGTATTTAAATGTTTTCTCCAAAATTTAATAGGATTATCTAGATCAAATTGACTTGTTTCAGGAATATGAAAAGGCAGTATTTCAGTATCAGGCAATTTTAATAAAGTTACAGAAATTGAAGGTTCATTTAAAGAATCTTGATACATTCCATTACTATTCAATCCAATTGTTCCTCCGGTAGCACATCCCAACCAAATATTAGATTTAATTTTTTTTTTTAATAAAGGCAATAATCTAGAAAAATCAGATGAAAAATGCTTTGATATGAAAACCAATGCAAAGTCAACTTGCGAAGTAACTTTCAACTTATAAGATATTTGATCTATTGCTTTTTCTAGAGATGGATCTTCTGATAAAGCAGTTTTGCAAAAAGTCTCTTTTGATTCGGGTCTAAAAAAACTTTTTAATTTATAAAAAATATTCATAACTATGACAATAACAATTACAGAAGTAATTAAGTGAGGTTTAATATTTATGTATATTAATAAGAAAAAACTTTGTTTACCTTAAATGAATTTTTAATTTGGTCAACTTTTCAACTTTCAATAATTTTTATCTTTGGGCTACCCTTATCAATTTTTGCTTGGTCAATTAAGAAAAAAAATAAAGCTGTAGAAAAATTACTGTCGTGTTATTGGAAAGTTTCTCTTCTATACTTTATTAGCCTTATTTTATTTATAGGTAAAGTAGATTTTGCCCTATTAATATTTAATATTTCTAATTTATTAATCACTATTAGTATTTGGTTTTGGAGCGATATTAATAATGAATTAAAAGAATATAAATTATCTCATTACCTTACATCAATTACCAAAATATGGAGATGGGGGATAACTTTTATATCAATAATTTTCTTATTAAAAAGTTTTCAAAATTTTAAATGTTTTTATTCTGTTCAGCTACTTTCTTGTAATGATTGGATGGAACCGTCCACTAATTTATTTTCAATAATTAATAACTTATTTAATTTCTTATTTGGTGCAAGCTTTACTGAACCTATTGCAAAATTTATTGGATTATTTGCATTATTACTATATACAATCGGTCTTTTTCAGTGGATAATTATAAAACTTCCGAAAAACGGAAGAAATTCTCAATTTTCAAATTATGGAGAAAACTGATTTAATTAGGGATTTGGAATTAATAAGTTTAAAAAAACCTAATGAGATCTTTCGACTAAAAGGTCATCTAATTTATAATAAAGAATATTTAGAAATAATTATTTATAAAGGATTTAGCAGCTCTACAACTCACCCAATTGAATTTGATGAGGAAAGGAATGTTATTGGTAAAAAATATACGATCTTAAAGTGTGAGCTTCTTAAAGCACCTCTAATAAAGAACTCAGAATTTCTTATCAAAGAGACAAATAATATGAAACTATCGACTCAAGAAAGATTTTGGGATTAAGTTTATTTAAAGATTAATTATGTCAAAACATCTTTTACACAGGTTTGTACTGTATAAACCATGCACAATCTCTTCTTGATAATGCCAGCATCTGTCGCATTTCAATCCTTTTGCCTTAAAGATTTGAATACTTCCATAATCACTTTTTTCTGTTAATAATGGATCTTCATTTAATTTATCAACTATTTTAAAATCAGAAACAATCAGCCAATCTCTATATATATCAACTTCTGGATGATCAGTTTTTTCTAGCCAGAAAAGAGCCTCTTTGATTTCATCATTATCAGGTAAAAAAATAATTTTCATTTCCAAAGTTGCACCTATTTTTTGCTTACTACGGCACGACTCAATTGCTTTATTTATCTCAACACGTAATTTACGTAAACTTGAAATATATTTATCAATCTTAGAATTTCTCCAAGAAGAAGGGATTTCAGGCCAACCCCTCTCAAAAACAGATTTTTCCTTAATTTGGTATGGAATATTTTGCCAAATATCTTCTGCCATATGGCAAAGTACAGGAGAGATCAAGATAGATAAATGTTCAACTATTTTAGAAAGTACAAATTGACAAGATCTTCTTCTAAACTCAGAAAATGAACTTACATAAAGCCGATCTTTAGCAATATCTAAATAAAAATTGGATAAGTCAACTACGCAAAAACTCTGCAAAATTTGAAAAAATTTTGAAAATTCATAATTTTCATAAGCATTTGTCATTTGATCTGTTATGTCTGCTAATTTATGCAGCATCCATTTATCTAATAATGGCAGCTCATCTATATTTATTTCATTTAAATAAGGATCAAAATCATGAATGTTCCCTAATAAATATCTAGCAGTATTTCTAACTTTTCGATAAACATCAGATAACTGTTTCAATATATTTGATCCGATAGGAACATCAACAGAATAATCAACAGAACTTACCCAAAGTCTCAAAACATCTGCACCATAAGCTGGCTGAATTTTTTGATTTGATCCACCATTAATAACAACACTAGGATCTACGACATTGCCAAGAGACTTACTCATTTTTCTTCCATTCTCATCTAATGCAAATCCATGAGTTAAAACTTTCCTATAAGGGGGCTTATTATTAACAGCAACAGAAGTTAGAAGAGAGGACTGGAACCACCCCCTATGTTGATCAGATCCCTCTAAATATAAATCAGCGGGATATTTCAGACCTTCCCTTTGATTGCAAACAGAAGCCCAACTTGAGCCGGAATCAAACCAAACATCCATGGTATCTAAGCCTTTTTGCCACAAATTCGCTTCATGAAGATATTCTTTTGGTAATAATTTATTTTCATTCCATTTCCACCAAATATCAGCTCCATATTCCTCAAAAAGAGATTTGATATGATTTAAGGTTTGCTTATTTAATAAAATCTCACCACCCTCTTTTTTATAAAAAACCGGAATAGGTACCCCCCATGACCTTTGTCTAGAAATACACCAATCACCTCGTCCAGTAACCATTGAATATATTCTTTTTTTCCCACTTTTTGGCATCCATTCAACGTCATCTATAGCTTTTAATGCGGATGATCTAAATCCCTCTACTGATGCGAACCATTGTTCTGTTGCTCTAAATATTGTCGGTTTTTTTGTCCTCCAATCATATGGATATCTATGTTTATAATTCTCAACCAAACATAGTTGTTTAGTTTCTTCTAAAAATTTAATTATTGCATCATTTGCATTTTTTAAAACATTTAAACCTTCAAAAGGATGAGCCTCTTCATTTAAATTACCTTTTTCATCGACTACACAAGTAATTGGTAATTTATTTTTTAAACCTAAATTAAAATCATCCAGTCCATGACCTGGAGCAGTGTGAACTATTCCAGTTCCTGAATCAGTTGTAATGTAATCTCCTCCTTCTAAAATACAGCAAATTTTTTCTTTGGTTGGATGAGAATATTTTATATCAAGTAATTGTGAGCCTTTAACTTGAAATAACTCTATGAAACTTTTATCAAACTTTTGATTAATTTCTGTTCGCAACTCCTTAGCAAATAAGTAAATATTTCCTAATTGATCTGTACAAAAAAGATAATTTATTTTTGGATTAACTGCTACCGCTTCATTTGCTGGTAATGTCCATGGTGTAGTAGTCCATATTAATATGTAAATATTTTTCTTCTTCAAGTCCTCAAAATGTTTTAAATATTCATTTTTAATTCTTAATTCAATTTCTTTATTAAGTTCTTTTACTTTAAGAGCAATATAGACACTTTTTGAATAATGTTCATCGGGATATTCTAACTCCGCTTCAGCTAAGGCAGTTCTTGAACTAGGACTCCAATGAACAGGCTTTAAACCACGATAAATATATCCGTTTAGAAACATTTCACCAAAGACACCAATCTGGTGAGATTCATACTTCTTTTGCAAAGTTAAGTAAGGATTATTCCAATCACCCCAAATACCCCATCTTTTAAATCCATTCTTTTGTATTTCGATTTGCTTATTTGCATACTCTCCTGCCTTTTTTCTAAGACCTAAAGCATCTAAGTCTCTTCTTTCACTACCTTTTAAGTTTTGAAGAACTTTGAGTTCAATAGGAAGTCCATGACAATCCCAACCTGGAACAAAATTAACCTTAAATCCGTTAAGAGTTTTATATTTATTAATGATATCTTTCAAAACTT
>CAYNKY010000050.1:0-12704 GCA_964397895.1 uncultured Prochlorococcus sp.
TAGTCATATGATAAACACTGCCTGGGCTTACAGGATGTAAAATCTCTTCTTCAAATCTACTACCATCAGGCTGAGGAACTTCTACCTTTAAATATCCCTCAGGTATAGTAGCTCCTCTATGGGAGCCATAACCATAAACACCCATTGTGCCTAGATGAACAATATGTATGTCTAAATTACTTTCAACGATAGCTGCTAGAAGATTATGGGTGCCATTTACATTATTATCAACTGTATATCTTTTTGTGAAACTCGATTTCATTGAGTATGGAGCTGCTCTTTGTTCAGCAAAATGAACTATTGAATCTGGCTTCTCATCAATTAAGATATTTAAAAGTTTTTGATACTGTTTCGATATATCAATATTTATATATCTGATAGGTTTTCCACCTATCTCTTTCCATGCATCAAGTCTTTCATTAATTGATGCAATAGGAGTTAGTGATTCTACCTCCAGATCAATATCTATTTTTCTTCGGCTTAAATTGTCGACGATAATTACATCATGATTTTGTTCAGCTAAGTTGACTGCGCAAGGCCAACCACAAAATCCATCTCCACCAAGAACAATTACTTTCACCAATAACTCCAGATTAAAATTTTGCTTGCATTATTTATTAAATTACTACAGTGACCTATCAATTCGCTCAAAAATAGTTAAAAAAGTTTCAAAACTTTTTTCTTGATTAAGAATAATTAGTAATTTCAGATATATTATTGATTTATTTTGAAATATTCTCTGTTGGTGAACTTGGTGCCGCAAACAGTGATTTTTTAATTCTACCCGATAAAAAAGCATTCCTACCAGCCTCTACACCAAGATTCATTCCTTTAGCCATATTTATTGGATTTTCTGATAATGCTATAGCAGTATTAATGAGAACCCCATCAGCTCCCATTTCCATTGCTTGGCAAGCTTCACTTGGAACTCCAATCCCTGCATCAACAATTACAGGAATTTTGGAATTTTCTATGATGATAGAGATATTTGAAGCATTTAGTAAACCTTGTCCAGATCCAATAGGTGAACCTAATGGCATTACAGTAGAGCATCCAACTTCTTCTAAGTTTTTTGCTAATAATGGATCTGAGTTTATATAGGGAAGAACTGTAAAATTTTTTTTGACAAGAATTTCAGCAGCTTTTAGAGTTTCGATTGGATCCGGCAGGAGATATTTTGTATCAGGAATAACTTCAAGTTTTATAAAGTTATTATCTTCTTGGCCAGACAATTTAGCTAATTCTCTTCCAAGTAGGGCTATTCTTACAGCCTCCTCCGAATCAGTACATCCTGCAGTGTTTGGTAACATCCAATATTTTTTCCAATCAATAAACTGAAGTAAATTATTTTTATTTTCATTATTTTTAATTCGCCTAATTGCAACTGTAACAATTTCACAGTGTGAGCTTTCTAAACTATTTATCATTAAATGATGTGTTTTATATTTCCCTGTACCAAGCATTAATCTGCTTGAAAATTCTTTGTTACCAATAACTAAGATGTCGTGATTCATGACTATTCAAATCCTTTGGTTGTAGATTCCGTAAATGGTTTGTAATTGATTCTTTTTTCCAATTCTTTAGTTTTTTTAAGAGCAGTTTTGTTTTTAGGATCAATTTCTAATACTTTGTTATAAACTTTAAACGCTTCATTATAATTGAATAAACTTTGATAAGCAGAAGCAAGATTATTTAAAGCTACAGTATATTTTGGTAATGTGCTTAAAGCTATTTGGTAATGTTTAATAGCTTTTTTATATTCTTTTTGAGCAGCATAAGAGAAACCTAGGGCATTCTCGATAATAGCTTTACCCTCATCAGGTTCATCCTTAGAATTCTTTATTGCTTTTAAAAATGTCTGAGTAGCTTGAGGATATAATCTTTTCTTGATTTGTATTGAGCCAAATTCATAGAGTTCTTGTGGGGCAGTTAATAACTCAATGCCTTTTTGTTCAAATTGGACCAAACTGATTTCTTCATTTCTTGTTTTAAAAAACTGCTTAAAAACAAAAAAGGAGATAATAATCAATAAAATAAACAGTATTAGTAAATAAGATTGAAAAGAAGTTATCTCCATAAATCAATGTTTACAATAGTTAATCTATCCTAATAATTTTATTTAATTAGTGGCGGATGAAACTATTTTTTCAAAACATTTGGGTTCATTTAATGCAAGTTGAGCAAGCATTTTTCTGTTTAATTTTATATTAGCTGTTTTAAGTTTACTCAGTAACTGACTATAGTTTGTTCCATTTAACCGCGCAGAGGCATTAATCCTTGCTATCCAAAGTCTTCTGAAATCTCTTTTTCTTCTTTTTCTATCTCTATATGCGTTGCAAAGAGCTTTCATAACTCTTTGGTTAGCAGTTCTGAAAAGGTTTTTGTTACCCCCTCTGAAACCTTTTGCAAGATTTAAGATCTTATTTCTTCTTTTTCTTGCGACATTTCCTCTTTTTACTCTTGCCATGATTCAGTAAAGTTCTAATTAAAAATTTAAGCGTAGGGAAGCATTAATTTTACATTATCAGCGTCTGTTTCATCAACAACAGCTTTTGTCGATAAATGTCTTTTCAATTTTGAGCTTTTATGGTCTAGCAAATGATTGTGAAAAGCCCTTCTTCTCATGAATTTACCTGTAGCGGTTGCTTTAAATCTTTTGGCCGCTGATTTGCGTGTTTTTAATTTTGTCATTTTATCCTTTATTATTAGTGTAATAATCTAAACCTATTATTGCAGAGTTGCAAATATAGTTTGTGAAATGAAAAAGGTTTATTTTATAAACATACTTATGAAACTTAATTTTAAATTTATTTATTGGATTTTAAATGCTTTCACTTTATTTTTCATCGTAACATCTTATTCATATAAAACCTTAGCTGAAAACTTTGAAAATATAAATCTTGATTATGAATTAAGTAAAGGAAATTTATTAATTGGAATAAAGCAATATTTAAAAAAACAAAATAAAGAATCTTCAAATACTGGATCTTTAGATTTTAACTCTAAAAATACTTTTATTAATTTAAGTTCTGCTAATGGAATTCAGCACAAATCAAATAACTTTAAAATAATCTTTAAGGAAATTCCTTTGAAAGATCCATACATAATTGAAAGGCTAGTTTATGGTCCTTTCTCAAGTTTTGAATCTGCTAAGCATGCATCTAAGTTATTTGAGAAGAATGGCTTAAACCCTGTTATTGCAAATCCTAAAGACTGGGAATTATGGTTGCCAATAGATAAAAAAGATCAAATAAATAAAAATTTTAAACTAAAGAAAATAAGTATTAAAAAATTAACTATTCCATACCTAGTAAATGCATTCACATACCAAAAACTTGATGGTCCAATTTCTATCAATTCATTTGAAGATTTTAAAATTAATAATATAAATTTTGGAAAGAATTTTTTCTTAGTAAGAGATTCATATGGAAGCTGGACTTTGATACAAAAAATCTCTTTTGAAAAATACTTAAAAGGAGTTATACCTCATGAAATTGGGTCAAATTCCCCCATCGAAGCATTGAAAGCTCAGGCAGTAATAGCAAGAACATGGGCATTCTATAATTCTAATCGTTTTAGAGTTGATAAATTTCATCTATGTGTTACCACGCAATGTCAAGTATATAAACCTTCCAAAAAATATAAAAATATTGATGATGCCATTATTTCAACCAAGAATCAGATCCTTGTCTTTAACAATAAACCAATTAATGCTTTTTATCATGCCTCTAATGGCGGAATAACAGCTAAGGCTAGTGAATCATGGTCATTAAATGATTATCCTTATCTGATTTCAAAATATGATTTAAGGAAATCTGTAAAAATAAAAATTTCAAAGTTTAAAAGAAATGAATTGAAGCAATTTTTAAAATATGATAATGATATATTTTTTGGAAACAAACATTACTTATTTCGCTGGGAAAGAATGGTTTCTAATGATCGCATTCAAGATTTACTGTTAAGAAATAATCTGATTTTACAAAATATGAAAATTAAATCTTTAAATGTTGTTGAAAGAGGACCTAGTGGGAGAGTCACAAAATTAAAGGTCAATTTTAAAAATTCAAATGAAGTAATTTATTTAGTTAAGGATGAAATAAGAAAGTTCTTGAAATTTTTGCCAAGTAATTTATTTTTTATTGATAATTTAAATAATAATTTTTCGCAATTCAAAGGTGGCGGCTTTGGCCATGGTGTAGGTTTATCTCAATCAGGTGCAATTGACATGGCTAAATCAGGCTATTCATATAAAAAAATATTAAAACATTATTATAAACAAACAGAAATTCAGAATATTATGGATTTGAAGAAATAATCATTATGAATAAAAACAATGATTTAAATTTAAGAACAAAGGAAGTAAATTTCTCAAAGAATCGTAGGTTCAAATCTTTTTTATTTCTAGCTACTTGCACATTGATTGCAACTTTTCCTCATTTATTTAACAAGAAGCCTTCGATATATATTTTATTTGCAATTTCATTTTTAATTTTATTCTATGGGATTTGGGTGCTTTCCAAAAATAGAAAAGTTGAATTATTTGATAAGAACGTTAACCAATCAAATTTTGAACAAGATATTCCTAATCTTGATATTCTTGTCGCGGCTAGAGATGAACAAAATGTAATATCAAGACTAGTTGAGAGACTTTTTAATTTAGATTATCCATCAGAAAAGTTAAATATTTTTATCATCGATGATGGTAGTGAAGATAATACCCCTCAAATGTTAAAAAAATTATCTGAGAAATTTCAAAAATTGAAAATCATTAGAAGAAATAAAAACGCAGGAGGAGGGAAGTCGGGTGCTTTAAATCATGCACTTAAATTTATACATGGAGATTGGGTTCTAATTTTAGATGCAGATGCTCAGCTCAAAAAAGATACTCTCTTAAGAATGCTACACTATGCCGTCCATGGCTCATGGAAAGCAGTTCAATTAAGAAAATCTGTAGTTAATTTAAATAATAATTTTCTTACAAATTGTCAGGCAATTGAAATGGCTATGGATGCTTTTTTTCAATATGGGAGATTATACGCAGCCGGTAATTCTGAACTTAGAGGTAATGGTCAATTAATCAAGAAAGAAACCTTATTAAATTGTGGATCTTTTAATGAGGAGACTGTTACAGATGATCTAGATTTAAGTGTAAGGTTATTACTTTCAGATGCGCAAATAGGTATATTATGGGATCCTCCAGTGATGGAGGAAGCTGTTGAAAGCCTCTCGGCATTATTTGCACAAAGGCAAAGGTGGGCAGAAGGTGGTTTACAAAGATTCTTTGA
Source organism: uncultured Prochlorococcus sp. (assembly GCA_964397895.1). Lineage (GTDB taxonomy): Bacteria > Cyanobacteriota > Cyanobacteriia > PCC-6307 > Cyanobiaceae > Prochlorococcus_A. The sequence goes on from CAYNKY010000050.1 coordinate 5,286, forward strand.
TTATGATGGAAGTTTAATTTTTGGTAAGTTAAAAGCAATACAAAAATTTGATTTGTTTTATTTTTTTGTTTTGCAGTATGCATTACCAATAATTTCCTTAATTGATTTAATTACTGCTTTTATTCATTTTCATTCACCAGTTTATTGGCCTATTTCGATTACAGCATTTATGCTTTCTGCAATAGCTGCTTGGTTTGGTTGTAAGAGGAATCATGAGGGCCCCGTTTTACCAAGTAGGGACTTGTCAAAAATAGTTATTTTCTTAATATATTTATCTCATTGGTTCATTATCATCCCTTTAGTAACATTAAAAATGTCAATTTTACAAAAAAAATTACTTTGGAAGAAAACATTGCATAAAGGTTAGCATTAATCAAACTTATCAATAATCTCACCATTAAAAAAATCAGCTAAATTTTTCGAACTATTTTTTTCAACTATATTGTCACCTTTGAAACTTGTTTTTTTATTAATATCTTTTATGATTTGGTCTTTTGAAATATCGCTTGTTTGTTTAGCTGTTGATTTAGATATTATTAGATTTTTTTTTCCTGTAAAATTAACAGCCATGTGTTCGCCAAATATTTTTTTTACTGCGTTTTCAATCACAATTTTTCTACTTTTAATCATATTTTCCCAGTTCGGAGATAAGCATATTTCGATATGATTTGACTGAATGCTTAGTAGTTCTGCTTGCTGCGAAAGTAACATTCTTGTTGAAGGTAACTCTACTTTTGAGAGAATTAACGACCATTTTTCTTTTAAATTAATTGATTCGATGTCATTGATTTCATCCTTTACATTAGAGTTTATTTTTTTCTCTTCAAATTTTATGATATTCTTATCAATCTTTTTTTCCTCAATTTGCTGTTGACTGATATTTAAATTATTTGGCGCTTTACCATGTAATTCTTTTATATTCTCATTCTCTTTAATTATTTTTCCAATATTTAAAAGACTGCTAAGATTAATTTCTAGCCATAATCGTGGTTGATTACTATTTTTTATTTGATACTCTAAATTTCTAAGTTGACGATGCCATTCAATAATTCTTTCTTTCTTTACCAATTGCGCAAATCTATCTAATTCCGAATAAAAATCATTTGAAGTATGAAATAATTCAGAATATTCGTCTGTTGTTGTTTTTAATAATAGATCTCTAGTTATGTTAAGTAGCCCCTCTAATATGGCAATGGGTTCATTACCTGCATCATAGAGCTCAGAGCAACTAGTGATTAATAAATTGGGATCATTTTTTATTAAAGAATTTATCAAATTGATTAAATCATGTTCTGAGACTTCACCTAATATTTCTTCAACATTTATTTTTTTGATACCTGTTGGAATTAAGCTTAATTGTTCTAGAAGACTTTGAGCATCTCTCATCCCACCATTAGATCGCTTGGCAATTAGTTTAATAGCAGAATTTTCGTACTCAATTGATTCTTTTTTTGCAATCTCTATAAGATGTGAGTATATGTCATTAGAGTTTATTCTTTTAAAATCAAATTTTTGACACCTACTTTGAATAGTTTTAATTACTCTTTCAGGATTGGTAGTAGCAAGAATAAAAATAACCTTTTGTGGAGGCTCCTCTATTGTTTTTAATAATGCATTTGATGCTGCTGTTGAGAGCATATGACATTCATCAATTACGTATACTTTCCATCTTGCTTGTGCTGGTGCAAAATTTGCTCTTTCAATAATTTCTCTGACATTTTCAACTCCTGTATTTGAAGCAGCATCTATTTCTACAACATCAAGGGCATTACCTATCGTAATATCTCTACATAAGTCACATTTATTACATGGGGAAGGAGTTGGTTTGTCGTAACTTTGGCAGTTTAATGATTTTGCGAATATTCGAGCACTTGATGTTTTACCTGTTCCTCTAGGCCCACAAAACAAGTATGCAGGGACTATCCTTTGAGTCGATAAAGCTTGTTTTAGCGTCAGAGAGATAACTTCTTGTCCTATAAGTTCATCTAGACTTTTAGGTCTATATTTTTGGTGAAAGGGTTGATGACTTTTTGTCATTAAAAATTATTTTATATTGTTTAAATTTTTAATTATAGTTTAATTATCAAGCAGATTCTTTTCTAATCCTATTTTTACTTAAATGAAGTTCAACGATTTTAGAGGAAAAAAGATTATTTACCATTTTTTCTGTAATTGTAAATTCTTTTACTTCTTCTTGAGAAGGTAATGAATACATAAGATCCAGCATCAGTTCCTCAATAATTGACCTTAATGCTCTTGCACCCGTTTTCCTCGAAAAGGCCTCTTTTGCTATTGCGGTTAAAGCTTCTGGATCAAATTTTAATTTCACATCATCCATACTTAACAAAGCTTTGAATTGTTTAATTAATGCATCTCTTGGTTCTGTAAGGATAGATTTTAAGGTGTCTTCATTTAGTGGATCTAATACTGCACATACTGGTATCCTCCCAATAAATTCAGGAATCAAACCATATTTTACTAAGTCATCCAGTTCTAAATTTTTTAATGATTCTCTTGAATCAATTGTCTTATTAGAATTATTTTCCTGTGATTCTTGTGTTGTTGTAAACCCTATAGAATGTTTGCCAAGCCTTTTTTGAACTATATCTTCTAACCCAATAAAAGCGCCTCCACATATAAAAAGAATTTGACTTGTATCTATTTGAATACAATCATGATAGGGATGTTTTCTACCACCTTGGGGTGGAACGTTAGCGATGGTTCCTTCTAACATTTTTAATAAAGCTTGCTGCACGCCTTCCCCTGAGACATCTCTTGTGATTGATGGATTTTCACTTTTTCTTGCAATTTTATCTATCTCATCAATGTATATGATGCCTCTTTGAGCAAGTTCCACATTCATTTCTGACTTTTGTAAAAGTCTTAGGAGGATATTTTCGACATCTTCTCCAACATATCCTGCTTCAGTCAGTGTTGTGGCATCTGCAACAGCGAAGGGGACATCTAGAAACTCAGCAAGCGTTTGAGCTAATAAAGTTTTCCCGCTACCAGTTGGCCCGATTAATAATATATTAGATTTTTGTAATTTAGTTGTTTGAAAATCCTCTGATATATTATTTTTCAATTCTTTCTCTGTTCCTTTCCATGCAAGCCTTTTGTAGTGATTATATACTGCCACAGAAAGTATTTTTTTTGCTGAATTTTGACCAACAACTTGTTTATCTAAAAACCCCTTTATCTCTATTGGCTTTGGAATTGTATCTATCTTTAGAGGTTCATGACTGTCACTATAGTTATTTGTAAGTTTTTTCTTTACCTGAGACGAAGGTTGATTGATTTTAGATTGTGAATCAATTAATTCTTCATCAAGTATTTCATTACAAAGATCAATACATTCATCACAAATATACACCCCAGGTCCAGCAATTAGCTTCCTTACTTGATCTTGTGATTTAGAACAAAAAGAACATTTAAGATGGGCGTCAAATTTAGCCATCGTAGATAGAAATTATTTTGATTTTAAAAAGGCTTTTAACCTCTATTTAAGGATTGCTTATAAACTTAGATTCGTCATCAATATCTTAAGCTAAATCTTTTATTTGTCATTTTTAATTACTTTGTCAATCAGACCATAATTAACAGCTTCACATGGAGACAAGAAATAGTCTCTTTCAGTATCTTCAGTAATTTTTTCTAAAGTTTGACCTGTATGTTCAGATAAAAGAGAATTAAGTGTCTTTTTGAGATATAAAATTTCTTTTGCTTGTATTTCAATCTCTACTGCTTGACCTTGTGCCCCTCCTAAAGGTTGGTGAATCATTATCCTTGAATTTGGGAGTGCCAACCTTTTGCCCTTAGTACCTCCAGAGAGCAAAAAAGCTCCCATACTTGCAGCGACTCCAAAACAAATAGTGACAATATCTGGACTGATTTGTTGCATTGTATCGTAAATAGCTAATCCAGCTGTAACAGATCCCCCTGGGGAATTAATGTAAATTTGTATATCTTTGTTAGGATCCTCAGCTTCTAAAAAAAGTAATTGAGCTACTAATGAATCTGAAACTTGATCATTAATTTCCGTTCCAAGAAATATGATCCTTTCTCTTAAAAGTCTTGAATATATATCAAATGCTCTTTCTCCTCTACCAGATTGTTCAATTACAGTTGGAAGTGCTGCACTAGGATAATTATTATTTGTTTTTCCATTAGAGCTAGTTATTAGGTTTGAATATAAAGGTTGAAACAAAATAAATTTAAAAGTAAAACTTTTTTTAATTTAAGGGATTTTTTAAAATTTAGTTAAATTTTTTATAAATTATTTTTTTTCTTTAGGCTTAGTTGTTTTTTTCTTTGCTTTAGTAACCTCTTTTTTAGTTTGAGATTTTGAAACTTTTCTTTTGGGTTTGGATTTTGAACTAGCAGAAGTTTGTTCTTCAATCTCAGAATTTTTTTCTAACCATTCAATTAGTTTTGATTTGATCAAATCATCTTTTATAACTTCTCTTAATCTGTTCACATTGATTTTATTTGGAGATTGTTTAATTTCATTTTCATAGTCTTTCAATTTAAGATCTACTTCACTATCTGATACATCTATATTCTCTTGATTTGCAAGTGCTTGTAGAGCTAAGGTGCTTAATACATTCTTTTCTGCTTGCGGACGACTTGATTCAGCCAGTGATTTCACTAATTCAGGAGTAAAAGTTGATTTGATATCCATTCCTTGTTGCGCAAATCTTTGTGCAGTTTGCTCAATATTCCTTTTTACTTCAATATCAATCATGGATTGAGGTATTTCTACGTCTAGTTCATTTGAAAGCGCATTTATTAGCGCTTCTACTTTTAAATTTTGTTGTGTTTGATCAAAATTTTCTTTTAATTGACTTTCAATATCTTTTTTTAAGTCTTTAAGAGTTTTCTTGTCGCTTGATTGTTTAGCGAATTCATCATTTAACTCTGGGAGTTCTCGTTTCTTAAGATCTTTTAAATAAATTTCAAAAATAGCTTCTTTACCTCTTGAGGCTTCATGAGCATATTCATCAGGAAATTTTAAATTAAGTTTTTTCTTTTCATTTAAGTTCATTCCAACAATTCCTTCTACAAAGCCTGGAATCATTTTATTTTTCTCCAAGTCAAGATCCATAGATTCGCTAGAACCTCCCTCAATCTCTTTTTTTGATTCTTTGTAGATTCCATTAAAACTAATTACAGCGATATCACCCATTTTGGCTGGACGATTTTCTATGGGAACTATTGTTGCTAATTGCATCCTAGATTTTTCTAAAGCCTCATCAACACTTTTTGGATCGAATTTATTTTTCTCAAAAGTAACTTTAATGCCTTTTGTTTTTTTTAGTTTTAATTCTGGTGCAATATCAGTTTGTAGCGTAAATTTTAAATTTTTTTCAGGGTCAAATTTTGCTAATAATGATTCAAAACCATCAACTAGTTCTGGTTCACATAATGGTTCTATGGATTTCATTTTTAAAGCTTCTTTCCAATTTCTCTCAATTATTTTTTCTAATGCAGAAGCGTGAATTTGTGTTAATCCAATTCTTTGAATAAGGACTTGTTTTGGAATTTTCCCTGCTCTAAATCCAGGTAGTTTTGCGGAACGACTTACAGTAGTGATTGTTTCTTCAATAATTGATTTGCAAGTGTTGGATGCGATTTCTAGTTCAATCGCAATTCTACTTTGGGGCAAGGGACTTGTTTTAACGATTAATGATTTTTTAGACATGTGCAACTTTTGATTACTTCAATAAGCGAAACTTAATTATTTCACATTAAGTGTTTTAGTTTAAAGTTACCTTTTTTGATAAAGTAAGAAACATATTTTTAATTAATTTCATAATTTTTTGACAATTTTGAGAAAAGCTTCCATAGAATCAAAAAAATTTTATAAAGTTGCCATCTTGGGTGCTTCAGGTGCCGTTGGTGTTGAATTACTGAAAATTCTTGAAGAACGAAATTTTCCAATATCTGATATACGTTTACTTTCCTCTGCAAGATCAGCAGGAAAAAAGATCCTATGGAAAGATTCAGAACTTATTATTCAAGAAGTTAATAAACAATCATTTTCAAATATAGATTTCGTATTTGCATCCGCAGGAGGATCTATTTCAAAGAAGTGGCTACCATTTATCCAAGCAGAAAATGCAATCTTGATTGATAATTCAAGTGCTTTTAGGCTTCGAAATGACGTTCCACTTATTGTTCCAGAAGTGAATTCAGAAATGGTTCATTCTCACAATGGTGTAATTGCGAACCCGAACTGCACAACTATATTACTCACTTTGATACTTGCTCCATTAAATAGTATTTCACGTATTAAACGTGTTATTGTTTCAACCTATCAATCAGCTAGTGGTGCAGGACAGCTGGCAATGGAAGAGTTGAAATTTTTGACGAAAAAATATATAGAAGGAGAACCTCAGAGAAGTAAAATACTTCCCTTTTCTTTAGCATTTAATTTATTTCTGCATAATTCTCCAATGTTAGAAAATAATTATTGCGAAGAAGAGATGAAAATGATTAATGAAACAAGAAAAATTTTAAATAATCCAAACCTTATGTTATCTGCGACTTGTGTTCGAGTTCCTGTTCTAAGATCACATTCAGAGTCAGTAAATATAGAGTTCAATGATCATATTTCAGTAAAGCAGGCTATTGATAAATTGAAAAAATCTGAGGGCATAGAATTAATACAAGATTTCCAAGCAAATAGATTTCCTATGCCAGATGACGTAACAGAAAAAGATAATATTGCAGTTGGTAGAGTAAGGCAAGATCTTAGTAATCCAAATGCATTAGAATTGTGGTTATGTGGAGATCAAATTAGAAAAGGTGCTGCACTTAATGCAGTCCAAATAGCAGAATTATTACTTTAAAAAATCATGGTAGATCATCTTGTTAAAAGTAAATCTCTTTTTGGGGATATTCTCACAGCAATGGTTACACCTTTTAAAGCTGATGGGAGTGTTGATTATGAATTAGCTGTTCAATTAGCAAATTATCTTATTGAGAATGGTTCTGATGGACTAGTTTTATGTGGGACCACAGGAGAGTCTCCTACCTTGTCATGGAGAGAACAACATGATTTGTTTTTAGCGATAAAGAGTTCTTTAAAATCCAAGGCAAAAATTTTGGTTGGAACAGGAAGTAATAGTACTTTCGAAGCAATGGAAGCTACTAAAAAAGCATACAAAGCAGGAGCAGATGGCGCATTGGTAGTCGTCCCTTATTACAATAAACCACCACAAGAGGGGCTATATGCACACTTTAGTATTATTGCCGAGGCATCTCCTGATATGCCATTAATGCTATATAACATTCCTGGGAGAACGGGATGTAATCTTTCTCCTGATACTGTAAAGAAACTTATGAAATATTCAAATATTGTCAGTATTAAGGCTGCAAGCGGTAGAATAGAAGAAGTGACCGAGTTGAGAGCCGTAT
>CAYNKY010000051.1:0-12294 GCA_964397895.1 uncultured Prochlorococcus sp.
AGTAAAATGCGTTTATCAAACTGATGTGAAAGAAAATAAATTTATTATTAAAGGAGATGGTCAAGCAGAAGATGGAGGAGTTGGAATAAATAAAGAGGCTTCTCAGTTCTAGTATTAACTTTTGAAATGCTAATTTAAGCTAGAAAATTGCGGAAGGATATCTTTTTTAAACGCCTCTGAAGCTTTGGATGTATATCTCGAAGGATTAGTTATTAATTTAAGCTCTCTTTTGACCCCTAGATCAGCTATGTATGGTTTATGAATTGACCCTAAGGCTAATTCCCTTTCTATGGACACTAATGGTAGAAAAGCAGCTCCTAATCCTGACTGAACAGCATTTTTAATCGCTTCTAGAGAATTAAGTTCCATTTCAATTTTTAATCTTTGAATATCTAGTCCAGAACTTTTAAGAAGTTCATCAACAACTTTTCTTGTTGTAGATTGAGAATCTAGAGTAACGAAGTTTAATTTATATAAATCCTCTTTGGTTAATTCTTTTGCTTTTGAAAGATTATGCTTTGAAGGTAAGACTAAAGCCAATTCATCTGTAGCAAATGGTGAAATCTTAAGTAGATTTTCTAAGTCTTGAGGTAGCTGTCCCCCAATAATTGCAAGGTCTATTTGACCATTCGCCACACTCCATCCTGTGCGACGTGTACTATGAATTTGAAGTTGTACAGAAACATCAGGATATTTTTGTCTAAAGAGACCAATCATTCTTGGCATTAAATAAGTCCCTGTAGTTTGGCTCGCTCCTACAATTAAAGTGCCACCTTTGAGACTATTTAAATCTTCAACTGCTTTACAAGCCTCATCACATTGATTGAGGATCCTTTGGCAATAATCAAGAAGTAGCTGCCCCGCTTCTGTTAATAATGCTTTCCTTCCTCCTCGATCAAATATTGTAATTTCAAGCTGCTTCTCGAGATTTTGAATTTGTAGACTTACAGCTGGTTGAGTAACATATAATATATCTGCTGCTTTTTTAAAACTACCTTGCTCAGCTATCGCTTTTAATATTCTTAATTGATCAAGTGTAAAGGGTAATTCGGGCATGGATATGCCAATTTATTATTATTAACAAGTTTAATACTTAGAAGAAATATTGTTAATAATAAATTATAAATAATTGTGAATCAAAGATTTTATGGAAGCACATAAAACTTCAATAGTGGTTTTTATTTTAATAATAATCTTTGCAATAATTCATAGTGGCGGAGCTGCTCTAAGAAGTAAGGCTGAATTGATAATGGGAGCGCGATTATGGCGATTAATTTTTGTATCTTTCAGTTTGCCTTCTGCAATTATTTTAATCGGTTACTTTTTAGCTCATAGGTATGATGGAATCAGATTATGGAACTTGCAAGGGAATGAATTGGTTTCTACTTCTGTTTGGATTTTAACTGCTATTAGTTTTATTTTCTTATATCCTGCTACTTATAATTTACTAGAAATACCATCTTTGCAAAAACCAAAAATTAGAATTTATAGTACAGGAATTATGCGCATAACAAGACATCCCCAAGCGATTGGTCAGATAATTTGGTGCATAGCTCATTCTTTATGGATTGGGACAACTTTTACTTTGGTTACATCTATAGGACTGATTGGGCATCATTTATTTGCAATATGGCATGGTGATAAAAGATTGGAATATAAATTTGGTGAGGAATTTCAACGATTTAAAAAAAATACTTCGATAATTCCTTTTTTAGCAATATTGGAAGGAAGACAAGAACTTAAATTAAGCGAATTTTTAAGACTTTCCCAAATAGGTATCATTATTGCAATTATTGTGATTTGGAGTTCTCATAAGTATATTAATATTGCTGTAACAACATTTAATTCTTCTTTTTTCTCTAAATTTATTGATTGGCAGTTTAATATTGGAATATAAATTCTTTAAAAAATGCCACAAGCTTCTGAAATTGCCTGGTTAATTCCTGTATTTCCACTTGTTGGAGCTGTTATTTCTGGATTGAGCTTAATAAGTATCAATCAAAAAATTAATAAGCTCAGAGAGGTTGTTGCAATATGCCTACTTTCTTTTGTAGGCGTATCTGCAGTAATTAGTTATAAAGCATTAATAGAACAAATAAATGGTTATAAAACCGTAGAAAAATTATTTGTGTGGGCAAGTGCAGGTGATTTTCAAATACCCATGGGGTTTATTTTGGACCCTTTAGGAAGCGTAATGCTTGCTTTAGTTACAACGATCACTCTTTTAGTGATGATTTATTCTCATGGATATATGTCTCATGACAAAGGATATGTAAGGTTTTTTACTTATTTAGCTCTTTTTAGCAGCTCTATGCTGGGTTTGATTATAAGTCCAAATTTGTTGGAGATATATGTCTTTTGGGAGTTGGTAGGCATGTGCTCATATCTTCTTGTTGGATTTTGGTATGACAGGGATGGAGCTGCACATGCTGCGCAAAAGGCCTTCGTTGTAAATAGGGTTGGAGATTTTGGCCTTTTATTGGGAATATTGGGATTGTTTTGGGCTACAAAAAGCTTTGATTTTAATGAAATCGCTCTAGGTGTATCACAATCTATGGAGAATAATTCCTTGCCTTATTGGGCTGCTTTATTATTGTGCTTTTTGGTTTTTTTAGGACCTATGGCAAAATCCGCTCAGTTCCCATTGCATGTTTGGTTACCTGATGCGATGGAGGGACCCACTCCTATTTCAGCACTTATTCATGCAGCAACGATGGTTGCTGCTGGTGTATTTTTAGTAGCTAGACTAGACCCTCTCTATTCAATGTTTCCTACAATGCAATTCATTATTGCTCTTGTAGGAACCATAACCTGTTTTTTAGGAGCTTCAATAGCTCTTACACAAATGGATTTAAAAAAGGGTTTGGCTTACAGTACAGTTTCTCAGCTTGGTTATATGATGCTTGCGATGGGTTGTGGTGCTCCTCTTGCGGGAATTTTTCACTTAATCACTCATGCTTGTTTCAAGGCAATGCTTTTTCTAGGTTCAGGCTCAGTGATTCATGCTATGGAGGAAGTAGTAGGTCATCAACCTGTTCTCGCGCAAGACATGAGATTAATGGGAGGCTTGCGACAGAAAATGCCTTTCACTTCCAGTACATTCTTAATTGGTTGTATTGCTATTAGTGGTATTCCACCTTTAGCTGGATTTTGGAGTAAAGATGAAATCTTAGGGAATGCATTTATTTCATATCCTGCATTTTGGTTCATTGGCTTTATGACTGCTGGGATGACTGCTTTTTATATGTTTAGGCTTTATTTCTTGACTTTTGAGGGGGAATTTAGAGGAAATAATGAGGATTTAAGAAATGAGCTCATAAATGCAGCAGGATTAATATTGGAGGATGAGGAACATGGGGCGGAAGGGCAATTAAATCATTCTGATTCTGAAGATAATCATTTAGAAGATGAACATGATGTTGCTCATGGAGAACTGCATGAATCTCCTTGGTCGATGACATTCCCATTAGTCTTTTTGGCATTTCCTTCCATTTTAATTGGGCTTATGGGTCTTCCTTGGGATAGCAAGTTTATTAGGTTATTAGATCCTGAGGAAGCTTCTATTCTTTCAAAAACATTTGAGTTGAATGAATTTCTCCCTCTAGCAATTGCATCAGTAATAATTGCCTCAACGGGAATTACAATCGCATTCTTAGCATATTTCTCTAAAAAGATTGATTTAGCTGTTTTATTTGCAGAGAGATTTCCGCTGATTAATAGGTTCTTATCTAAAAAATGGTATCTGGATGATATTAATGAAAAAATATTTGTTAAAGGAAGTAGAAGAATTGCAAAAGAAATCTTAGAAGTTGACTCAAAAGTTGTTGATGGAGTTGTAAATTTAACTGGTCTTGTAACATTAGGTAGTGGCGAAGGTTTAAAGTATTTTGAAACTGGTAGAGCGCAATTTTATGCCTTAATCGTTTTTGGAGGAGTTTTATTACTTGTAGCTATATTTGGTTTGCAGACTCCTCAAGCTGCATAATTTACAAATGTGTTTCTTCACACCTATTAGGATGTAAAACTAAATATAAATTCTAGACTCTACATATATAAATAACTATCACCCTTGATTGATTTCTCAACGCAAACATTATTTTTAGGCACGTTAGGTAAATTAGGTATCGGTTTAACTAATTTCCCATGGTTATCATTATCTATTCTCTTTCCAATAATAAGTGCATTTATCGTACCTTTTTTCCCAGATAAAGGGCAGGGTAAAGAGGTTAGATGGTTTGCTTTAATAGTCTCTTTGATAACTTTTCTTATTACAGTCGGTGCTTACATAAATGGTTTTGATATTAATAACGAAAATGTTCAGCTTAGAGAAAGTATTAATTGGCTACCTAAATTAGGCTTAACTTGGACTGTTGGTGCAGATGGAATTTCAATGCCTTTAATTCTTCTCACAAGTTTTATAACTTCTTTGGCAGTTTTAGCTGCATGGCCAGTAAGTTTTAAGCCTAAATTATTTTTCTTTTTAATTCTTGCAATGGATGGAGGGCAAATAGCAGTTTTTGCAGTTCAAGATATGTTGTTATTTTTTCTCGCATGGGAACTTGAATTATTACCAGTATATTTATTATTAGCTATATGGGGTGGAAAAAAAAGGCAGTATGCTGCAACAAAATTCATTATTTATACAGCGGGAAGTTCAATCTTTATACTCTTAGCGGCATTAGCTATGGGGTTTTATGGAAGTAATATACCAAATTTTGATTTCACGCATTTAGCCCAACAGGACTTTAGTCAGAATTTTCAAATTCTTTGCTATGCAGGATTACTTATTGCTTTTGGAGTAAAACTTCCAATAGTCCCCCTACATACATGGTTGCCTGATGCTCATGGAGAGGCAACGGCTCCAGTTCATATGTTGTTGGCAGGGATTTTATTAAAGATGGGGGGCTATGCTCTATTAAGGTTTAATGCTCAATTATTGCCTTTGGCTCATGCGCAATTTGCCCCACTTTTAATTGTTCTTGGAGCTGTGAATATAATTTATGCAGCTTTTACATCTTTTGCACAAAGAAATTTAAAGAGGAAAATTGCTTATAGTTCAATAAGTCATATGGGTTTTGTTCTTATTGGGATTGGAAGTTTTAGTGCTCTTGGTACAAGTGGTGCGATGCTTCAAATGGTAAGTCACGGGTTAATAGGTGCGAGTTTGTTCTTTTTAGTAGGTGCTACTTATGACAGAACAAAGACTTTGAAACTTGATGAGATGGGCGGAGTGGGTCAAAAAATGAGAATAATGTTTGCTTTATGGACTGCGTGTTCATTGGCTTCCCTTGCGTTGCCTGGGATGAGTGGTTTCGTCTCTGAGTTAATGGTATTTACTGGATTTGTTACAGATGAAGTTTATACTTTGCCATTCCGCATAGTAATGGCCTCATTAGCTGCTGTTGGTGTAATTCTCACGCCTATATATTTATTATCTATGTTGAGAGAAATTTTCTTTGGTAAAGAGAATCCTGAACTTGTTGGTCAGAGAAAACTTATTGATGCGGAACCTCGAGAAATATATATCATTGGATGTTTGCTATTGCCAATTATTGGGATAGGTTTATATCCTAGGCTAGTAACTGAAAGTTATTTAGCTTCTATTAATAATTTAGTTGATAGGAATTTAGATGCTGTTAGAAATAATGTCAAAGTAGCAAACTTTGTAAGTGATAATTCTGAGGTACTGAAAGCTCCTACCATATAAATTTTAAATTACTTTAAAATTATTGGCTAATTTTATGTTTAAAAGATAAGTTAAATGTAGTTATTTGATTTAAACATATCAAGTTCAACATCTATTGATAGGTCAGGTTTGGGACCTAGATTGTTGATTAAATTTCTTCAAGATGCTGCTGGAAAAGGGGAATTAGATCCTTGGGATATTGATGTAATTAGTGTTATAGATAGTTTTTTAGATCAATTTAATCAGAAATTGAATGATACTAAAGGAACTGGAAGTACTTATGAAAAGGATTTATCAGAGACCAGCGAGGCTTTCTTCGCTGCATCAGTTTTAGTAAATCTAAAAGCTCAAGTATTAGAATCTGATGTTTTTCCAGATGATAATGATGGGTTTGAAGATGATATTGACATTATTGATCAGCCATGGATTAATAGTGACTTTGATATACCTAAAAATCCTGAAAAATATCTTAGAAGGAGATCTGTTGCTCAGCCAATTATAAAGAGGACCGTTACGTTAGGTGAATTAATAAGTCAGTTAGAGTCTATTGCTGAAACGATTGAAACCTATGATATTTCATTAATTAAAAGAAAAAAAAACAAGAAATATTCCGATAAGGCTCTCATAGATCAAGTTAAGAGACTAGCTCACAGAGAGAAATTACCAGAAACGACTAAAGCCTTAGGGGTGTTTATAGAAAAATGGGAGAAAGCATTACAATGGGTGGATTTTGAATATTTAGTCAAAAGATGGCAGGAAGTCGCACATAAGGATCTTGATAAGGATAGATTAGGTGTATTCTGGGCTTTACTATTTCTCTCTTCACAAAATAAGATTGAAATTAAGCAAATTAATTCCCTTTATGGCCCAATAAAAATTAAAAGAGTTATTCCAGAGGGTGGCTTAGCTCAACTTCCAATAGAAAATCTGGAAGTGACAGATACTTCTCCGACCGCTGCTTAACGTATTTGGAGAATTTAAGGGTAACGTTTAACAAAGAGGTTTAATATGCCTATGAAGGCGATGATACTAGCAGCTGGTAAAGGAACACGTGTCCAACCTATCACGCACATTATTCCAAAACCAATGATTCCTATTTTACAAAAACCTGTTATGGAGTTTTTACTGGAATTATTAAAGGAACATGGATTTAAAGAAATAATGGTTAATGTTTCTCATTTGGCAGAAGAGATTGAAAACTATTTTAGAGATGGACAAAGATTCGGTGTAGAAATTGCCTATAGTTTTGAAGGAAGAATAGAGGATGGTGAGTTAATAGGAGATGCTTTAGGATCTGCGGGAGGATTGAAAAAAATTCAAGATTTTCAAAACTTTTTTGATGAAACTTTTGTTGTATTATGTGGAGATGCTTTAGTCGATTTAGATTTAACTGAAGCTGTAAAAAGGCATAAAGAGCGCGGAGCTTTAGCAAGTCTAATAACGAAAAAAGTCCCAAAAAGTCAAGTTTCTAGTTATGGAGTTGTAGTTACTGATAATGAGGGAAGAGTGAAAGCATTTCAGGAGAAACCATCTATTGATGAGGCTTTAAGTGATTCAATAAATACAGGAATTTATTTATTCGAACCTGAAATATTTGAACATATTCCATCAGGGAAAAAATTTGATATTGGAGCTGATCTTTTTCCAAAGCTTGTAGAAAAGAATTTGCCCTTTTATGCTCTGCCTATGGATTTTGAGTGGGTTGATATTGGGAAAGTGCCTGATTATTGGAGGGCTATTAGAAGTGTCCTTCAAGGTAAAGTTAGACAGGTTGATATCCCTGGAAAGGAAGTTCGGCCTGGTGTATATACAGGACTGAATGTAGCGGCTGATTGGGATAAAGTAAATATAGAAGGTCCAGTATATATAGGTGGAATGACTCGAATTGAAAATGGCGCAACAATTATTGGCCCTTCCATGATTGGTCCAAGCTGCTGCATATGTGAGGGAGCTACTATTGATAATTCTATAATTTTTGACTATTCAAAAATTGGTAAAGGGGTTCAATTAGTTGATAAATTAGTATTTGGTAGATATTGTGTTGGTAAAAATGGAGATCATTTTGATTTGCAAGATGCTTCACTTGATTGGTTGATAACTGATTCTAGAAGAATGGATCTTTCAGAACCGTCTCCGCAGCAGAAAGCAATGGCTGAGTTGTTGGGCACTGATTTAATTAAAATTCCAGATTAATTTCTGCTCTTTGTAATATCTCGGGAATCAAATGTTCACTTTTGACTGCCATAATATGAATTCCTTGTGAGATTTCTATAAATTCTTTTACTTGTTCTGCAGCAATATTTATACCTTCTTCTAATGGATTACTTGCATATTTTAATCTTTGAAGTATGTTGTCTGGGATTGCTGCTCCTGGAACATATTTATTAATGAAAATCGCGTTTTTATATGACTTTAAAAGAAATACTCCTGCTAAAACTGGGATTTGAAGAGGTTCACTAATCTTCTCACAAAAATCTATTAAATAATTTTTGTTCATAACCATTTGAGTTTGCAAAAATCTTGCGCCAGCATATTTTTTTTGTTCAATTCTTTTTTTTAGAATTTTTAGATTTGTACTAGTAGGATCTGCAGCCGCGCCGGCAAAAATTTCTGTTTTATTATCACTAAGCTTCTCATAAGTGGGGTCAATTCCTTGGTTAAATGACTTGATTTGTTTTAATAATTTAACGGATTCAAATTCATGAACTGTTTTTGTTTTTTCCTGATCCCCTGCTTTAACTGGATCACCCGTAATGCACAGAATATTTTTTATTCCAAGTGCATTTGCACCGAGGATATCAGATTGTAAAGCAATTCTATTACGATCTCGACAAGATATTTGCATCACTGGTTCTACCCCACTATCCAGTAATAGTTTAGACATTGCTAAACTACACATCCTCATTACGGCTCTACTGCCGTCTGTTATATTAACAGCATGTACCTTATCTTTTAAAAGTTGTGCTATCTTGATAGATCGAGAAGGGTCTCCGCCTCGCGGAGGCATTAATTCTGCAGTAATTGCTTTAGAATTAGATTCTAAGGTGATTTGAAGTTTGGATTTCAATTGCTGATTGTTTTTAGGTTAACAAAAGTGATTGGATTGATAAACTTAACTACTATATAAAAAAGAGTTGTTCAAATGCAAATGCTTGATGACGATTTAAATAACATAGATATGATGGGTCTCTCCTCAAGAGAGATGGAGATTATTGATTTAGTGGCTGACGGTCTTACTAATCAAGAGATCGCAGTAAAGCTGACAATTAGTAAAAGAACGGTTGATAACCATGTAAGTAATATGTTTACTAAAACTGGCTCAAAAAATAGAGTAGCTTTATTAAATTGGGCTATGGATAATGGAAAAATTTGTCGTGACGGATTTAACTGTTGTTCCTTGCCTGATTCTGATCAAAGTTAATATCTTCATTATCTTTTTTTGTTTCATGAATAGGCATGAGAGAGTAATTTTTTGAACTCAATTCAAAAAGTTCAGCATATGCTAAACAAGCTCCTCTATCAGAGTTTACATATCTTAAAATCCCATCTTTGTCGTAAAGACCATACATATTTAAATCATTAATAAAATTAGTTTTGATATAAAAGAATCTATATTAGTACAGTCTTCTTTGGCTAGCAATCATGAAAATTTATTAAATTAATTTTTTTTCCAAGTTGAAAAAGGGTTGATAGATAAATTGAAATTTGAGTACTTTTTAATCCCAGTTATTTCTTCTGCGAGAAAACTTGGAAGTTTAATCTTTTCATTAATATTGGACAGTTCAAATTCTGCAATTTCTAATGGAGAATTTTTTGAATGAAAACGATCAACGACCCAAATCTTTTCATCTATTGATAAAAGAAATCTTTCTTTTATGATTTTATTTTTGATATTTGATAAGATTATTTTTCCCTCTTCTTGGGGTATATCATACTCAAACTCGTAACAGGAGGAGTATGATAAATGTTTTTTTAAAGTCAATTTGTGTCGTAAATTCTCAGATCTTATTCTTACTATCCAATTTTCAATACTTGAATTAAGGTATCCTTGTTCAATATAAATTTTTTTAATAATATAATTTTCCCATTTTTTGCTCTTAATTAAGAATCTTCTCTCTATTTCAATAGACATTTTTGATAGGTTTAATCAATTAATGCAAATTACCTCTCCACTCCAATTTTTTTGAAAGTGAGCTGTAGTATGAAGTACTATTATTTAAAGATATCATTAGCATTGGTTGTGATCCTTTAGTGATTTCGCAAAAATCTTTTATATTTAATTTTTGACATTTAGTTCCATCTTTCCAAAGTTGTAATCCCTTTTTATACTTATCATTATTTTTAATTTTTATTCTGCTTGTATCTGGAATTACTATTGGTCTGCTTGCAAGACTCATAGGACAAATTGGATTAATTATAAATGCATTAGTTAATGGGTGTACTATTGGTCCTCCAGCAGCCATGGAATAGGCAGTAGATCCTGTGGCTGATGAAATTATTAAGCCATCACCTTTATATTCATTTACATTTTCTTTATCTATCTCAATACTAATTTGATTTGTTGGCGATATGTTATTGTCTTCTGATTTAAAATAAAAATCATTCAAAGCATAATAATTTGATTTAGTAAAATTTTTAATATCTTCTGAATTAAATTTATGGTGAACGCATTTCAGCATAGTTCGCTGATCAATTAAGAATTCATTTTCTTCAATCAAGTTAAGAAATGATTCATCAAGTAAGTATTTTTTATCTTGTGTAAGAAAACCTAAATTTCCTCCAACATTAAAACTTAGTATAGGTATCTTCAGATTAGCTAATTCATTTGCTGTCTTTAGAACAGTTCCGTCCCCCCCTAATACTAAAATTAATTCAGGTAATAAAGAATTCTTTTTTAGACACCTTTGAATACTTTCTTGTGTGAAATCACTACCAATATTAATTGATGTAATCTTCTTTCTATGTAGTATCTCTGAACAAAAAGATGCTGTTTCTTTTGCTATTGAACTATTGAAACGAAAAATAATGAGGACTAATGAAAGTTTCATTAGAATTTATTTACCATTTAAGTAAATTGAAACTTTCCATATCTACAGTTACTCTATTTCTATAAAGAGATAATAAAATTGCTAGTCCTACAGCAGCTTCAGCAGCAGCAACAGTGATAACAAAAATTGCAAAAACTTGGCCTTGTATTAGATTATTATCAATGTAAGAGGAAAAAGACATTAAGTTTAAATTTACTGCGTTTAACATCAATTCAATGCTCATTAAAACTCTTACAGCATTTCTACTGTTTAATAGTCCCCAAATACCAATGCAAAATAGTAGAGAAGATACAATTAGAAATGCTTGGAGAGGGATCGAGTCAAAATTCATGATAATGAAAAAGGAAATTAATTTTTTTCAATTAAGAGTGGTTTATCTGATTTCTCTATAAGTTCTTGATCAACAGGTAAACCTGTAGATATGTCTTTAGTCATTAC
This sequence comes from uncultured Prochlorococcus sp., assembly GCA_964397895.1. GTDB lineage: Bacteria > Cyanobacteriota > Cyanobacteriia > PCC-6307 > Cyanobiaceae > Prochlorococcus_A. The sequence goes on from CAYNKY010000051.1 coordinate 11,173, forward strand.
ATCTCTTCTAGCAAGAACAATTGCTCCTATCATCGCCATTAAAAGTAAGACAGAAGCTACTTCAAAAGGCAGTAAATAATCGCTAAATAAATGTTCTCCTATTCTTATTGTTGATTCTTCACCGATTGTTAGCTTTGGGTCAGCTATTTTCCATGTATTGGATAAATCAACCCTAACAAGAAGACTTAAGAGGGTAATACAAATGGTTGTAGAAATTATTTTTCTCGAATTAAGGTATTTAATTGGTTTAAGATCTTCTTTCTTATTAACTAACATAATTGCAAAAATTATAAGAACATTAATCGCTCCCACATATACTAAAACTTGAGCAGCTGCTACAAAACTAGCATTTAATAATAGATATAATCCTGCTACGCTCATGAAAACTCCACCAAGTAGGAAAGCTGAATAAACAATGCTTTCTAACAAAACTACACCTAAAGATCCGATAATAATAACTAAAGATAATATAGAAAAGCAAATTAATTGAGTAGTTACGGCAATAGACATTTACTTACTTGAATTAGCAATTGTAGCCTCTTCTTGTGTATTTGTGGATACCATCCAATCTAACACTTCGTTAGGTAATTTCCCTACTCTTGGATCAGTTGAAGAAATATCATGTGGATCCATAACTCCCTTGGGTAAATATGTTAATTCTTTGAGGGATTTTACAGTAGGATCAGAAGTTACATTAGTAGGTAATCTTCCAAGGGCAACATTATCGTAATTCAGATTGTGTCTATCAAAAGTTGCTAATTCATATTCTTCTGTCATTGACAAACAATTTGTTGGGCAATATTCCACGCAATTTCCACAAAAAATACATGCTCCAAAATCTATAGAATAATTTCTTAATTCCTTCTTTTTTGTCTCTTTATTCATTACCCAATCAACAACAGGTAAATTTATCGGGCATACCCTCACACAAACTTCGCAAGCAATACATTTATCGAACTCATAATGTATTCTTCCTCTATATCTTTCTGATGGAATTAACTTTTCATATGGATACTGAACAGTAACTGGTCTTCGTCTGAGATGATCGAAAGTGACAGTTATGCCATCAAATAAATATTTACTTGCGCCAAAAGCTTCTTTAATGTAACTATTGACTTTTTG
>CAYNKY010000052.1:0-12245 GCA_964397895.1 uncultured Prochlorococcus sp.
ATCATATACAGGTAATGTGACCATCAGTGATGCTAATGGTACTGGAATAACAGCTGCAGATATATCTACTATTGCAGGGGCTACTTCTGGAACAGTTACAATAACAAATAATATAAATATCACAGGAACAGCAGCTCAAATAGAAACTGCAGTTGGAGATGTAAATACATTCAGTGGAACACCTACCGCGACATTAAGTAATGCTCATACACTTGCACAATTAAAGGCAATTAATAACGCATTAAGCGGAACAATTACTCTAAATGATGTATCAGTCGCTTTGTCAGGATCAACAGCAGATGTCAAGGCAGCGTTAGATGGAACATTTGCCGCAGGATATACCGGAAACGTAACTTTAAGTGATGCTAATGGCACAGGTATTGCAGCAGCAGATATTTCAACCATTGCTGGTGATACCTCAGGAACAGTAACTGTTTCGAACAATATAAATATCACAGGAACATCAGCAGCAATTGCAACTGCAGTTGGAAATGTAGATACCTTTAGCGGAACACCTACAGCAACATTAGGTGATGCTCATACACTTACTGAGTTGGTTACTATAAATAATGCAATAAGCGGCTCAATAACTTTAAATAGTAGTTCAGTTGCTCTATCTGGTAGCTCTACAAATGTTGCGGCTGCTTTAAATGGCTTATCAAATTATTCTGGTACAATCACCTTGTCAGATGCAGCGACAGTTGCTCAAATGACTACAATTGATAGTGCTATAAATACATCTCCTTCTTATAGTCTTAACGATAATTCTGGAAATATAAGTGGAGCATCCACTGCACTACTCAACGGTGCTACTAATATCACTGCTACAGATGATGGAGTTGGTGGAAATACATTCGAATTTGATTCACTCACCTCAACAGCTAATACTGGGACCGTTACAGTCACTGGGGGAACTGATGTTGATGTTGTTGAACTTTCGACAGCTTTGACACAAAGCGGTAAAGCAGCGATTGATCTCAGTGCAGCAGATACCTCTGATGATAGAGTTATATTTAATACTGAATCTTCCGGAACTTCATGGGTTACATATGATGGTAGTGGAAGTAGAGCTTCAGGTCCATCTTCATTCACCTTCAACAAAATTACTAATTTTGAAGCAGGTGATAATAAAGATGCTATCGGTATATTTTATGGAGGCACAAATGGTGCTGGTGGAAATGCAGTGACATTTGGTGCATTTAGAGAAGTTACTGACTTAACTGCAAGTAATAGATTAAGAGACGGAATAATATATGAAGATTCCTTTAACAGTGCAAATGGCCTTGCTCTTACTAGTGCGAATGCTCAAAATGTTACTGAAATTAGGCAAAATCTTGATAGTATCATTACTGCTGGTGGTACTGCCGGTAATAGTCAGGGTTCCAGTGATCTAGACTTTACTTATATTTTATATGCACAGTCCAGTTCAAATGCCTCTCAGGTATCTGCTTATATTTATACAGGTACATACGGCCAAACAAATAAAGATGCTGGAACAGCAATGACAGATACTTCACTCAAAGTCATTGGAGTTGCTGAAGTTCAGAATATTACTAACGGAGCCTTTACTGATTCATTTATATCCACTAAACCGGGAGTCCTTGGAGATTAGTAATTACATCTTTAAAAGATTAGTATTTTTAATTATTAACTTAAAGTTAATCTTAAAGTAATGGAAGAAAATTGGATCAACATTGAAGGAGATCTTCTAAAAATTAGGGAACTTCCTGATTTACTTAAAGATTTAAATTTGATGCCTATGTTTTTAAGACGTTATTTCGAACAAAAATTTATTAGTGAAATAAAAGTTGAGAAAGAGGAACAAATTTCATTCCAGCAAAAGTTTATGAATAAAGAGGGGATTAAAAATAAAGATGAACTTTCAAATTGGTTAAAAATCAACTCAATATCTGAAAAAGAAATTAGTAAACAATTATATATAAATCTAAAGTTAGAGAAATTTAAACGAGCTACTTTTGATCATAAGGTGGAGGATATATTCTTGAAGACAAAGAAAAATCTTGATAGAGTTACATATTCTCTTTTGAGGGTGAGATCTAAAACTAAAGCATCAGAGTTGTTTATAAGATTATCCGAGGAAGAAGCAACTTTTCCTGAACTTGCCTCAAAATATTCTGAAGGAGTTGAACAAGTACTCCATGGTTTAGTTGGTCCAATGGAACTTGGGAAAGTAAACCCTAATATAGCTGAAAGACTATTATCTAGTTCTCCAGGTCAATTATGGGCTCCTTTTGAGTTGGAAGGATGGTGGATCTTAATTAGATTTGAAAGACTTATTCCAGCATCTTTGAATGAAATGATGAGAGATAGAATTATAAATGAATTATATGAGATTTCTATTAGGGATAAAATTAAAAATATTCTTGATCAATTAAATATTAATGATCACAAATAATTTAAAAATTTAAATGAAAGAAAAAACTAATTTAATTAAACATCTTAAAGAAATAGAGATATTTAAAAAATTAAAGGAAGAAAATTTAATTGCAATATCAGTTTTTTTTTCTATTGAAAAATTCTCTATGGGAGAACCAATAATTTTGGGGGATAAGTTGCCAAATTATTTCTACTTTATTATTGATGGAGAGCTTAGGCAGTTAGTAGAAAGTCCAATATTTAAAAAAAGTATTTCTTTAGCAACCTATAAAAAAGGATATTTAGTTGGATGGCCTTCATATTTATCAGGTATACCATTAGAGCTAATTACAGCAGCAACAGATTGTAGATTACTAAAAATTTCAAAAAATAATTGGTTGAAAGTTAACAAAGAATTTTCTTTTAATAAAATAGAGAATCAAGATATATCACCTAGTCTTGTTTGGCCAATTTTGAAGAATGAGAAGAAAATTAATTTTCCCACAAAAGTTAGAGAATTTAGAAATCTTATCAAAAATTATTGTTCTAAAAGTAAATTACTAACAATTTATGAAACAAACGAAATTGATAAAAAGCTTGAAATTGATAAGACTTGGTTTTTCGCTAAAGAATCACAAAATTATTCTTATGGAGAATTAGTTGATTTAGAAAAGATAAAGCTTTTTGAGAACGATAAATTCCCTTTAAATTTAATTGGGATACCTTTAAATTTTTCAGAAGAAAATGATCCAGAAATAGACCTAAAAAAAATTAGAAATAAACCTTTAAAAGATAATTTAACTGTTAAAGAAAAAAAAGACGAAAACCCAAAAATTTCTAAAAGTGAAGAAGATAATGATTCTAAAAAAGAAAAATCAAGTAGATTTCCTTTTTACGGTTCATCAGACGATTTCATCTCAGAAGCTATTTCTTGTTTTAGGATAATAGGTGATACCTTAAATTTACCAATTAAATATGATCTAATAAGAAGATCTTTTGTTGAAAATACCAAAGATGAAAAATCCCCAATAAGTTTACAGTTATGTGCAGCAATATCAGAATCTTTAGGCTTAAAAACTCAGCTATATGATATTCCATTAGGTTTAGTTAAAAGATTAAATTTACCTGCACTAGTTAAGTTAAAAGATGAAGAATTAGCAGTATTGCATGCATATAAGAATGATAAATATCTACTGGCAAGACCTAAACATGGTTTAAGGGAATATTCAATTGATACTTTAGTGGAAATATTATCTGAATCTGAGACCGTACCAATTCTCTCATTACAAACAACCGATAGAACACCTAAAAAAAGGCTTTCTTTTAAATGGTTTTTACCTGCGATTAAGAAAAATAAAAAACCCTTGATTGAAGTTTTAATAGCCTCATTGTTTGTGCAGTTATTTCAATTGATGAATCCATTAATTATTCAACAAATAATAGATAAGGTAATTGGTCAGGGAGCATCTTCTTCGTTATTGCCGCTAGTAGTCTTGCTTTTTTCTTTTTCATTCTTTGAAAATGTTTTAACCGCACTTCGGACAAATTTATTCATTGATACAACAAATCGAATAGATATGTCTCTGGGAGAACAGGTTATTGATCATTTATTGCGCTTACCTTTACCTTATTTTGATAAGAGAAATGTTGGGGAACTTTCCTCGAGGGTCGGAGAATTAGAACAAATAAGATCTTTCTTAACGGGTACTGCTCTAACAGTTGTTTTAGATTCTATTTTCTCAATAATTTATATAGCAGTAATGCTTTTATACAGTTGGATTTTGACTATAGTAGCTTTACTTGTTGCTCCTCTACTTGCTCTTATTACTTTGCTTGTGGCGCCTGTTATTAGGTCTCAGCTTAGGACAAAAGCAGAATTAAATGCTAAGACACAGAATCATCTTGTTGAAGTTCTCACTGGTATTCAAACAGTTAAGGCCCAAAATTTTGAGCTTAAAGCTAGATGGAAATGGAAAGAAAGATATAGTAAATATATTTCAGAAAGCTTTAGGAATGCCGTAACAAGTACTTCTTCAAATGGAATTACAAATTTCTTAAATCAAGCATCCTCTTTGAGTGTATTATGTGTAGGATCATTTTTAGTTATAAATGGTAATCTCACTTTAGGACAACTTATAGCATTTAGGATTATTTCTGGTTACGTAACTACTCCTCTTTTAAGATTATCTAATCTTTATCAAAATTTTCAGCAAACAAATATCTCTCTTGAAAGATTATCAGATATTATTGATACCCCTCAAGAATCAACTGAATTAGATAAAAATAATATTCCAATGCCCTCTATCAAAGGAGATATTAAAATAGATGATATTTCATTTCGTTTTTCTGATAAGGGAATACTTAATTTATCTAACGTAAATTTAAGCATTGATTCAGGACAGTTTGTCGCTATTGTTGGACAATCTGGTTCTGGGAAATCAACTTTAACAAAACTTCTTTCAAGGTTATATGAGCCACTTCAAGGAAAAATTTCTATAGATAATATTGATATTTCAAAAGTTGAACTATATTCGTTAAGACGTCAAATTGGAATAGTACCTCAAGAATCTATTTTGTTTGATGGTACTGTACAAGATAATATTGCTTTAACTAATCCAGAAGCGTCTGTTGAAGAGATAATAAATGCTGCAAGAATTGCATCTGCACATGATTTTATTATGGAACTACCCTCAGGATATGCTACAAAAGTAGGGGAGAGAGGAAGTAGTTTGAGTGGTGGGCAAAGGCAAAGAATTGCTATTGCAAGATCAATCTTGCAGAACCCAAATATCTTAATAATGGATGAATCAACTTCTGCTCTTGATTTTGAAACGGAAAGAAAAGTTTCTCTTAATTTAATGGAATATTTTCGAGGTAAAACAGTCCTCTTTATTACACATAGATTAAACTCAATAGTTCACGCAGATAAAATTTTATTATTACATGAAGGTAGATTAGAGGAACAAGGTACTCATTCAGATCTTATGTCATTGGAAGGGAGATATTATTCACTATATAGACAACAAGAAAAATATTCTTCTTAGTAAATATTTTTTTATTGTGAAGATATTTTTATTAATACATATATTAAATTTAAAAAACCAAAATTCTAGAAACCTATTTTTTTAGTGTATCAAGGTATAATAGTAAAAATTAAATTTTAAGCCTAATATAATTTTGTGATAAATTTTTCAAAAATAAAAAAAGTTTTTAATAGTAATTTTAAATTCAAAGATAAATTGTTTTCTAAGATTAAGTCTTTCGAAATAAAAAAAAAGTTTAGATCTAAATTAGAAATTTACTCTAAGTTAGATATATCAGAAATTTCTCAAAAAATTCAAGAAAAAAAAATCTATAAAAAAATAGTATTCGATGTTTACCCTAATCTAAAAAATGGGACTCAAAAAATTATTAACTTATTAGTCAGGGAAGAAGGTAGTGAATTTTGGAGTACTTTGGCTCCAAGCCAAAAATGGAGTAGCAGATTGATTATTACATTTGTAGGAGTATCTTCATTTGGAATAATATGGTCATTTTTTACTATGATTGACGATACCGTTCAAGTACAAGGTAAATTAGAACCTAAGGGAACTACTATAGAAGTAAAAGTACCACTTGGTGGTGTAATTAAAAGGATAATTGTTGAAGAAGGTGATATCGTAAAAAATGAAGAATTACTTTTAGAGCTTGACACTACCGCAGCAAAATCTAAGTTAAAAGCTTTAAATATTATAAAATCACAGATTGAAGCAGATATTCTTGTAAGCAAAATCCAACTTGGTGAAGATATTGCAACTAATCAATTAACCGATAACCAAAAATTAAAACTTAAATCACTACAAAATGAATATGAATCAAGAATCAATGCTTCTAAGAATGCTGTTGAGCAAGCCGCTTATCGAAAAGATAGTAATATTGAACAATTAAAAACCCTTAAAGAGGTATTAAAAATAAGAGAACAAGTACTAAAAGATTTAAAAAACCTTACTGAGATAGGAGGTCTAAGCAAGATAAAATATCTTAAAGAAAAACAAGAAATTTTAGAACTAAGAGGAAGATTAATTGATAAGCAAAAACAAATTAAGTCATCTAATTCTCTCTTAAAAGAGTCAGAAAATAAATTATCAAATACAATTGCGGCTACTAAAATTGATTCAGCAAATAAAATAGAAGAAAATGAAAAACAATTAGCACAAATTAAAAATCAAATAAACGAGCAGAATTTAACTTTAAGTTATCAAGAGATCAAATCTCCTTTAAATGGAATTGTGTTTGATCTTCAACCAGCTGCTCCAGGTTACGTAGTAAACACAAACATACCGATATTAAAAATAGTACCCATTGATGATTTGGTCGCTCGTGTATTCGTCTCCAATAGAGATATTGCTTTTTTAAAAAAGGAACAACCTGTAAAAATAAGAATAGATGCTTATCCGTATAATGAATTTGGAGAAATTGATGGAAAAATAGAATCAATTGGATCAGATGTCCTTGAGCCAGATTCTAACTATAATTTCTATAGGTTTCCCATAACTATAAAATTGAAAGAGCCTTTTATAATGCATAAAAATAAGGAGCTAAATTTAAAAACTGGAATGTCTTTGACAGCAAATATTGTATTGAGAAAAAGACCTGTCCTCTCTTTATTCACAGAAAGAATACTGCCATTTTGGAACGGGCTTGAAGAACTTTAGTTAATTAATTATGTTTTATAATTCTAAAAATTTGAAAAATAATAAAATCATTAAAGTTGGTATTACCATAAATTTTGGAATAAAAATTTTTTCTAATGGTCTTCAACAAAATATTATTTTCCTTAAAAAACTTTTTGAAAATATTCAAAACCTAAAGCCTATATTTATATATACTGGTGAAATTCCTGATGCAAATTATATATCAAAGGAAGATTGCCTGAATTATTCAGATTTCATAAAAGAAAAACATAAAGATTTTGATTTAGTGATTTTAGTTGGTTTTTGGTTAGAACAAAATTATATAAATGATATAAAAAAATCAAATAAAAAAATCAAATTAGTAACTTTACAGTGTGGAAATCAATTTGTAGAGAACTCTATGAGATCTATTCATAAATATGACAAAGTTGAATATTTTAATAATGCATTTGAAGGGATTGATGCAGTATGGATTCTCCCTCAACATGCCCATAATCTTACATATATGAAAACTCACTATAGAACTGACTCAGTTTCTATAGTTCCATATATATGGGATTCAACTATCATTGATAGTCAGATTAAAGAACTATCTAAAAAAGGAGAAAAAAATATTTTATTTACAAATAAAGTAAGAGATGTAGTTGTTTTAGAACCTAATTTATCTTTAATAAAAAATTGCATTTTACCTATATATATTGTTGAAGCTTTTGAAAGAAAGTTTAAAAATAAGCTCTCATCATTAAATATATTGGGAGGTTTATCTATTGCTGAAAATCATTATTTCATGAGAATGATTATGCAATTAGATATATTTAAACTAAGAAAAGACTTTTTAAAAGTTCATAATAGATATAAGTTTGTAGACTCAATAAGATTATTTGGATCTTTAGTCATTTCTCATCAACTTGAAAATGATTTAAATTACTTATATTTTGATGCATTATATTTAGATTTACCTTTAATACATAATTCAAATACTTTAAAGGAATATGGATATTTCTATCCACATAATGATATCGATGTAGCAATTCAAAAAATTAAGGATATTTTAGAAAGTCATAATAAAAATATTATTAGTTATAAAAAAAGAAATAAAAGAATGTTTGAGATTTATAGTATTAAAAATAAAAAAAACCAGAAATTATTTTTAGAGTTAATTAATAAAGTTTTAAGCTAAAAATACTAAACTTTATTACACTTTGAAACTAGGTTTTTATTTTTTAAAAAATCATAAAACCCTTTTTCTTTTTGATCTTTGAAAGCACTGATAGAACAAAAAGCTTTTGGCTTAATTGATGTAATCCTATAAAATTTTGCAAGTATTATTTTATATTCTTTAATGGAATTTATTAAGTTTGTTTCAGCTTCAATCACGTCACCTTGAGTATTTACAATCTCTCTTTGAGTTGATATCCCAGCCTCAACTCTCTTTGTTGATATAAATAAAGATTCCTTCGCGGCTTGAAGTTGCTCATATGAAAGGATTATTTTTTCTTTTATATCTCTATATTCATTAAAAGTATCTTTTAATTCCCTTATTACTTTATTCTTGATTAAATTTAAATCAGATTTTAGTTCCTTTTTTCGATTTTTTTTGGATAAAAAATCCTGCTTTATTCTTCCTCCATCAAATATATTCCAATTAAATTTTAATCCCACAGTATTATTATAATTATTTATCTCATTACTTAAATTTAATGGCGGAACCCCGGATTCTCCATCTATTGATGACAAAGAATATTTATTATAGATTGTAAAGATGGGTTTTTTGCTAGATAAAATTAAAGAAGCCTCGTCTTTATTTATTTTAATATTTCTCTTGCTTATATTTATAGACTCACTATTTTCCATAAAATAATAAAGTGATTCTTGGAAATCTAAATCCCAATAAAATTCTATTAAATTTGTTTTATTATTTTCTATATTAAATTCTTCATTAATATTCAATATTTCTGAGAGCTGATTCTTATTTAATTTTAAATTTTTATTTTTATTTATAAGATTAATTTGATCTCGCCTTAATTGAGTTCTTGACTCCAATACATCTAATTTATTCCCTACACCTTTTGATAATCTATTTTTTGCATCTTTTAAGCTGGTATTTGAAATCTCAATTGATTTCTCCGCAACCTTAATTTCCTGAATTGATGCTTGAATAGCTAGATATTTTTTTACAGTATCAAGATATAAATCTTTTAAAATGACATTATATTGTAATTTTGCGTTTTCTATTTTAGATTTAGCTATTTTTATTTCTAATCTTCTTTTTGGTTGAATGAGATCCCATTCAATTTTTGTATCTAATCCAAATTTAAGCTGATTAGTTTCACTATCAGATGATATTTTATTTTCAGAATATCCAGTTTCAAAGCTTGGAATTGAAGAACTTGAGATATTTGCTTTAGGCGCCCAAGCAGCTATTTTACTTTTAAGTATTAATTTTGATTGTTCAATTTGACTTTTATATTTTTTTAATTTTTCACTGTTATTTATTAAAATACTCTCCAAATCCTTAAATTTGATTATTTTATATTCATTTTTTAGTCTTGATTTTTTATCTTTTTTAATGTTACCTATTAATTGTACATCTTTTTTCTCAGAGCTTAACTCTGCATTAGTAGCAGGGAAAAGAAAGAGTAAAATTATTATAAAGAAAATTCTAAATTGCACAAAAAGCTTTTATTGATGAAAAATTTTGTCTTTATTATAGCTGATTAATTATTAGCATATCAGCAGATTGTTATAGCCAAAGATTTTTTGCTTAGAAAAGTTAAGCAGATTAATTTTGCCCTAAAAATTTTTCTTCTTTAATAAATGTCCATAAAATTCAGTTTGATAGAAATATATTTTTTTGTTTGAATTACAACAGAGATAATTTATCTCAATACTTGAAAGATACTAATTACTGCTTAGTAAGATTATTTAAATTATGAGTTTTTTTTTGAAATACATTTTATATTTTTTAGAAAAAATTTGAATAAGAAAAACTTAGGGTAATTGTTCATTATCAAGAGATTGTAGTATTGCTTCTTCCTCTGGAGATAATTTAATAGTTGTTTTAGAATTATCTAATTTTTTATTCCTTTTAAAATAAAGCGTTATTAAATTACCAATTTGCCCTTGAAAATAATGTTCCCAACCAAACCGACCATAAATATTTATAAGGTCTTGTATCTGCAATGATAAATTTCTGTTTATCTTTTTAAGAGAGTCTTTAAACTCATTTTTAATAAATTCTTTACTAAAACCTAAAGATTGTGCATTTGAAGGATTTATTTCCTTTGGAAGATCATTACTTATATTTATACCTATTACTCGGAATTCCAAATCAATTAATAAGATTCTTATTCTAATTATATAGTTGTAATTTTTCTAATTTGATTTTGTATTTTCTTTATTAATAAAATTTAGAAAATTAAAAATATATCTCAAATTTTAAATCATTATTTATACTCTTATTGCTCTTTACATTAAAATCTCCGTATATGAGAATATCTCTATAATATTGCTTTTAAGTAAGATTATTTAAAAAAATAAAGATCTAGTAATTATAAATGGTATTAAGTAAAAAAGTTTTAATCACAGTAAAAAAAATAATTTTTATAAATTATTTTTTTTAAGCAGGTATTTTTTTAATTTACCAATAATTTTAACTTTTAAAAAAGCATTTAATTTTCTAAAAATCTTAAATAAAGTATGCTGTTTTTCTATAGAATACCAAAGGTTATCATATAAAATTTCTGGGAAATTAATATATTTTTCTTCCAATCCAATTTTATCTATTAAATCTTCTCGAATAAAAATCATATTACCAGTATGACATACTAATTTGTATCCTTTCTTATCAGCCACACTTAGAATCGCAGAAAAACTATTCCCATTAGAGTTCTTATAATTATTTGAATGCCATTTAATAATGCCAGGCGGATATGCGCTATTAATTTCAATAATAACTATTTTAGGCATATATAAAGTGAATGATTCCCAAGCCTCTAAGTCAAAAGAGTCTATATCAATTGAAATTAGTGGGCAAAATTTTATTGTAAGAAGCGATCCTTTATTAGGATATTATATTTATAGATATCCTCAGATTTTGCAAGAAAATCTTTGATAAGACAATGTTTAAAAAAAATTTTCTAATAAAAGGCTTAAAAATAACTTTTTTATCTCTATTTATTTTTCTTTCTTCAAAACATCTTTATAAAGTATTTCAATATCAAATATTCATTAGAGAACTTTGTAAATTTGAAGAGACGAGTAAGTTAATAGATAAAGATAAAATCACAATTCAAACCATTGTCACTATTGAAGAACTCAATAAATATAAAAACAAAAAAAAGATTTTATCAGATGTTGTTAAATGTGTTACCAAAGATCAAATAGGAGATTTAGCTAAAACAAAAAAGTGGGTTAATTTTTTGCAATATAAAATTGCACATCCTATAAAACCACCTTTAATGAAAAATGGACAAGCAATATTTGATCCTATATGGTTACTAGAAAATAAAATTGGGCAATGCGGACAAACGAATAGATTAGTATTAGATGGAATTGAAACACTTGGGATTAAGGGAAGAGTAGTCCAATTAGATGGACATATAATTGCAGAAGCTTACCTAAATAATAACTTTTTAGCTTTAGATGCTGATGCATTAAATAATGGAAATTATTTTTATGATTCCAATGGAAATATATTAAGTGCTATTGATATTCATTCAAATCTTTTTGAACTTGAGAAACTTAATAATAAAGTTTATTTAGAGACTTGTGATTTCAAATGGAAAGAATTGTGCAAACCTTACCTTCATTTTAATCTTAGCTTAAGTCCTTTTGATTGGCTAAAAAATACCTTTAAAAAGAAGCCTTATTATTACATTAAAACCGCTACAGAAATTCAATTAAATAATGCTTATTATGGTTGGAATTACTATTATGAGATAAATTAAATGCTTTATCTTAATTTACCATTAGGTATTCGGGATGTATTGTAATAACTGTAGTTTTAGGTAAATTATTAGAAACTATATATCGAGAGTTGTTGCCATAACTTGACTTTCATTAATAATCCCATTGCGAGAATTATTGCGGAATTTAGCTATATGGTTAACTATTAACCTATATCAGTCTAATCATTAGATTTGTGAGAATAGCCCAAATCTTTTGCTATCAATACTAAAATTCAATGGAGCCAAG
>CAYNKY010000053.1:0-11930 GCA_964397895.1 uncultured Prochlorococcus sp.
TGTTCAACAATCCAATACTAAGAAAAAGTTTTGAAGCTCGCAACTAATAATCAATTTGATAATCTGACCTTAATAAGTGTTCTTGTTGATTTTGGTAGCTATAGCAATAGATTTGATTATCTAGATAAAAAAAATTTAGGAACAGAAATAGGTGATATCGTCTTAGTAAGATTGAAAGGAAGGTTAATACATGGATTGGTTATTGATAAAAATTTTCCTAAAGAAATTAAGATTTTTGAAGATGCAAGTAAGTCGAATCAGTTTAAATATTTATCAATTGAAAGCATATTAAGAAAAAGAACTTTTGAAATTTGGTGGAGAAATTGGTTACAACATTTAGCTGCTATTTATAAAGTTAGTGATCTGAGGATGATCAAAACGGCATTACCGCCAGGAGCTATTGGTAAATTACCTAAAAAATCTTTTAATTTCTGGATTTCAAAATGTAAAGGAAAAGATTTTTCTAATTTTAAGTTGACAAGAAAACAAACTTTATTGATCAAATTATTACATTCAATTGATGGTGCTTGGCAGAGCGAAATAATCAAGTCTGGATTTACATCAAAGCAAATAAATGAACTGTATAGTAAAAATTTAATAAAAAAAATCAAACGTCAAAAATCAGAAACCAACAAAATAATTACCCTTGATAAAGTTAATTCTGATTCTCAAAATATACCTATACCTACAGAACAACAAAAAAAAGCTATTGAATATATACGAGATATGCGACCAGGAGATGCTTTACTACTTTGGGGCGAGACAGGATCAGGTAAAACGGAAGTCTATTTAAGGATTACGAAAAGACAGTTAGATCTTAATAAAAGTTGTTTAATTATGGCTCCAGAAATAGGATTGATTCCCCAACTATTAGATAGATTTACAAATAGATTTAAAAAAAATGTTTATGAATATCATAGTAATTGTTCTTCGAATCATAGACAATTCGTTTGGCAGAAAATATTAGACTCAAATGAGCCAATCATTATTATTGGAACAAGATCTTCAATTTTTCTTCCAATAAAGAATTTAGGAATAATAATTATTGATGAGGAACATGATAACTCTTATAAACAAGAAAGTCCTATGCCTTGCTATGACGCAAGAGAAGTTGCAATTGACAGAGCAAAAAGATTTAAAACTTGTTTGGTCTTTGGTACTGCAACACCTTCACTAAATATCTGGAAAAAAGTTTATTTTGAGAGGAAATATAAATATATAAGGATGACAAAAAGAATATCTGTAACAGAAACTCCTGAAATAATTGTTGTAGATATGTGTAAGGAATTTAAAACAGGTAATTCAAAAATTTTAAGTAGAGAATTGCTAAATTCTCTTGCAGAATTAAAGAATAAAAAAGAGCAAGCAATAATTCTGATTCCTAGAAGAGGTTATAGTGGATTTTTGAGTTGCAGGAATTGCGGACATGTCGTTAATTGTCCAAATTGTGATACTGCTTTAACAGTTCATGTTGGTTCTAGAGGTACAAAATGGTTAAGTTGTCATTGGTGTAATTTAAAAAGAAAGTTTATTTATTCATGCCCTGATTGTAATTCAAGAGCATTTAAACCTTTTGGTATAGGAACTCAAAAAATTATTGAATTTTTAAATAATGAATTACCACAATTAAAGATCTTAAGATTTGATAAAGATACAACTTCCGGCAAGGATGGGCATAGAAAAATACTATCTCAATTCTCTAAAGGAAATGCAGATATAATCGTTGGGACGCAAATGTTAGCGAAAGGAATAGATATACCTAATGTCACTCTTTCTGTTATTTTGGCTGCTGATGGCCTTCTTCATCGCCCTGATCTTTGTTCTGAGGAAAAGTCTTTGCAACTATTTCTTCAATTAGCTGGACGATCAGGTAGAGCAGATAAAAATGGGAAAGTAATATTTCAAACTTATCAACCTCATCACCCAGTAATTGCTTATCTTAAAAATAGGAATTACGAGGGATTCTTAAAAGAAAATCTAAGTCTTAGAAAAAAGTCAAGATTATTCCCATTTTGCGATGTATGTTTGTTAAGACTATCTGGCACTGACAATAATTTAACAGAAAAAACAGCTAATAAATTAGCTGAATATTTAAATCCATTATGTACCTCTTCTAATTGGCAGTTAATTGGCCCTGCTCCTAGCATGGTTTCAAAAATAGGAAAGAAATTTAGATGGCAATTGTTAATGTATGGACCAAATAATTCAGATGCTCCTATTCCAAATAATGAGAATCTATTGAAATTGATCCCTAAAAATATATTTTTACTAATTGATGTAAATCCTATAGAAATTTAAAAATTATGAAGGAAGTTGCGGAAGATCTGAACCAAGTTCATATTTTTTATTTCTAATAAAATAAGCAATCGCTATAAATATAATTACAAAAAAAGTCCCTATCAAAAATTTATTCCAATTCCAAAAAGAAAACTTAATTCGATTAATCTCTCCAGGAGATAAAAACCATAAAATCTCATTATTATTTATGCGTGATTTACTATCTTCGCTGTAAAGAATAGCTTTTGATGGATTAATAATCTTTATTAATAAATCTAAATCATCAATCTTTTCTAAATTTGAAAGATTTAAACTGATATCAAAATAATATCTCTCTCCTAAGAAGAAATTTTTTGAGTAGTAATCAATTTCTATACTATTTAAATTTCTTTCAATAGTATCTGATCCAAGATCTAAAACTTGATTAATTAATAAATTTACTTTTTCAAGGGAAAGCCCTTTGGTTGAAAATAAAAATTTTTCATCATCAATTTTTATCGTTTTATTTAAATTATTAAATTTTTTTAGTTTATTTTCAAAATTTATCTGCCAAGGAATTTTACTTCTATATTTTGTTTCAATTTCCAAGCCATAATTAATCGAATCTAAATCTTTAAGATCCAAAGTATTTGTAATTTTTACACATCCACTTAAAAGATTAAATAATAATATTAATAAAATTAATGTAAAAACAATAAATCCATTATTGAAAGGCTTTGTTTCCCCAGTTGGTTTTTTAGAAATATTAATATATTTTTTTTGTTGATTAGAATTTTTTATGGTTTTAGGGGAATCTTTATAATTTTCGAAAGTAAAATTATTATCAAATTTTATATTCCAATTTTCAGGAATTTTTAAATCAGGAGAATTTAAAATTTGCAAAAGGGCTTTAGCTTCTTCTCTTACTTGAGGTGTTTTGGCCTTTAAAAGTTGTTTGCATATTATTACTGCATCTGCATTTTTATTAATTCCGCTTAGTGCAGTTAATAGCATCATTCTAATATTTACACCTTCAGGAGTAGAAACTGGATAATTTTCTAAAATTGGATTAATTTTAGAAATGCATAATTTATAATCGCCATTGTTTAAGGCTAATTCAACTTCATTAATAAATTGATCATATCCCTCCATTATTAAGCATTTATCATTGTTCCAATTCCTGCATTTGTAAATATTTCTAAGAGAAGAGCATGCTCAACTCTGCCATCAATGATATGCGCAGCTTTAATTCCTTGGGCTAAGGCTCTAATGCAGCATTCAGTCTTCGGTTTCATCCCTTCAGAAATAATATGCTCCTCGATATACATGCGAGCCTCCTTCAAATTAATTTTTTTAAGAAGGGTTTTTTTATCATCTCTATCTTTTAATATCCCAGGTGTATCCGTAAGCAATATTAATTTTTCGGCACTTAAGGCAGCTGCAATTTCCCCAGCTACATAATCAGCATTAATATTCAGAGAAAGTCCTTCATTTGTTGATCCTATACTAGAAATCACAGGAATATATCCTTTATCAATAAGTGGATCAAGTATTTTAGAATTAATTTTCGAAATATCCCCTACCAATCCATGACTCCCATTACCAAGTTGTCTCGTTTGAATTAAATTTCCGTCTAATCCAGAAAGTCCAATAGCTAGTGATCCATTTTTATTAATCCCTCTAACAATCTGTTTATTGATTCTTCCCATTAAAACCATTTCTACAACTTCCATTGTTTTTTCATCAGTTACTCTGATACCATTCTCAAACTTTGGATCGATATTTAATCTATTTAACCAATTATTAATTTCAGGACCTCCACCATGAACAACTACAGGCCTTACGCCAACACTTGATAAAAGAGCAATATCTCTAAAAATAGCTTGTTGAAGGAAATCATTTTCCATCACAGAACCGCCATATTTAATAACAATTTTCCTTCCTGAAAAACTTTGTATATAAGGCAATGCCTCACTCAATACTGAGACTCGCAAAGAATCATCCATTTTAAAAATTTATTGTGAACATATTTAATTTCAAAAAAGTCATTTTATAAAACTCAGTAAAATAAAATCAAATCTAATTCTTTCTTATTATCATGGATAATAAATTCTGATTCAAGGTTTTTTGCAAAAAATCTATTTAATCTATCTTTCTTTTTAATCCATTCTTCAACAGGGACCGAATTAATTTTAAAATGCATTTTTAGACCATTCTTTTCATCCTTTGAAATCTCTTCTAGAGTTGTTAATTGAGGAGGATTTTCTTCATCCCATAGCTTTAATACTTCTAGAGAAGACTCAAGATGAGCTTGAATACCATATCTCCATTTTGTAACGTCTTTAACTAAATTTGTTATCTCTTGAGGCCTATTGAATTTATCTATTTGAAAAACTTCTTTATTAATCAATAATACTGGAGGGACTTCTGTCGTTTTTAGAGCTAAACCTATTAATAAAATTGGAACACCATAAAAAAATGTAGGAACACTAAGATTAACTGCATCTGTAAAGAATGCTGTCATCCCAATAAAAGTTAAAGCACCACCTGCTATGGTAATGAAATTAGCTGGAGAATAGATCTTCTTCATTTACTTTAAAAAATAATTAATTTGAAATGCATTTAAAAAAAAATAATGAAAAACTAGAAAAATTAATTTCTAAATTAGATGAAGATAGAGCTTGGCTTTTAAAAAACATTGATAAGGGTAAATGGCCTGAATTAAGAATGGAAATTGCTCAACTTGAAAGAGAAATTAGTAAATTTATTCTACGTGCAAAAGAAATTAATAGTGAAATTAAATCTTAAAAGGGGATTTCATCTACCTCGGGAACTAATGGAGAACTATTCCAGCTTGAATCTTCAAGATTTGTTTTCTTAGTACCATTTTCTTTAACTTCGTTAGCAGTGTTTTTATTCGAGTCCATTCTTTCTACATTTGAATGATTCTCAGTTTTAGTAATATGATGGATTCTTGAAGCAGTTAATTCAGCTTGTTTTTCCTTTGTCCCATCATTTCTAGTTACTGAATTCATTCTAAGACGTCCCTCAATCACGACATTATTGCCTTCTTTTAATTGATCGACCATTTCTTGAGCAATTGAACCCCAGCCTAAAACTTTTAGATCATTTGTGGGATCATCATTTCGCAATCCTTTAATGGTAACTATCATCTCTGCAATGGGAATTTGATTATCTTTTGTATAACGCATTTGAGGAGAGCTTTTTATGACTGATTGAATTAAACAATGGTTCATTTTTCTATTTAATTTAAAGATATATTGATGCAGAATCAAAGAAATTGCCACGAAAATGTTTGGATCCTTTCAGGAACAGCGGATGGTCCAATAATTGCAAGTAAACTTTTAAGTCTTAATTATGTAGTGTTTGTAAGTGTTGTAACCTACAAGGCAACTAAAGTTTATCAAAAAAATGATAAGTTACACATCTTTACAGGAAAATTAAATGATGAAAAAGAAATTAAGAAATTTATTATGGATAATAAAATAAATCAAGTAATTGATGCTACGCATCCGTTCGCTGTAAAAATCTCAAAATATCTCAAAAAGGTATGTTTAGAAATTAATAAAAGAATTTATAGGTTTGAAAGAGTTTTTAGGTATAAATCAAAATCAACGATTATTCCAAACTTTACGTATTTAAACAAGCTTCAAGTAAAAAATAAAAATATACTTTTAGCTATAGGATCAAGAGATCTTAATAAAGTAGCGAAATTTTATATCAATTTAGGTGCCAATGTTTTTGCAAGGGTAATTCCAACGCCTGATAGCATTTCAAGGAGTTTTTCATCTTGTATAAAAGATTCGAATATTGCTATTCTTAATCCAAGTAATGATTCGCAAAACAGTTTGGAGTATTATCTTTGCAACTACTGGAAAATAGATTTTATAATTTGCAGAGATTCAGGAGGATATTCCCAAATGCTTTGGGATCAAATATGCTTGAGAAAAGAAATAAGCCTTTTTTTATTAAAAAGACCTGATTCAATTTTTAATCAATATGTATTCTCCGATTTTGATAAATTAATTGAAAAGATTTATCATACTCGATCTTAATAAATTTCTACATGAAAAAAATATTATTACTAACTACAACAGAGTCTAATGAGGATTTAGCTAAACATTTAGCAAAATTATTAATTCAAAAGAAGTTAGCAGGATGTATATCTATCAATGAAATTTATTCAACTTATACTTGGGAGGAAAAGATTGAACAAAAACAAGAATTTAAAATAGTAGTAAAAAGTATTCCAGAAAAACTAGATGATTTGATAATAGCTATTAAGCAAGAAACAACTTTTGAAGTCCCTCAGATTATATATAAATATTTAGATACAGAACTTGATTATTATAATTGGATTAGGAATCAGGTGCATTAACATTTTCTTTCAATGAGTGTACTCAAATTTATTTGAGATCTTGATCCAATTTGGGTAACTATATGACCAGCACATAAAGAACCTATATTTCCCGATTCAGATAATGAATATTTATTAATTAAACCATGAATAAAGCCACCAGCATAAATATCTCCTGCGCCAGTAGTATCAATAACTTCACCAGAGCAAAAGGCTTTTATTACTTTGGTTTCATTCTTATCAACTATAAGAGATCCTTTATCCCCTAATGTAATTACAGATAAATCACAAATTGAAGTAATTTTATTTTTGCAATCTTCAATATCTTTCCCTTTAAAAAGACTGATTAATTCTCCTTTATTACAAAAAAGAATATCGATGTAATCTTTTATTAGATGAATGAAACTTTCACGATGTCTTTCAACACAAAATGAATCAGATAATGTAAGGATTATTTTTGTATCAAAGGATTTTGCAAGTTTAGCCGCTTGTATAAAAGCTTTTTTTGCTAAATCGCTATCCCATAAGTAACCTTCAAGATATAAAAATTTACTGTTTTTAATTGAGTTGGCAGATATATCACTTGGGGAGAATTCGACAGAAGCCCCTAAATAAGTGCACATTGTTCTTTGAGCATCAGGAGTAATTAAAACAATAGAATGAGCACTTGAAGCCTTACTTTCAACATTTTTTTGATTAAATTGGGTACCACTCTTTTTGATATCTTTAGAAAAGAAATTCCCAAATGAATCATCTTTAACTCTCCCAATAAATTCAACCTTATTCCCCAAATTTGCTAGCGATACAATAGTATTAGCTGCAGAACCTCCAGAAACCTGTTTAATTATTTTGCATTGAGTTAATATTTTTTTTGAATCTTCTAAATTAATTAGATTCATAGAACCTTTTTGAAAATTATTAGATTTTAAAAAGTCATCATCAACAGTTGAAATAATATCAACTATTGCATTACCAATTCCAACGACATCTATATCTTTGTTATTAATCTCTGAAAAGTTTTTTGGGGTCATAAATCTCTAAACTAATAATTATATTATCTTAATAATGCTCGCTTTGGTCCATGAATAGGATCCTCTATTACTATTGTTTGATCTCTATTGGCTCCAAGAGATACTATCGCAATTGGGACTTCCATCAGTTCAGCAAGAAATCTTAAATAATTCATCGCTCCCTCTGGAAGGTCAGATAATTTTCTACAGTTTGCAGTAGAACATTGCCATCCTTTTAGGGTTTTAAAAATGGGTTTACATTTTTTAAGATCATCGGAGTTTGTAGGAAAATAATCAATTTCTTCTCCATTTAATTCATAAGCTACACAAACTTGGATCTCATCTAATTCATCCAATACATCTAGTTTTGTAATAGCAAGACAATCAAGACCATTTACTTGTACAGCGTATTTGCCAATTATGCCATCAAACCATCCGCATCTTCTTCGTCTACCTGTCGTAGTGCCAAATTCTCCTCCTCTATCACAAAGTTGATCATTAATACTTCCTTGAAGTTCTGTAGGGAAAGGCCCTTCTCCAACTCTTGTGGTATATGCTTTTGCTACTCCAATAACTCTATCTATTAAAGTTGGACCAACACCAGCCCCTATGCATGCTCCTCCTGATATTGGATTAGAAGAAGTTACATAAGGATAAGTACCATGATCAAGATCAAGAAGTGTTCCTTGTGCACCTTCAAATAAAATATTTTTTTTATTTATAGATGCTGAATGAATTGTCCTCGTGCAATCTACAATATGAGGTTTTAATCTTTTTCCATATTCCAAATATTCTTTTAAGATAAATTCTTCTTCTAAAGGTTTAATCTTATAGATTTTTTCTAACAGTCCATTCTTTTCTTTTAATGGAATTTCAAGAACATCTCTTAGTCTTTTTTTATCAAGTAAATCTCTAACTCTAACTCCATTCCTCTGGGCTTTATCAGCATATGTTGGTCCAATACCTCTTCCTGTTGTGCCAATTTTTAATGAACCTCTTTCTTGTTCCATCGCCTCATCAAGAATCCTATGATAAGGCATTGTAACGTGAGAAGTTGAAGATAATTTTAATCCTGAAATGTCAATACCATTTTCTCTGAGCATATCTATCTCTTTTAAAAGTACTTTTGGATCGACAACAGTACCTGATCCAATGAGACATATAGTATTTTTATATAATATTCCAGATGGAATTAAATGAAGTTTTAGAACTTTATTGTCAACTACGATTGTATGACCAGCATTTACCCCTCCCTGATAACGAACAACTACATCAGCAGAGCGACTTAGCAAATCTGTTATTTTACCTTTTCCTTCGTCACCCCATTGAGCACCGATTACAACAACATTAGCCAATTTAAATAGAAGAAATTTTAATAGGAATATTCAATATATGCAATAATTTTGCTTTCATTGATAAATGTATATGATTTGTATTAACTTTCTCTTAAAACCATTTTTTCAGCAAGAGATAATTCTTTATTTAATCTCTCTTTAAGTTGTTCGGGTAAAGGTCTTGTTGAGAAGTTTTTATAATGCCCTGCCATTGCATTTAAGGCTGTTTGCATTGTTGTAAAAGATTGTGTTTTATTCACTAATCCTCTATTTCTATATCTTGAAATATAGTCTGTGATTAAAGCGAGCGACTCTTCTCTGATCTCATTTTTATTTGGAGCATCTTTCGGAGTCTCAATAGCATCTTTTAATGTTTTCACAACTGTAATTGTATCTTTTGTGTAATCCCCTGACATGGTTGATTTAGCTGCTATTGAGGGAGATGTGAAGAAAACGAAACAAATAAATATTGAGAGGGTGTAGGAGAAGAATTTTATGTAATGAGCCTTTTTAAGGGAAAGATTTCTTCTTAGCATAATAATTTCAGCTCCGTTTTCTTTAACTTGTGGATTTTTTAATTGTACATTAATTTTGATTCATTCATAAAGTTTTCTAAGATATTTTCTATTGGCGAAATAATTTTTTTCTTATTTGATCTTGAAACTAATTCTACCTGCCCATTAATTGCATCTCGTCCAATAATTATTCTAAAAGGAATTCCTATTAGATCAGCATCTTTAAATTTTATTCCTGCTCTTTCATCTCTATCATCTAGTAAAACATCAATTTTTTTATTTTGGAAATTAAAATAAATTTCTTCTGATAATTTATTTAACAAAGGATCCTTAAAATTAGTAGGAATTATGACAACCTCATAGGGTGCAATTTCAATGGGCCAACAAATGCCATTACAATCATGATTTTGTTCGATGGCTGCTTGAGCCAGTCTTGAAACTCCAATTCCATAACAGCCCATCCAAACATTTTCTAATTGCCCATCTCGAGTTGAAAATTTAGCCCCTAATTTTTCGCTATATTTTTGACCTAATTGAAAAATATGACCAATTTCAATCCCTTTCTTTTCAATTAATTTTTCATTTGTATTACCTTCAATATAATCACCTGCCTGTGAATTTCTTATATCAGCTATGTAAAATTCTTTATTTATTGATGCCCAAGATTTAAAAAATTTATGATGGTCTATTTGATTTGATCCACTAATAAAATTCTTCAAACTATAGGCAGATTTATCAACAATTCTTAGCCAATTTTTACACCATAAAGAATCAATATTTATAGTCTTATCACTGAGGTCAGGACCTAAGTAACCGATATGAACCTCATTTAAATTTTTCTTAATTTCTAAATGATTTTCAATAATTTCTAATTTTATTAAATTTGATTTAAATTTTTTGTTGATTTCATTGAAGGCCTTTACTTCATTAATCGTTTGATCTCCTCTAATGCATAACATTACTGGAACTTTACTTTTGTCATCAAATTGACTTAGAAAAATAATTACTTTCACTATCTGAGTTGGGTCTAAATTATTAATTTTGCAAAGATCATTAATATTCTTTTGATTTGGAGTTTTAATTAATTCTTCATCTATATCTTTAAGTGGTTTCTCTTTCGGAGGTAATGAAATTGCCTTCTCAACATTTGCTGCATATGAACCACTTTTTGTAAAAAGGATTGTATCTTCGCCTGCATCGGCAGTAACCATAAATTCTTTTGATGCTGCACCACCTATTGCACCACTATCTGCATCAACACCAATAGTTTCTAAACCGCAATTCTTAAATATATTTCTATAGGCAATTTCTATCTTTTTATAAAAATTTTTTAAATCATCTTCGGAATTGTGAAAAGAATATGCATCTTTCATAATGAATTCTTTACTTCGCATTAAGCCAAATCTTGGACGTATTTCATCTCTAAATTTTGTCTGTATTTGGTACAAACAAAATGGAAGTTGTTTATAGGAATTTATTATTTCTGAGGTAATTTGTGTTATTACTTCTTCATGGGTCGGAGCCAATCCAAACTTTCTTTTTTGTCTATCTTCAAGATTAAACATAATTCCTTCTCCGGCAGTGTATCCTTCCCACCTCCCAGAGCTTTCCCATAATTCCGCAGGGTGAAGTTGAGGTAAAAGTAACTTAGAGCATCCAATTAAATTAAGCTCTTTTTCGATTATTGAGGATATCTTTTCTATAACTTTTAACATTAATGGCATATATGCATATATGCCAGAGCTTACTCTTTTTATATATCCACCTTTTAACAATAACTTATGCGAGATAATTTCTGCTTCTGATGGAGTGTCACGAAGCGTCGCCAAAGGGAAAGATGAGACTCGCATCATTTATTTGTAAAAGTATGATAATTTTATCAATCCATGGATAAAAAAAAATTAAAGTGTCTTGAGTCCCTAAAGGCAAGTAGAATTTAGTAAGAGTATCTGCTAATTTTTTCAATAATAAATTTATTTAAATTAAATAAAATTTAATTTTGAAAAGTCAAATAACATAAAAATCATGGAAAATAGTGATCCTAATATTTCTACTTCAGAAGAATTAGTAGGTATTGATGAAGTTCAGAAATTCCTAAATAGATCGAGAGCCTCTGTATATAGGTATACTAATACTGACGTAAGAAATTTAAATCCAAATTTTAATCCTAGAAAATTAAACCCAGAATATAGAAGTGATCAAAAAGACCCCTTGCAATTTCATCCAAATGAAATCGCAAGATTTGCTAAGGATATTTTAAAAATAAAAGAAGTTACTGTTGAAGTTCTAAATTCCCCTTCCTCGGCTACTCAAAATCTATTAATTCAAATACTTGATGAATTAAAAATGATTAGGAATATTCTTGAAAGAAACCAATAATAGTTAAATTAAGTGAAACTTTGATTTATTTTCTCATTGAATGTAAAATATTTATGTT
>CAYNKY010000054.1:0-1682 GCA_964397895.1 uncultured Prochlorococcus sp.
TGTATTAATTCATTCTTTTATTATTATCTATATTAACTTTAGGAAATAACCCCTCCCTATGACTTAGTAAATTTGTTTATTTTATAAACTCATTGAATAATTTTATACAATTATTATTTATTTTAAATTTATCTTCTTTATGATTTTTTATAAAATAAATTCTATATGATTTATTACTTTTACTAACTAATTATAATATATGAATCTATTCAAAAATTTCTTTGGAAAAAGGATTTCTAGTAATAATTTCTCACAAAGTGATAATCAGATTGATCATTGGGCAGATTCTATAACAACAGGATGGGAATATACTTGCAATTTATCACTGAGTACCCCAAAAATTTGTTTAGAGAACGATGGACTAATTATTAATAATACGAATGAAAAGCCAAAATTAATTGGCGAACCAAATAAATTAGGAATTGATGGAGATCCCTATGGAGAATATGGTTTTTGGGTAAGATTGCATGGATATGAAGAACAGTTTGAAAATCTATCAAATATTTCAGAAGATATGCTTTATTCAAGACCTTCTTTTGTGGGGAGAGTACCTTTAAAATCCGTACTAGAAAAAGATTTAAAAGATTTTTTGATTGAATTCAGAATTATTGTAGAATCTTCAAAAACAACTAAAGAAAAAATTTCAAGTATAAAACAAATAATTAGTAAAAAATCAAAAGAAAATAATGAAATATATAAGAAATTAGTTAATTCTAAAAAATTACCAGTTAATTTTTTTAAGGATCAGTTAACTAATCTTAATGGAGTTGATAAAAGAATTGCACAAATTCTATGGGATGCTGGCTATCTTTCTCCTGAAGATGTACTTAATTGTTCAAAGTCAGAATTGCTTAAAATAAATGGGGTTGGAAATAATTTATTTTACAAAATAAGAGAAAAGTAGAATTCTATAAAATGCTTCTTTTTTTTATTTTTATTTTTTAAATTTATTAAGTTGGGTGTTAATTTAATTTTTTCTTTTTTAAATTTTTAAGTAAAATCTAATTTTTATTATTATTAGTTTTGTAATTTACGATCCTCTTAATTATAGGAGGAGCAATTATGGCATAAATACCAAAAGAAATTACAAATAGTGTTATTGAATTATATTTCATGATTTCTGAAAAGATACATTAAGCAAGAATTTTAATTTTATTTATTAATATTATAGGGTTAATAAATCATTAAATAGTATGGCTAACGAAAACAATCTTGAGAAAAGTAGTCAGGATTATAAGAAATCTCAGTATGGGAGTTGGTATAAAAAAAGTGCTGAAAATAAGAAAAATCTCAGTAATGAAAAAGAAACTACTTTTATTGAAAAATTGCTTAAAATATTTAAAAAGAAATAAATATAATTTGAAAAACTTACTAATCCCTATTCAGGTATAAGTTCTGATCTACTTTTGAGATTTTTATTTAACCTGATAAACTTTTGATCGACCATTACATTTTCTTACTGCCCAAGGAATTGTTGTATTAATGCTTTCTTCTTGAATGCAATAATTTTGAAATTCTGCCCAGTTTTTTAAGGGACTAAGATTAATGGCTATAAAACTCAATATTATTATTAATGCAACAAGGAATGTAGTTAGAATTAAGTAAAGCCAATTAATTTTCATAAATTTATAATTAACCTTAATAATATATTTAACTCTAATTTATTACTAAATATTTGAAAA
>CAYNKY010000054.1:1782-11516 GCA_964397895.1 uncultured Prochlorococcus sp.
ATTTATTTTTTATTTAAAGAAAACATATATTTACTTGTTAATTCTAATTTAAAACGTAAAAATTATTTATATAAGTTCTTAAATAAAATGTCTCCATTTCTTAATCTTACTTTATATGTGATTGCAGGTTCTGTAATTGGATGTTTGATGATATATACAGGTATACCTGCTGCACCCCTTTTGGGAGCAATAATAGGAGCTGGATTGTTAAGTATTTCTGGGAAAATTGAAATTGCTAATTGGCCATTAGGGACAAAAACTTTATTGGGTATTGGTATCGGTACCGTAATTGGTACAGGAATCAACAAAGATACCGTAGGTCAACTACAAATACTATGGAAACCAGCATTGATAATAACTTTTTCACTTCTTGTGACAGGAGTATTAGTTGCATTAATCATAAGTAAATTACTTGGGATAGAACCAATAATAGCTATTTTAGGTTCTGCTCCTGGCGGGACTATTGGAATGAGTCTTATTGGAGCAGAATATGGAGTTGGAGCTGCAGTTGCTGCACTTCATGCTGTTAGATTGATTACTGTTTTGCTACTAATTCCCGCATTTTTGAATTTAATGGGCCTGAACAATGATATTGATGTCCCAAAGTAAAACATTCTTTTATCAATAATTTCTCTAACACAAGTTATCAAACTAATGCCATCTCTAAGAATGTTCTCAAAGATTCTTTGAGATTTAAAACACTATCATTTAATAAGGATTTTCCTAGAGAAATTACTAAAGGGATTCCAAGTAACAAACCACTGAAAATTAATATTATTAATAGGCAAGCGATTCTTACTAGCCATAGTGTTAAGGGATCTAGGGTTTGTGAATTTTTTGAAAGTTCTATTTCTGGTTCTTTTTTTTGATTTGAGGAAAACATCTTTAAATTTATTGTAGGATGAAATAATAAGTTAATTAGATATGTGAATCAAGAATACTTTATACATTTAATAGTAAATTTCTAAAATCTTCTATCTCATTTCTTTGTAACTATATTTTATGATTTGATCAATTTATTTTTTAAATTGATTAATTTGCTTATCTATTTCAGCAATTAAAGGCATTATCAAATTTATATTCATACCTAGTGTAAACCAAGCATAAGTTACCGAGAAAATAAATTTGAGATAAAATTTCTGCGGAATTGTTAAGTAAAATTTAATAAAAAAAGTTATGAATAAAGTAAAGATTCCTATGAGTAAAAAGTACTTAATCAAAATATAAATATTTAAAATTTTCATAAATACGATATTAGGAAATAAGTTAGATGTTTTTCTGATTGAATTATTTTAAATTATTTAATATAAATAACTTATAATAATTTTGATTTTCTATTAGGATAATTAAATTCTAAGAAGTACCAATACCAAGTATTGAATTCATAATAAATAAAAGACTAAAGAAAATTAGAAATATTAACCCAATCCGCGAAATAATATTCAATATTTTTCCATATCTAAATTCTATAGCTACAAGATTACTATTCATTGTATCTATTGCCATCCACGCGAATATTGGTGCTGAAATAAAGCTCCCAGCCATTGCCGCAAAAACAAAGTCTTTAACTCCAATACCTCCAGATTTTGCATTTAGAAGAGCTAATAATGCAGCAAAAATATGAAATATCATCCAGTTTTGAAACCTTTTTTGCTCATTTTTGGAATCCATCCTACCTCGATCTTTTTCCTGCAATAATCCTTGTATGGCTGAAATACTTCTTGGATATGCATCTAAGCATGTAATAGTTGTACTGAACATAGCCGCAAAAGAAGCCGGTATTATGATCCATTTAGACCATTGACCAATGGATTCTGTATAAAGCTTTATTAGATTTTGAGCAAATAAAACACCACTTCCGGAAAGCATTCCTTCTCCTGTTCCGTACATAGTTATTGCTCCCAGAGTAACAAAGAAAATAGCAGTTATTACTGTTATTAAATAGCCAAGATTGAAGTCAAATTCAGCTTCTTCAAGTGTGGAATTATATTTAGTATCTTTTCTTTTGGAAAACATCCATAGAGATGGCCATACACATAGTTCCACGGGACAAGGCATCCATCCCATTAAAGGTATTAGAAATGATAAATTACTAATGGTCCATGGGCTTTTTTCTGCTTTAATCCAACTCAAAGCAAGACCTTGATTAAAATCACCCTTTGATAATAGTGAAATAACTGCAAATAATGTTAGTAAGGAAAGTAAAGTAACAAGTATTTTTGATAAACTGTCTAATGCTTTATATTTCCCAATTAATAGTATTAACCCTGCAATTACTAATACTAATATTGATAAATCCATCGGAGGAAATCTTACAAAAAATGGAATATTGGTTAAAAGAATTCCTGAAACAAAACTAACTGCTGCAATAGTGAAGGTTCCTGTTATCAAACTAACTATCAAAAAAATGGGAAGGTATAAAGAATTTCTTTGTTGAAATCCTTCCAATAATGATTTTCCAGTAGAAGCCGTAAAACGTGTACCTACTAATAAAAAGGGGTATTTTATTAAGTTTATAAATAAAATTAAAACTACTAAAGAGAATCCAAATCTTGCCCCTGCAGTAGTTGATGACATCAAATGGGAACCACCTATTGCAGCGCCAGCTAAAATTATTCCTGGACCAAGACTTTTTTGAATGCCTTTTTCTAGAATTTTCATCTTTTTAATACTTATAAAAATATATTCTCCTCTTTCAATTAATAGGGCAATATTTATATCAATTAAATATAAACTCTGAAATTTTTATTAGTTAAAGTTATTAATATCTTTAATCCATTTTTCTTTCCAATCTCTAGCTCTTTGTTTTGCTAATTTAAGATATTTTTCAGATTTGATATTTAATGCATTTGCTTTTTTTTCTAATTTTGATGCTGCTTGATAAGAGTTATTATTTTTAATTTCTTGATAAATAAATATATTTTTTAAGTTTCTAATTATTTTAAACATAATATTAAATTAATATTTAAAATTTAATAGATGATGTATTAGTTGACAAGCTATAAATAATTTTTATTCAAGAAAGTTTCCATAATTTAAAAAACTTTTATATTTTTCAGGATCAATGCAATATAAGAATATTTCTAATATTTAGAGTAATAAACCTTGCCAAAAAAGAATAAAAATAGAACTTTTTATTAAAAATTTATTTTCTTTGAAGTTATTAAATTGTCCTATCTGATTTATTTAAAGGGAAACTTTTGATAATCATCACTTAATTTTACTTATTTCTGTCTTGCAGATTTTGGAGAACTGTTTTCTTCGATATCTTTGCAATGTCAAAAAGTCCATTTTCATTAAACCAAGAAGCTTGTTCCCAATTAAAACCTTCACCGAATGTATTGTCTGGTGCTAAAACGTACCAGTGGCATGCTGTGTCAGGAATATCTACAGCACATTTGGACCAGTCATTTCCAGTTTGTGGGACTTGAACCCAAATTGATGCTAATAATAATAAGGAAAAAATAATATTCATAATTTTAATAAATTCTTGAAATTTATAATTTTAAAAATTTGATTGAATCTATAAATTTGTTCATAAAATGTTTTATTAATTTTCTAATTATTTAATACAGAATTGAATTATTTTAAAGAGGGAAAATACTCAATTTTTAATATTGAAGTTATGATTTTATTTATCTTCTCTTAAATAAGATTTTGAATATTTTCTTACTTAATTAATTAGATTAGGAATAAATGGTATTTAAGATCACAAAAACATAATATTTTCATGTTTACCCTAGATATTTAATATAAAAAATCGATTTTTATAAATATAATCAATCCTAAATATTATTTTTACAAAATAAATAATTAGTCCCTTTTGGATTTGCTATTTCAAAAGGGATTTCTCCTAATTCTTCAGTATAAATTTTCTAAGAAATGAGATACAAATATGTGACATATCTGTACTCTTAATTAATTTAATGCCTCGAAACCACGATTTTGGTTAACTTGATGTAACATTTTATATATAAAACTTAAACATTATGAACTCAAACAAAGACATTTTAGATAGAGCTATTGGTAGGCCAGCAATGATGGCTTTTGTAATCCTGTTAGGAACTTATGTAACTACAGGTCAATTAGTCCCAGGTATTTTTTAATAGCTTTATACCTTTAAAGTTATTTATTTTTATAAGTGTTGTTGTTTTTTTAATATACATTATTGATTTATTTCTTTAGATGTTATTTTTTTTATTGATTAATATAATTAGTTACATCTTCTTTATACAATTGAAATTTAATTTTTTTTTTAAATCAATTTTAATATTTTCACTTTGTTCATTAGCATTAATAGTTAATAAAAAGTCTATTTCAAATTATTTCCCTTTTTTTAAAAATTCAAATAACAAGCAAATCAACTTAGAAAATTGTCTTAACTACGAAAATAGATACATTAGATCCTTTAATGAAAACTCTAAACTTATTGAGCATTGTATTAAAAAGCATGTTTTAAAAAAATAAAGGGTTTTAATTAATAATTAATAATTAATAATTAATATCAAATTTTCATTAAATAAAGTATTTCTAATTCTTGCCTCGAATCTGATATTTTTTTCTTAAGAAATATTAAGTCTTCTAAATTCATTTTTGATTCTCTTATCATTTCCTCTGCTTGTTCAATCGCATGTTCAATATTTTTTATTTTTTTGTCTCTTATTGAGGGATTCTCCTTACATAGTCTTTTTGTTGATTCGTCTAACATTTTTTTATTATTAAATGATTTTATTCAACATTGTATATCTAAATTGTGTAATATAAATAATAAGAACCTTAACCTTATCTCCCTTTCTTTTACGGACGGGATTTTTTTTGTGTAAGATTATTATAAATATTTAGAAAATTGGAAGAAAAAGAAACGAATTCAGATCAAAATGAATCATTTGTATCGGAAGATGATATTGATCAAATAGAGAAACAAGAAATAAAGGAGATTTCTCAAATTCAGGATCGGACTGATAATCTTAAGGATAACTCTTCTGATGTTGCTGAAAAGTCGAAAACAAAAGTAATTTCAAAAAATGATACGCTATTCAAAAGGGTTTTAGAGAATGGTTTTGATGGTATAACTACGAATCCAAACTATAAATTACTAGCATTACTTATCATACTCTTAATAAATTTATCTTTATTTTTTCTCGTAGGAAATTTGGGTAAGAATTTTCTTCGTAATTCTGGGATATTGGGTTAAGAGTTTAATTTTTTATCTTTATTAAGCCCCTTCTTTTTTAAATTTCTCCAATTTTCACTTTCTAACTTCAAGGGTTCACTTATGTCCATAGATCCGTGTATTGGGCAATAATATGTCATTATTAACCATGTTCTATCATTAGTCATTAATTAATATTTAAAGTATTAAATTTCTACAATCAAAACATAAAATCATTCACTTTTTTAATATTATTTTTTTATTTCGTTAACAATTAGAATTAAAAAGTTCATTTATGTGATAATTTCTTCTTTAATAATTAAAATATTTTGGAAAATAAAGAACCAGAAAATCCAGTATTCTATCTATCCAAATTGATTAAAAAATTAGATATTCAAAAACGTAATGGATTAATAGCTTTATTAATAGTAAATTTAATTGTGATACTACTATTAAGGTCTTTTCTTACATCTTCTGGACTACTTACCTCTTAAATAAAATAAAACAAATATGAATTTAAGAAGCACTTTCAAATTGTTTAGCAAGTCTAAATGCCTTTCTTATTATTAAGAAGATTCCATAACCTCCAGCTAATAAAGGAAGAATAATAAGAGGATTAGGAGAATAGTCATTATAATTTTTTACACCTTCTACATATTCATAACCAGAACATTTTAGAAAAAGGAAACTAAAGAATGTAATGCTCCAGCCTATTATTGATAATAGGCCACCTTTCTTGTCGCCTTCATAAAATCTATCTAATCCTAATCCCCACCCTCCTACTAGAAATATTCCTCTAACTAATGCATTTTTTTCTTTTTCTTTAAACATAATTAATATTTTTTTTTAATTTAACCTAATTCTTTTGCTTTTGCGAATTTTTAATATAAATGTCAGATATAAACAAAAAAATGATATTTAAGACTTCGTATAAATAAAAATTGAACCATAAATATCGCTAACAACTCTAAAATCTTCGTCTATAAATTTTATAGAAACTTCACAACTAGGAGACGTTTTATTCCAAGGCAACTTATCCCAAATCTCTTTTACAGGGTACCAACGATCCATAAGTATGCTACTAAAAAATGGAATTTTGTTTAAACCCTCTAATTCTGAAACTTTTGTTTTTATGAGATTCATTCTTAGATCGTTTTTTTCCAGATATAAATTATTAGCAAATGTTGTCACTTTTCCACCAAATGTGGGAAAAAGTTTAAACCAACCAATAATAGGTATTGTTGTTAAGCCAAAAATGGTAGTGTCAAAAGTAGATATAAAAGTATCACCTTGAAAATCAATAAATTGTTGAATTCTACCAATAGTAGATAAGCCAAATGAACTAACTTGTAATTGGTGAAGTTTAAAAAATAAATCACTTTTAAATTTACTATCCAGTGCTTTTTCTATAGCTAGGAAAAAGGGAGAGCTTCTGAATAACTCAACATCAGAAAAAATTAACTCCCATTCCCCCTCTAATTTCTCTTTTGTTAATGATTCACTTCTTTCATATAGTTTATCCAATAGATGATAAATTTCAGTTAACTTCTCTTGGTATACAGGAGCAATTAATTTATTAAGTCTTTGACCTCGATCAGTGATTGCTGCAATCTTCAATATTTCTTTTTTAATAAGCTCTTTATCTTCCATATTCAATATTTACTATAAATATAATAGTAAAATTTTTTTTGAGAATTTTAATTTTAATTATTAAGGTATATTATTTGTCTTTTTTTATAGGTCAATATTCACCCCAGCGATTTCCAATTTCGAACCCCCATGAGTTTGTTAATTTAATTACGTCTTTATGACTTTTGCATTCAATTAATTCTGCTTTTTTATTTGGGCATTTATTTATAAGTTTTACCAAAAGATTTAATTGTTCAATCTTATTTATAAATTTATCAAAATCTTTTTTGGACATTTTTATTGAGAATCTCTCTTATCATAAGTAAAGATGTAATAAATTAGCCATGCTACTCCAATAATAAGAATTGCTATTAATAAATTTACTGTCCATACAACTTCAAACATATTTAATAATTAAGGATTTATCAATTTATTTATATGTTAGTTTTATATAAGATATTTGTTAACATTTTGATTGTCTGAATTTATAATATATGTATTATTTTAAATAAACTTTATGGGGGAAGCTAAAAGAAGAAAAAAACTTGGTATTCCACCTAGAGAAAAAAAAATGAGTAAAGAAAAATCGATCAATGGAAATTTTTTAAGTAAATCTTTAAGAAAATATCCATATTTACCATACATTATTGGATTCTCTGTCCTTATAATACTGATAATAGATCTTATTAATTACTATAAATAATTTAATTTAGTATTTATAAATATTTTGATGATTTTTAGCTACTAGCAATTAATGCATTTTTTTTAGAATTTATTTTTATGTACAACAAACTTTCTTAAAATAAACTTTAATTTGAAAAAATGGTAGTAAAATAATAAAAATTTTAATTTAAATAGGGTTTATAAGATAATTTAACCACAATTATAAAATTAATTTTCCATAATAAAAATACAAATAAATATTACTAATGAAAAGATTCTTTTCTAGAGCTAAGCTTCTATTATTAACTACCTTATTGAGCTTCAATTTATTACCTATAAATGCAGGTGGATGCTCATCTCATATGGATAAAAAGAGTGATCAGGAATGTTTAATTAATGACGAAAAGTGTAAAGAATTAAATTCTGACAAAAGCCTTAGCAAATTGGACGCATAAATGTTTGAGAATCTCAGTACCGCATTAATTCAGGCCTTAGGATTTTTTGGAGTATTCGGTTTTTTTGTATTTCAATTAATCAGAGATAAGAATAAAGAACCTTCAGCAAGAACTAAAAATGTGAAAAATCTTGCAAAAATTGATGATAAATTAAATACACCCAAAAATAGATTTTTTAGAAAAAAAGACAAAATTGTAGAAGTAACTGAAACTAAGAAAAAAAGATGGTTTGGTCGATAATTTGTAGATAAGAAATTTTTTCACTAAACTTTAATATTCGTTTTTAACCAAGAAATATATATTTTTCAGAGGGTAAATTTTATTTATTTTCTTGGAGAAATGTAAATATTAATAATATGAAATTTTTTTTATGCAATAATAACAAAAAATTTTTTCTTATGGACAAAAAAGGATATACAACTGAAAGCGGAGGCAGACAAAATGGATTTGCTATAGAGCCAGAAATTAATGTAATTTCAAAAAAAGAATCTAATAAATCAATACTATTATTTTCTATCTCTCTTTTAATTTTTCTTATAGGTTCTTTTTACTACCTTAAATAGTCCAAAACTTAAGAAATAATTCGTATATGAATTAATAAAAAGATTTATTATTTGAGAAATTTATTTAAGTCTATGGCTGGTAATCTAATCTCCGTATTGACAGTACATCCAATACTAATTAAGGTAAAAGCCAAAAGAAGGGGTAAATGATAATTTGCTAGATAAATTTTTTCCATGGGTATACAGGATTAAAAGGTGCTTATGGTTACGAGATTCATTAAATTTCGCGAGTGAAGATATTTCTGAAATACTTCTGAATAAAAAGCTTGCTTAGCTGCAAATTTTGATTCAAATTCAATAATTATTCCTAAGTTGCCTCCATCCCATTTAGTAGAATCACTTATCTGAGAGATGTCTCTTTTTACAACAACTCCTCCCACAGACTTTATCCATGGAATTACTGTCCTGATATATTCTAAAAATAAGTCTGAATTTGCTATTGAAATCTTTTTTAACCAATAACTTTTTTCCATTAGTTCTATTAAGTTTTTAAGAATATAGCATACTAATGTAAGTAAATATGCTCAAAAAGTTTTTTTTTCTAGATAAACCGTCATAAACAATTGAAAACTTTGATTTTTAAAGGACCAAATTCGAATCAAATAAAGACTCTTGCAGCAAATCTTAGAAATAAATTTGATTAAAATTCTAGTAAAAGATCTTTGTTCCCTTTCTGGATTATGGGAACTAATTTTTAGTAGTTTAAGCGCGCCATTTCTTAAATATTCTCCTTTCTTTTGATAACCTTCAAATTCTTGATCCTTTTTCTCTGAATCGAATTAATATAATTAGGCCTCTTGCATTTACTTTATTGTGTGCTTTCAATTACTATTAAATAATTCCATTTAATTAAACCAGATTTGGGGCTAATTTTCCCATGCTAGTTTAATTGGATCAATATTTATATCAAAAAAAATAAAAGCAATAGCAAAATTCAAAACAGTTCAGAAAGGGGTGGTTAGATATAGCCTAATTAAAAGATACTATTAGAATATGCGACGAGATTAGAGGGCTTTACTTGTCTTCATAAAGTAAGAAAATAGTCTTTTATTTGGTAAAGATAGGGAATTAATGAAAACCTTATAATCTATATAGAGTAATTGTCTTGAGTCCTTTATATGTATTCGATATGAGAAAGATTTAAAATTATTTCATTAAGAAAAATAAAAATAACTAATTAATTTATAAATCTTACTAATCATTCTTTAAAAGTTAACTCCTAAGATTAATGCTTTTAAAATATTGAATCAATAAAAATTTCTTTTCTTTTTC
>CAYNKY010000055.1:0-11322 GCA_964397895.1 uncultured Prochlorococcus sp.
CAATGCCTGCAGTAAATTTAGCTAATTCTTCTATTTGATTAACTATAAAAAATAATGAACCTTCTACCATGCTAAAAGCAAAACTTGCTTGAATAAAACGACCATAATCAATTTCTCCTTTAAAATAAGGTACAGCCATAATAAGATAAGGAAAAAAATTGCCAGCATAGCTTACAGATCTCCTCATTACATCAATAATTACTCTCCAAATAATGACTAAATTAAAATTACGAACAACTTCTCCAAGTCTTCTTTCAGTTTCACTCCTTTCAGGATTTTCCCCAGCATAAAATGCAATAGATTCTGCATTATCTCTGATATGAACAAGACCATACCTAAAATCTGCTTCATACCTTAATTGGTCATAATCAATTTTAACTAGATTTTTTCCTGCAAATAATAATATTGAAGTTGCAAATGCAGCATACCCAAATAAAGAAAATGTAAGTGTTTTACTTATTGTTAATAGTATTAAAATATTAAGGAAAAATGTAAGTAATGCATCAAAAATTCCTACAGTTAAATTTAAACTTTGATAAGTAAACGCTCTAGTATCTTCTGTAATTCTCTGGTCTGGATTATCAACGTCAGTTTGTTCTTCATCATTAGGATTTATTTGGTAATATGCACGGTTAGTCATGTAATCTTTTACAAGACTTTTAGAGAGCCACTCTCGCCAAATTAGACCAAGTTTAAATGTGAAAAATATTTGTGAAACCCTTATTGGAACGGCAATCACAAAGCAACATGCATATATACCAAGTATTCGATAGAAACCATCTTGCTGCTTTTCAACTAAAGCATTTGTTAAGTCTCTTGCAATAAATCCAATACCTGCATTTATTCCATTCACAGCTAAAAGCATCAATACAATGACACCTAAAAATAACCAATGCAACCATCTTCTGTTTTTTAATTGAATTCTAAAGCTAAAAAAACTTGCTGAGCCTGCAAGAAATAATCCTGAAAATATAATTCCCCATGAACTTGTCCAAATAGAGTTCACCGTATTAACAACTCCACCAAAATATTTTTCTAATAATAGTGGTTGAATATTCTCAAAAATGTTTATTAAACCAGTTAAGGTTATTAATACAATTCCACCAACACAAAATAATAAAGAGAAAAGAAGCCAAATAAATTGAAATCCAGTACTTTGGTCTAGCGGAAGAAAAAAAGGTTGTGCTAATTTTCTTAATTTTTGAATTTGAGAGAAAATCTTTGATTTATTTCTAATTAATGAGGTCATTAATATTTATCATATTTATTGCTAAGTATTTATATACTAGTTGATAATTTAATTAAATCCCATCATGGAAATTGCCCAATTAGGAAGATTAAGATAACTAATCAATCTCATGTCAAATTCATGGATTTGATGAAAATTTTTGTCTAATAACCACCATATAAGAAAAGGTAGATTAAATAATACTTGCAGTTGCCATTTATAAGTAATGACATTCCATATTTTTAGTAGTATTGATTTTTGTTTATCATCTAAAGCTTTCCAATTATTAGTAAGTTGACTAAATATATTATTATTTTTTTTGGTAAGTGATTCTGGAGTGTTCATAAAGTACTACTGATTTACTTATTTATAGCTCACAAATTAATTTAACGAGAGTTAACCAGGTGGCCAGTTCATTGATCTACCCCCAATAAAGTGAATATGTAAATGAAAAACTGTCTGACCAGCTTCTTCTCCAGTATTAATTACAGTCCTCCAGTATTTCATTTTTTTTTCAATCGCTATTTTTTTACCAACGAGTAGCATATGCCCTAATAAATGCTTATCTTCATTTAAGCATTCTATAAGACTTATAATGGGCTTTTTAGGAATAACTAAGTAATGAATAGGTGCTTGCGCAGCGATATCATTGAATGCAAGGCAATATTCATCTTCATATAGTTTTTCACATGGAATTTCACCATTAATTATTTTTGAAAAGATTGTAGGATTTGCCATTTTTAAGAATACAAATATTTATATTGGAGAAACATCTTTAAAATCATATCCTTCTTTAGTAAGTTCTTTTAAAAGATCTTCTTGAGAAGTTACTCTGTCAACGAAAAGAACTCCTTTTAAATGATCTACCTCATGTTGAATGCATCTGGCCAGTAACCCATCGGCATTCATTTTCCTTGGTCTACCCATTTCATCTCTAAATTTTAATTTAATTGTTGATGGTCTTACTACATTTAGGTAAACGCCAGGAATACTCAAACAACCTTCTTCATATGAATTTAAAGTTGATCCAAATGCAGTAATCTCTGGGTTGATTAAAATTAATGGCTCTGCTCCAGAGTCTTCAAAGTTAATATCTATTACAAGTAATTCTTGGCTTATGCCAACTTGAGGAGCTGCCAATCCAATTCCTTTTGCTGAATACATGCTCTGTAGCATCTCTTTAGCTAAATTTCTTGTTACTTTATCAACTTTGCTTATCCTTTTCGCATTAGTTCTCAAAGTCTTACTACCAAGTTTAAAAATTTCTAGAGGTGGATTTTCCACTACTTCTTTAGGAACTTTTATAGAAGAAACATTATTTCGAGAGTTTTTTGCTAACTGTGAAAAATGATTTGGCACTCTTTCGTTTTTGAATTGATTAGAATTTAGACTATATAAAGACTTTAGCATTTTTTTAAACTGAGAATGAAAGGAATTCAATGAATAATTACAAAAAAATTACTTCAAAGGATTTATTATTTGAAAGTAATTCTTACAAGGAATTATCTTTTGTTGAAGGATTTATTTTTTGGGTAGAAAATATTCAAACAAATTCAAATACAGCAATTTTTGCAAAGCCTTTTAATGATGATAATTCTATAGCTCAAAATTTAACAGGCAATTCTTTTAAAATTAAAAGTAATTTTCATGGATATGGGGGGAAATCTTATAAATGTTTCTTTTATCAAGAAGATATTTACTTAATTTGGATTGACTTAATATCAGAATCACTCTGGTGCCAAGTTTTTGAGATTAATAAATCTATTAATCAAACTTCTAATTATTTTTTAAATTCAAAAAGTCTGCGAAAATTAACCACTTCTGTAAAAGGTAATTTTGATTCTTCCTTTGTACTGTTAAATGGGACTGAATTGCTAGGTTTGTTTGAACAAAATGGGAGAGATTATCTTTTCGCCATCAAAATCAACAAAGAAAAACAAGTTTTAAGGATTTTGAAAGAGTTTGATTCTTTTGCGGGATCTTTAAGTTGTAATGAAGATTACACCTTGCTCTCTTGGATTGAGTGGTCAAATAATATGATTTGGGAAAGTAATAATTTGTTGTTCGCTCAAATAAAGTCAAATGGTCAAATAACAAAAATAAGAGAGTTCAAAAATAAGAATATTAACTTACAAAAATCTGTATCATTTTTTCAACCATTATGGATCAGTAAAAATATTTTACTTTGCGCTGAAGATAGCTCGGGATGGTGGAATTTAATGTTTTTAGAAATTAATAATATTCAAGAAATTAATATTATAAAAAGGATAAAAAAGGCATCATTTGAATATGGAGTTCCAGAATGGATTTCTGGTATTTCTCTTTTTTCTGGTTCAAAGGATAATTTGTTTTGTTTGGTTAAGCATAAAGAATTTTGGTTATTAGAGCATTATCAGAACTTTTCTTTTAAAGCTAATATTGAACTACCTTTTCAATATCTGAGAGATCTCCAAGTATATAAAAATCAATTGGTTTGTATTGCTTCAAGTAATATTTCTCATGAAAAATTATTAAAAATAAATTTGGATCAATCTTTAAAAGTTTTTAGTGATTGTATACAGATTAATGAGAAAAATTCAAGCTATATAAAAGCAGAATCATTTTGGTTTAAAGGATACGAGGGTAAAGAAACGCATGCCTGGATTTATAGACCAAATTTTAATAACCAAGTAGAATCCCCATTATTACTAAGAGTTCATAGTGGTCCAACCGCATCATTTAGTGGCGTATTGAACTTGGAAGTGCAATATTGGCTATCAAGAGGATGGTTCGTCGCAGAAGTTAATTATGGTGGATCTTCTGGCTTGGGGAGGAATTATAGAGAACGTTTAAAAATGAAATGGGGAATAGTTGATTCAATTGACTGTAAGAATTTAGCTCTAACCCTAATTAAGGAGGGATTAGTCGATTATTCAAGAATAATTATTGCAGGAAATAGCGCTGGAGGCTTTACTGCTTTAAATTCTATTGTTGGTAATGATATTTTCAAGGCAGCGATTTGTAAATATCCTGTGATTGATCTCAATGAAATGCGTTTAAATACTCATAGATTTGAAAAAAATTATTTAAATTCTTTAATTGGAGAATTTAAAAATAATAAAAAAGAATATTTTAAGCGATCACCAAAGAATAATTTACATAACATTGATAAACCAGTATTACTATTTCATGGAAAAAAAGATTCTGTTATAAACTTTCAAGAATCTAGTCTCTTTCATACGAAGCTTAAAGAAAATAATGTCTATACAGAACTTTTCCTGTTTGAGGATGAGGGTCATGGGTTTAAAACCATTGATAATAAAATGATCGTTTTGGAAAAAACTGAAAAATTTATTAATTATGTTTTAAATTTTAAGAATTAATATCTAAAAAATTTATTGTCTCCTTAAGCTTTTCAATAAAAATATCTATATCATTTTTTGTGGTAGTGAAGTTCATGCTCACCCTAGCAGTTGAATTGATACCTATGTATCTATGAAGTGGTTGGCAGCAATGATGACCACTTCTAATACAAATGCCCTTTGAATCTAATATTTCTGCTATGTCATTTGCATGAATATTTTTTATATAAAATGTTGCTAATGAAGCTCTGTTAGGATCTTGATTCGGATGGGGTCCAATTATATTTAAATTTCTGATAACTCTCATCTTTTCAAATAAGTACTTTGTAAGTTCTTGTTCATATCTATGAATATTTTTAAGTCCTAATTTATTTATATATTTTAGAGCTTCAGCAAGTCCTATAGCTTCTGCAATTGCTGGAGTGCCAGCCTCAAATTTATGAGGAAGATCAGCCCAAGTACTTTTTTCTTCAAATACATCTTGTATCATTTCTCCCCCACCAAATAGCGGAGGCATATCTTCAAGTATATTTTCACGAGCCCATAAGAAACCTATCCCAGTAGGGCCACATAATTTATGTCCTGAACCAGCTAGAAAGTCAATACCTAAATTTTTAACATCTATTTCTACATGGGCCAAACTTTGACAAGCATCAATTAGTACCATCGAACCATTTTCTTTCGATAACTTTGTTATTTCTTTGATTGGATTGCAACATCCAAGGGTATTACTAATATGCACTAAACTAACAATTTTAGTTTTCTTTGTTAATTTTGATTTGAAGTCTACAAAATCAAGATAACCTTCTTCGGTGATATTGATATATTTTATTTTGCATTTATTTTTTTTCGCAACAAGCTGCCATGGGACAATATTACTATGATGCTCCATTATGGATAATAGTATTTCATCATTTTCTTGTAAATTATTTTCTCCCCAAGATCTTGCAGCAATATTTATGGCTTCAGTAGCATTCCTGGTGAATACTATTTCTTTTACCGAATTAGCTTTTATATAATTTTTAATTGACAATCTTGCATTTTCAAATTCTTCTGTAGCTTTTGCACTCAGTTGATGAGCTCCTCTATGAACATTTGCATTGAAATTCTGGTAATATTCATTAATTTTGTCTAAAACTTGTTGCGGCTTTTGGGTCGTAGCTGCGTGATCCAAGTAAATCAATTTTTCCTTTTCATTAAACTTTTGATTAAGTATTGGAAAATCTTCTATAGTTGATAGATTAAAATCTTGTAAAGTTTTCATTATTGATTTTTGAGTAATAATGCAAGCAAATCCAATCTGTCCTTCGAGATAGGCAAAAAAGAAATAATTTCTTGATAATATGATCTCAATTGTAGTTTACTAGCTTCTTCTAATGTGAGACCTCTTGATCTCATATAAAAAAGTTCATTTTCATTTAGCTGGGAAATTGTTGCTCCATGCATACATTTGACATCATCTGCAATAATTTCTAGTTGAGGTTTAGTATCTATTTTTGCATAATTTGATAGAAGTAAGTTTCTGCTAAGTTGAGATGCATCAGTTTTTTGAGCAATCTGAGGAACAATGATTAATCCTTCGAAAACTGAATGTGATCTTCCTTTAGCTAGAGATTTATTTAACTGATTTAAAAATCCATTAGGGCCATTAAATGAAATTTTTGCATATGTTGATATTTGTTCATTTCCCTTTGTAATTTGCATCCCTTTGATATTTGTCTTGGCATGGCCTTCAACTTGATTAATACTGAGCTCTAATCTTGCAAAATCAAATTTAAACTGAATTGAGCCCAAGTTATATTCACTATTTTTTTGCTGAATTACATTCAATGAATTAATTATATTTGATTTATTATCACCATATGAGATGATCCCATGATTTAAAACTGCATCTTTTCCAATATTTAAATAGGATGAAATTGATAATGCAGAATTTGCATCACCTAGGTTGATTTGGGAAATATTAACTTTGGTACCCTCTTCTATATTTAAAATTAAAGTTTTAGAATTTAAAAAATTTTCTTTTGAATTGCAGATTATTTCAATATCTGGAATCCTTTTACCCGAAATATTTAAACCAATAATATTTTTTTTATTAGTAAGAAAGTGATTTAATAAATTACTCCAATTTTCTGTTGTATCACAATCAACTATTTCTTGTTTTATTAAACTTATTATTTCTTTTTCTTTGATCTGCCTTATTTCCCAGTTATTTTTTTTAAGTTCAATATTTTTATTTTCTCCTATTATGATCCTAATAACATTTTTTGCCTCAGGGAGTTCTGGTATTAAAATATTTGCGATTTTATCATCTATTTCATAATTTAAAAAACGTGAAAATTTTGGCTTGCTTGTCAATCTCCAAATTTCGCTTTTGTTGTTAGGAAGAGGATTACTCTTTAATTTGGCAAAAGATAATTTTTGAAGCTTAGATTTATTAGTTGAAATAAATTCATCTTTTTTTGTAATGCTTTCAATTATTTGCATTATTCTTTCTCTTGATTTATAAATTTATCAGTCCAGTCATATCCATTTTCTTCAAGTTCTAACGCAAGTTTACTATCACCAGTTTTAATAATCTTCCCGTTAGCCATAACATGAACAAAATCTGGTTTGATTTCATCAAGTAATCTTTGGTAGTGAGTAATAAGAATAATACCAGAATTTTTATTCGCAATTTT
The DNA here is from genome assembly GCA_964397895.1 of uncultured Prochlorococcus sp. Taxonomy (GTDB): domain Bacteria; phylum Cyanobacteriota; class Cyanobacteriia; order PCC-6307; family Cyanobiaceae; genus Prochlorococcus_A. The sequence continues at coordinate 7,251 of CAYNKY010000055.1, forward strand.
TTTAATCCCAGATGCGACAATTCTCAAGGCATCAATATCTAAACCAGAATCTGTTTCATCTAAAATTGCAATCTCAGGTTCTAGAAGGGCCATTTGTAATATTTCATTTCTTTTTTTCTCTCCTCCAGAGAATCCTTGGTTAATACTTCTACTTAAAAAAGCAGAATCCATTTTTACAATATCTAATTTTTCTTTTACTAATTCTTCAAATTCAAATGTATCTAATTCTTCTTTATTCAGGAATTTCCTCCTCGCATTAGTTGCTACTCTAAGAAACTCAAGATTACTTACTCCAGGAATTTCTATGGGATATTGAAAACCAAGAAATATACCAGATTGTGCTCTTTCTTCTGGTTCCAAGGATTCAATATCATTCCCCGAAAGTTTTATTTTGCCACTTGTAACTTCATAGGAAGGGTGTCCAGCAATTATTTTAGAAAGTGTACTTTTGCCGCATCCGTTTCTACCCATAATTGCATGAATTTCACCAGCATTAATCTGAATATTGACTCCTTTCAAAATTGTCAGATTTTCAGTAGATGCAAAAAGATTACTTATCTCTAAAAGTGGTTTCTTTATTTCTTTTGTCTTTTGCATCAAATTTTGCTTAGATAAATTGTGTTGTTAGCCAACTGATCCTTCCAATTTTAAGGAGAGTAACTTATCGGCTTCAGCAGCAAATTCCATGGGAAGTTGGTTAAACACGTCTCTGCAGAAACCACTTACCATCATAGATACTGCTTCCTCAAATTCAATACCTCTGCTTTGTAAATAAAAAAGTTGATCTTCTGAAATTCTACACGTACTTGCCTCATGTTCAACTTCTGAATTAGGTTGTTGCGATTGAATATAAGGAAAAGTATTTGCTGCAGCTTGATCTCCGATCAACATTGAATCACACTGGCTATAGTTTCTTGCTCCAATTGCTTGTGAACCTATTTTTACTAAACCTCTGTAACTATTAGATGATTTACCTGCACTTATACCTTTACTTACAATTGTCGATTTGGTTTTAGGTCCTATATGAATCATTTTTGTTCCTGTATCAGCTTGTTGTAAATTATTTGTTAAAGCTACTGAATAAAATTCACCTACTGATTCTTCTCCGATCAGAATGCAACTTGGGTATTTCCATGTAATTGCTGATCCAGTTTCAACTTGTGACCAACTGATTTTGCTCTTTCTACCAAGACATTTTCCTCTTTTAGTTACAAAATTAAAGATGCCGCCAACACCTTTTTCATTCCCGGCATACCAGTTTTGTACAGTTGAATACTTAATAGATGCATCGTCAAGAGCAATAAGTTCAACTACTGCAGCATGAAGGGTGTTCGTATCAAACATTGGTGCTGTACATCCTTCAAGATAACTTACTGAGCTAGCTTCTTCTGCAATTATTAAAGTTCTTTCAAATTGACCAGAGTCGCCACTATTTATTCTGAAATAAGAAGATAGATCCATTGGACAAGTAACATTTTTAGGAATATATACAAATGAACCATCACTAAATACTGCTGAATTTAGAGCAGCAAAGTAATTATCTGATGCTGGTATAACAGAACCTAAATACTTTTCAATTAAATCCGAATGATCTCTAATTGCTTCACTTATTGAACAAAAAATAACCCCATGTTCTGCAAGTTGTTCCTTAAATGTTGTCGCAATAGAAACGCTATCAAAGACTGCATCTACAGCAACATTGGTTAACCTTTTTTGTTCTGTCAAAGGGATTCCTAATTTATCGAAGGTTTCCAACAGTTTTGGGTCAACTTCGTCTAAACTTGCAATCTTATCTTGTTGTTTAGGTGCTGAATAATATATTATATCTTGATAATCAATTGGTGTATATCCTAAATCTGCCCAGTTAGGTTCTTCCATCTCTTGCCATTTTTTGAAAGCATTTAATCTAAAGTTTAGTAGGTATTCGGGCTCGTTTTTTTTAGATGAAATTAATCTAATAATGTCTTCATTAATTCCTTTTGATATTTTTTCACTTTCAATTTCAGTTACGAAACCATATTTATATGGTTCAGAAACAATATTATCCATCAAATTGTCGTTAACCATAATTTGAAAATTGATTTATTTCGTTAAGTCTCATATATACTTTAACCAAAGATATGCAAAATATTGATCTTTTTTCATGCCCTTTAAATTAATTTAATGTCTGATCAATTTAATTCTCTTAGTGGTCCAATAAAAATGGAAGTTATTAATAAGATTGATCAGCTTGATTTATCAACTCTAGATAAAGTTCATCTTAAATTACTAGTTCATTGCTTAGAAATTTTTAAGGATATTTCTTCTCGTAATAATGTCTCCTTCCCAACCGAATGCCAATTAATGGAATGGTCTGAATTTGAAGCTAAAAAATTGAATGATCAAAATTTCTCATTGCTTTTGTTCGAGCAAATGAATTCAGCAGCGCAAAAATTGAAGGATTATTCAGATTCGATTGGTAAAAAGCCTTTGAATTTGATTTTAGATGATCTAATAATTTTAATTTCTAAAAATAATTAAATTTATGATTTTTTGCGATCCCGAAGAAAAAATATACCTCTAAAAAATATGTTTTTTAATGGTAATAAAAATTAAAAGAAGAAAAAATTTGTTCAAAATCTTTTAATTCTTCAAAATCATGAAAAGTTAATGTTTTTAAGGGTTTTAAGGAAATTTTGAATTTTTATAATTTTAAAAGTAGTCAGTGGATGCTGACGACAGAGCAAAATATCACGCAGATTGGCAAAAAAAAGAACATACTGATCCCAAACAAAAACGGAGATTTTAAAGTGGCTGAAGGGATGAAAACTAAGGATGAATTGCTTCGTCTTACCCTCAGACAATTACGTCAAGTAGCTAGTAAATTATCAGTACCCCTTTACAGTCGAAAAACTAAGGTTGCACTAGTTGATCTTATAGATATTTATCAGAATAAAGCTAATAATATTTCACCTAGCAAAAGTGAAACGAAAATTACCAAAACCTCTACAACATCTAATACGATTCCAACATCTATTGATAAAAAAACTAATTTAGTGTTTCTACCCAGAGATCCTGAATGGGCATACGTTTTTTGGCAAATATCCGATATTGATAGAGAGAAAGCTCAGTCTTTAGGAGCTAATAAACTTTGTTTAAGACTTTATGATGTCACTGGCTTGGAAGATGGAAATGTTAATCAAGGTACACTAAGGGAAATAGCAGTTGATAGCTATAGTACTGAATGGTATCTTCCAATTCCAGTCCCAGACAGGGATTATAAAGTTGAATTAGGTTATAGATATGGTGTTAAATGGATGTCATTAGCTTTTTCTTCCTCAAGTCATGTGCCTAATTCTCAACCATCTGAACAAATATTAGATAAGTTTGTACCATTCAATTTAGATTCGCCCCCTGAGACTAGTACTTCTCTAATAGAATCTGCTGATAACAATGTTAATGGCTTGCATGAGAGGCTCTATCAAGCTGCTACAACCTATTCAAAACGTACTAAGGTAGGTTCTGAAGAATTCATGGAAAGTTTTTCAAATAAAAATTATAATAATGATTCTGGAGCAGGAGTTTGGTCTTCTGGTATAAACGAATCTGGTTCTGGGATAAGCAGTAGATCCTTTTGGTTAGTGGCAGATGCAGAATTAATTGTTTATGGTGCTACTGATCCTTCAGCGATTTTAACTATAGGCGGTGAAGAAGTTCCACTAGCTTCTGATGGCACATTTAGACTTCAAGTTCCCTTTAGGGATGGTTCTCAAAATTATGATATTAAAGCAACTGATTCAAGTGGCAAGCAAGAAAGATCAATAACAATGAGATTTGAAAGAAATACACCATTGGATAATACAAATAGCAAAGAAAAATCAGAAACAGAATGGTTTGAGTAAATTATCTATGCGTAAAAAATTTATAGCTTTGACTCCCTTATTTGGAGCTGTTACTTTCCCTTTAATCGTTCCGATTACTATTTCTAAATTTGGTATAAGCACTGGAATCTTAACTGCTCTTTTTATTTCATCTTTATGGTTTATCGCTATGTTAAGAACATCTGAAATGCCACATTAAATTAGTTAGATTT
>CAYNKY010000056.1:0-11110 GCA_964397895.1 uncultured Prochlorococcus sp.
CTCGGACCAAGAATTGGTAAGTTCAAAGGTAATAAACCTCAAGCAATGCCAGGACATAATATGTCTATAGCAACTCTTGGAGCTTTAATACTCTGGATTGGATGGTATGGCTTTAATCCTGGCTCTCAACTAGCTATGGATCAATGGGTACCTTATGTTGCTGTTACTACAACTCTCGCAGCAGCTGGGGGAGCTATTGGAGCTACTATTACTTCTACAATGACATCAGGTAAACCTGATCTAACTATGACTATTAATGGGATTTTGGCAGGTTTAGTTAGTATTACTGCTGGATGTGGTGATATGACCTTAACAGGCTCTTGGTTCGCAGGTTTAGTAGGAGGTATTATTGTCGTTTTTGCGGTAGGTGCTCTTGATGCTGCTGGGATTGATGATCCTGTTGGGGCTTTCTCCGTTCATGGAGTTTGTGGAGTTTGGGGTACTTTAGTTATTGGACTTTGGGGTACAGCAGTTCAAGGAGATGGATCAGGCCTAGGTCTGTTTAATGGTGGAGGCATTAATCTACTATTAGTTCAGGCTCTTGGTGCTGGTGCATATGCATTATGGTCTTTAATTACATGTTGGATCGCTTGGTCTATTATTGGAGGTTTATTTGGAGGTATCAGAGTAACTGAATCTGAAGAAGTTCAAGGTTTAGATATTGGTGAACATGGTATGGAGGCATACCCTGACTTCGCATCTAGATAACAAATATGCATATCAAAAAAGCCTGACTTATGTCAGGTTTTTTTTTGTTTCATTAAATTTATTCAAAATGATGTAATATCTTAAACATGGATACACAAGCCGTAAAACACGCAATACAACATTCCGGAAGATACAACCGGAGAGGTTTCGAATCTCCCACACAGCGTGCAAAAGCTTTAGGTGAATCATATCAGAGTGAATTAATAGCCTCTATCAGAGAAAATAATTTTACTTATCAAGAAGGAAGATTAAAAATTCAATTAGCTAAATCATTTGGATTTTGTTGGGGTGTTGAAAGAGCAGTGGCTATGGCATATGAGACTAGAAGACACTATCCAAAAGAAACTATTTGGATGACAAATGAAATTATTCATAATCCTTCAGTAAATAATCATTTAAGCAGAATGAATGTAAAGATAATTTCTGCAAAAAATGGAATAAAAGACTTCTCTGCTGTATCCCATGGAGACGTAGTGATTTTGCCTGCTTTTGGAGCTACTGTTCAGGAAATGCAATTACTCCATGAAAAGGAGTGTCATATTATTGATACTACTTGTCCTTGGGTTTCAAAGGTTTGGCATACTGTTGAAAAACATAAGAAACATACTTTCACATCAATAATTCATGGCAAATATAAACATGAAGAGACTCTTGCTACGAGATCATTTGCTGGAAACTATTTAGTAGTATTTGATTTAGCAGAAGCTGAATATGTTTCAAATTATATACTTGGCAAAGGAGATAGAGAAGAATTTCTAAAAAAATTTGCCAGAGCTTTTTCTAATGGATTCGATCCTGATATTCATCTCGAGAGGGTTGGGGTGGCGAACCAAACTACAATGCTTAAAAGTGAGACAGAAGAAATAGGCAAGTTGTTTGAAAATACAATGCTAAAAAAATATGGTCCTGCTCATCTTAATGATCATTTCTTAGCTTTTAATACTATTTGTGATGCTACAGAAGAGAGACAAGATGCAATGTTTTCACTAGTAGATGAAGACCTTGATATTTTAGTTGTTATTGGTGGTTTCAATTCATCAAATACGACACATTTACAAGAAATCGCAATTACTAATAAAATCCAATCTTTTCATATTGATACCCCTGATAGAATTTCAGTAGAAAATAATTCAATTTGCCATAAACCTCTTGAATCAGACCTAATTTTGAAAAAGAATTTTCTGCCTGAAGGAGATTTAACTGTAGGTATTACTTCTGGTGCATCAACTCCAGATAAAGTAGTTGCTGATGTAATTGAAAAACTTATTAAAATTACCAATTAATTTAAAAGTAATTTAGTAAAAAATTTTTTATTTTTCCTAAAGAGGTACTTTATTATTTAGAATATAAAAAAAAACAGTAGTATGGAAGACACAACACCTACAGATCAAAATCAAACAGCTCAAATGAATACATCTAAAGCTCCTCAAAAAGTTGAAGTTGTAGTTGCTAACCCATCAGGGAACCAGGAAGTTAATATCTTAGGAGAGCTTTCAATTTTTATATTGAGAGTAGGGTTCAGCTTATTAATGGTTCACCATGGGTTGGAAAAACTGCAGGATCCGCAAGGATTTGCTGAATTTGTAGTTGGTAAATATTTCCCATTTCTTCCAGGAGACCCTGTTATATGGACATTTGGTGCGGCAATAACACAATTAATCTGTCCCTTAGGATTAGCACTTGGAGTCTTTGCCAGACTATCGGCATTAGGCCTATTTTCTACTATGGCTTTTGCACTATATTTCCATATGCTTGATACAGGTTTAGAAGGTTTTCCATTAGCAGTTGTTGAGGGACATAATTATGCATTTGAATTATCATTTATTTATGGAGCAATTTCACTGTATTTTTTATGCGCTGGTCCTGGAAGATTAGCATTATTTAGAAAAACGAATAAAATTACTTACTACCCAAAAGCTAGTTGATTTAATGTAAGAAATGTCTTTTATTTGTCAAAATCATAGAGATACCAAGTTCATCGCATTTTTTAATAGATTCATTGTCTCTAATACTTCCACCTGGTTGAATAATTGCTTTAATTCCAAACTTATTAGCTATATCTACAGTATCTGAAAAAGGGAAAAATCCATCGCTGGCTAAAACTGCTCCATTTGATTCATTTTTTGCAGATTCAAGTGCTAGTCTTGCTGCTCCAACCCTATTCATTTGTCCAGCTCCAATTCCTAAAGTTTGCTGGTCTTTAGCAATTACTATTGCATTTGATTTTACATGCTTACAAATTTTCCATGAAAAATTAAGATCATCTAGTTCTTTCCCAGAGGGTCTCATATTAGTTACTATTTCCCAATCCTTAGTATTATCTCCATTATTGTCAAGGTCTTGAATTAACATACCTCCCATTATCGATTTACAAGCTGATTGATTCTTTAATTCAATATTTTTAAAATCTAACTCAAGTAATCTTAAATTTTTTTTGTGTTTTAAAGTATCTAAAGCTTCTTCACTAAATGATGGAGCAACAACGCATTCTAAAAAAATATCTGAAAGATATTTTGCTGTATTCAAATCTACATTGTTGTTAAATGCGACTATCCCTCCAAAGGCACTTGTGCTATCGCATCGAAGTGCATTCTTAAATGCTGTTGATAAAGAATGGCTTATCGCTGCACCACATGGATTATTGTGTTTTAAAATTACAACTGCTTTGTCATTTAATTCAGAATTATCGTTATTTTGATAATCAAATTCTAAAATAGTTAATAAAGCTGATTCTAAATCCAGCAAATTGTTATAACTTAATTCTTTGCCTTGTAACTGCTTAGCGGCTTTCCAACCAATTTTATCTGAACCGTACCATGTCGCTTTTTGATGTGGGTTCTCCCCATATCTTAAGTTTTTAATTCGAGGATAACTTTGAAAGTTATAATAATTTTTGTAATCCTTCGCTTTGCTCATCCAATTCGAAATCGCGACATCATAACTAGCTGTATGCTCAAAGGCTTGAAATGCTAATTCAGTTTTGAACTCAATTCTTAAATCACCTTTTGTCTTTTCCTCGATAAATTTATCATATTGCTTATGAGAAACTAGTACAGCTACATCCTCATGATTTTTCGCTGCAGATCTAATCATTGAAGGACCTCCGATATCAATATTTTCGATAGCCTCATCCCATTTACATCCTTCTTCAATTTTTTGTTTGAATGGATATAAATTCACAACTACAAGATCAATCAATTCAATATTATTTCTCTTTAAATCTTTAAGATGGCTATCTTTGGATCTTTTGGCTAGAATTCCCCCATGGATTTTTGGGTGTAAAGTTTTTACTCTCCCTTCTAATATTTCAGGTGAGTTTGTGAAATCTGATACTTTTATAACAGGGATATTTGCATTACTTAAGTATTCTGCAGTCCCTCCACTTGATAAAATCTTATAACCAAATTTTTCTACTAAGACTTTTGAGAAAGAAACTAAGTTTGTTTTATCTGAAACACTAATTAAAGCTAATGGGGACATTTGAGAAAAATTCTGTTTACTTAAGAATATAAACATGAAATCCACTAAGAATCATGAATATGTGTCGATAGGCTCTCAAAATGCTAGTCATAGAATTATCTTGCTTCATGGATGGGGCGCTGATGCTGATGATCTAATTGAAATAGGAAACTTAATTATTAATGATGCACCTTTCCCTTTTGAGATAATTTCCTTGAGAGCTCCAAACCTACACGTTAATAATATAGGAAGACAATGGTATGCTTTATTCCCGGCAAATTGGAGTGAAGCAGAAATTGAAGTTAGTAAATTAATTTGTACATTACAAGAATTAGGAAATCTTGACATACCTCTCAAAAGAACTATTTTATTTGGATTCTCTCAAGGTGCAGCTATGGCTCTTGATGCAGGTTTCAAGTTGGACTTAGGCCTTATTGTCTCCTGTAGTGGTTATTCTCATCCAATTTGGAAACCAGGGAAGGATCAAAATATTCTTATTAGTCATGGCATAAATGATGAAATAGTACCACCTATTGCATCCCAAAAGATTATTACTCTTATTAAAGACTTAACAAATTCTCGATGCGAATTGCATGAATTCGAAGGCGCTCACGAGATTGATATGAATTTTGTTGAATTAATAAAATCTAAGATTAGAGATTACTTTTAAACAAATGCATATTCATATTCTTCAATTTCTTCCCAATCATCAGCGGAAAGTTCTAATCCTTCAAATATTTTTTCTTCTCCAATTCCTTCTACAACAGTTTTAAGAGAGGGAAATAGGAAATGATTCTCTTCTGCATATTGAGCACTGAATAAACCTTTTTCTCCCCAAAAAAATCTATCCGTTGTATGTTCATTTCTTCTGACATTGAAAACACAAGGGGCAGATAAGCCATTTTCAGCGATGAATCTTCTAGCAGCAGTGACAGGCTTATGTTTACCAGTTTCAATATGATAGATGGGAACATGAGCCATTACTCTTTGCCCAGCCAATCTTCTCCTGCTAATTCTTTTCCTTTTTTTGGACATTGATTGAGATCTCCAGTAACTCTAAATAATTTTTTGAATTAGTATTAGCAAATCAATTTACTAATAGATTATTGTGATTTGAATTCACTCGTGTAATACATAGAGGACCCATCAACCTCTGATGTAGCATGTTAATTATGAACTTTTGTTCATAATGAATGGATGGCTTAACTCAGACATCACTAACAATCTTAATACTTTTTTCAGATTTTACAAGTTTTTTTCTGAAAATTCTTTAAAAATCTTTCTCATCACCCAAATTATGAAGCTTTCAAATGAATTTGAAGAACTGGTAACAACTCAGCTTGAAAGTTTTGGATGTTTTATGGGTGTAACTCATTTAGTTGTTTATCTCGCATCTGCAAAAAAAGAGGCAAAGGCAGGTTTTGAATTGATTGGACAATGGCCTCAAATTGATAGATCATTGATGCCAATTGATAATGATCCAGAATTAAAAGTTTCTTCTCCCAATAGGAAATGGTACCCAATTCAAGATAAAAACATTTTAATTGGAGTATTGAGAGTGGAAACTGAATTTAATAATGGAGAGTGGCCAATTTTCCTTGACTCACGATTGAAAGCTTTATCAACATCTTTAGCAAAAAGTTTTTCATTAGAAATTCAGAGACAAAGAAATAATGAAGAAGCTAATTATATTAGAAGTCAAGTTGGATTTATTATTCATCAACTCAGAAATCCTTTAGCTGCATTGAGAACTTATGCGAAATTACTGATTAAAAAACTTGGAACAGATGCTGATTCTATTGGAATTGTTGAAAGTATGTTAGTTGAGCAAAATCAAATCAATGACTATGTAAATTCTTTTGAAAAATTGAATCGGCCTAATAAAATTCCCATAAATCTAGGGGAAGAAAGATTATTATTACCACCAAATCTAGACAACGATAAAAAAATAACTATTAAAAGTCTTCTTGAACCAATTCTAGAAAGGGGTAAAGCTAATTCAAAATTGCAAAATAAATACTGGAAACAGTCTTTGGAATGGCCTGAATGGTCGAGACAAGAGATACCTTCAAATTATGGAATTATTGCTGAAATTGTTGCTAATTTGCTTGAAAATGCATTTAAGTATTCTGAACATAATACAGAAATAGGCATTTCATTACTTAGTACTGGAATAGTTGTTTTTGATCAAGGCGAAAGAATTTTAATTGAGGAGAGAGAAAAAATTTTTCAAAAAGGATATCGAGGCTTTGCCTCAAAGGATAAAAATGGATCAGGAGTAGGTCTTTATTTAGCCAAAAAATTAGCTCAACAGATTGGAGGTGATTTAACTTTAATTGATGATAATGAAACTGGAGAATTGATGGATAATTTAAATAATTTAAATAAGAAAAATATATTTTATTTAAAGTTACCTAAAGAAATAATGAATATACAAACATCATGATTGTTTCAGTTAAAACAACACTAGCTCCACAAGTATCTCCATTTACTCCTCCCATCTTATTGCCCAAAAACATTGGGACTTTATAAGAGATTACAAGGCCTAGAGAAAGAATTATTATCTTATTTAAATTACTTACAGAAGTTTCAACAAATAAGGAAAATATAATTATTAGGATTAATAATAAAATAGAGAATTTTGATTCAATTCCTAATCCCCTCCAGAATTTTTTATGTGTATGATATTTTCTCTTATATTTGAGATATTTAAATTTTTCAATAAAGATTAAAGTTGATAATCTTCCTAAAAACAAGCAAATTGGTAAAGCATAGACGACACTATTTTCGATCTTTGTAATTGAAGCTAATTGTATAAAAGTAATTACCAAAATTGATTGAACACCATATGAACCTACTCTGCTATCTTTCATAGCCTTTAGTCGTTTTTTCTTGCTGGCATAAATTCCGTCAAATGTATCCATTAAACCATCTAAATGCAATCCTCCCGTTATTAAATATCCAGATATTAAGCAAATCAATGAACAAGCAAATATTGGCCAAGAATTATTATTTAATATTAGAAAAATATAACTTTGTATAACTCCAATGAATATTCCAATTAGCGGGGAAAACTGAGCAATATTATCAAACTTTGGTTCAATAAAAGGAATCTTAGGTAGAACTGTATAAAAGATCCATGCTCCAGCCAAGTTGCTAAAAAATTCTTTTTTGATAATGATTTTAAATTAATATTTATATAAATAATAGAATAGATTTTATATAACAATTTAAAAGTTTTGTGAAAACGTGTTTAGTTTCAAGTCTACATCCTACTGTAATAAAACAAATGCTAGAACTGGTGTTTTAACTACTCCTCATGGAGAAGTTTGTACCCCAAAGTTTATGCCAGTTGGAACTCTAGCTACTGTAAAAGGACTTACCTCCAATCAATTAAATGCAACTAATGCATCAATGATATTGTCAAATACATTTCATCTCCATTTGCAACCAGGAGAAGAAATTATCAAGAAAGCAGGAGGTATTCATAAATTCATGAATTGGAATAAACCAATTCTCACAGATTCTGGAGGTTACCAAGTATTTAGTTTGGCTAAATTAAATAAGATTTCAGATGAGGGAGTTGGATTTAAAAATCCGCGAGATGGAAGTTATATATTTTTAACTCCTGAAAAGGTAATGAAAATTCAAATGGATTTAGGCGCCGACATTTGTATGGCATTTGATCATTGTCCACCTCATAATGTTTCAGAAAATGATATTGAAGATTCTCTTCTAAGAACGCATCGTTGGCTAAAAAGATGTTTTGAATCGCACTCAAAAATTGATCAGGCTCTTTTTGGAATTGTTCAAGGGGGAAGATATCATCATTTGAGAGAAAAAAGTGCAAAGTTTGTTTCTTCATTTGATCTGCCTGGAATAGCTGTTGGAGGAGTAAGCGTAGGTGAGTCGATAGATGAAATTAGAAATGTAATTAGCCTTGTTCCAAAATATTTGCCTGAGCATAAGCCAAGATATTTAATGGGAATAGGTTCTTTAAATGAAATATCAATAGCAATAGCCAATGGATTTGATTTGTTTGATTGCGTTTTGCCTACAAGGTTAGGAAGACATGGTACTGCTTTTTATAATGATCAGAGATGGAATATTCGGAACGCAAGGTTCAAAGACGATTTTAATCCAATTGATAAAACATGTCTTTGTGAGACATGCAAGAATTATTCTCGGGCTTATCTGCATCATTTAATTAGAAATGATGAAATACTTGGATTGACATTAATAAGCTTGCATAATATCTCACATATGATTCGATTTACAAATGCAATTTCACAAGCAATTAAGGATAATTGTTTTACAATAGATTTCGCTCCTTGGGAAATATCCTCTATTGCTCATCATACGTGGTAACGTCTAATAGTAATAAATTAATTATTTGAGAAGGTGTTGATTCTTTTAAATACATTTGCTGAACTTCCTGAAGCATACAAAGCGTTTGCTCCAACAGTTGATGTTCTTCCTTTAATCCCTTTGTTTTTCTTCTTATTGGTATTTGTCTGGCAAGCTGCAGTTGGGTTTAAATAACTTTAAAATTATTTAAATGGGTTCTCTAAGAGATATAGATTCTCCAGGTTTAATAACAGCATGTTCTATCAAATCTGCAATTATTAAAGCTCTAGAAGCTTGCTCTCCTCCTACCTCTGGAGAATCTTTACCTTGTACGCATTTTAAAAAATGTTCGAGTTCAGCATAAAGAGGCTCTATAGAAGTTGTACTTACTTCCTCAACAAATCCATCATTTCTATAAACTAATTCTCCATGATCAGCGGAGTATGATTCATGTGATTTTCTATGGATTTGAAGCTTATGATTCAAGAAGTCAGTTTCTACTAAACTATTTTGACAATGTGCACTTAGGCTTCTAATTTTTTTATGACTCATTTTGCTGGCAGTTAGGCTTGTTATCACATTGTTTTCGAAAACGAGAGTTGCATTTACATAATCAATTAATCCTTCTTCATTTTTCCCGCCAACCGCTGATAATTTTTTGATTTTTGAATTAACTAACTCTAAAACAAGATCAATATCATGAATCATAAGATCCATAACAACTGAAACATCGTTCGCTCTATCTGCATTTGGACTATGTCTGCTAGCTTCTAATACAACTATTCTTTCATTACTTATAATTTTATTTAATTCTCTAAAAGCAGGGTTAAATCTCTCGATATGGCCAACTTGTAATAAACAATTTTTATTCTTTGATTCACTGATAAGCGCAGCAGCCTCTGCTTGACTTGCTGCAATTGGTTTCTCTATTAATACATGTAAGCCTGCTTTTAAACAATCTAAACCTACTTTATGATGAAGTAAGGTTGGAACTGCTATACAAATTGCATCTACATTTTCTAGGAGATCATGATAATTCTTATACCAATCACAATGGAATTGCTCCTTGGCTAATTTCCCTCTTTTTTCATTTGGATCAGCTACTCCTATTAAGACTGCATCTTTTAGTAGGCTTAGCACTCTCGCATGATGCCAGCCCATATTACCTATCCCAATGACTCCAACCTTTACTGGGTATGAGTCTAATTGCATCTTTTATGATCCATATTTATTAATTTATTATCGTTCATCAGAGGTCAGTTTTTGCTAATAATCATAATTATTTTTACACGATCAATTTTTGGACCAGACATAGAGATAATTTCAAATTTAATATTTTTAAACTCTAATGTATCTCCAATTTTTGGTACCATTTGAAATCTCTCTAAAAGAAAACCAGCCAATGTATGATAATCCGCACCTTCTGGTATAAGACAGCCTAATTTTTTATTTATTTCTATTATTTCTGCTTTACCAGCTATTGACCATTTTTTTAAAGAATTATCTAATTGTTTCATATCAGAATATAGGGTATTATTTTGCATCTCATCTCCTACAATTTCTCCAGTAAGATCTGCTGCAGTTATTAATCCCTCGGTTCCACCATGTTCATCAACAACAAGTAAAAAGGGATTATAGTCTCTTACTAATGGAAGTATTTCTGCTAAAGAACAAGTTTCTATTACTTTGGTAACTGGTAATAAGAAAGGTTCCAGAGAAGTATTAGCACCCATTTGTCCCTTTGATATAGGGTTAGCAAGATAACGTAAATCTAATACTCCTAGGACATCATCCAGTGAGTCTCCAATTACAAAAAATCTTGCATGCCTTGTTTTATCAACTTGTTTCATAAGTTCAGAAAAAGTTATATTTTTTGAAAGAGTTACCATCTCAGATCTTGGGATCATAACTTCTTTTACTTGTGTATCTTTTAAGGCAAAAACCCCTTCGATAATATTTTTTTCATCAGGTTTTAAACCTGTAACATTGTTTGTTTCAATTAATGTTTCTAGTTCGCCAGCTGATAATCCAGAATTGAGAGAGTCCCATTTATTATTTAAATTAAATAATCTCAGACATGCACTTGCTGAGAATTCAATAATTGAAACGAATGGTTTCATTCCTCTTCTAACCGCTTCAAAAATTGTTGTTAATTTTAAAGCTGAGGATTCGGGATTATTAATAACGATTGCTTTTGGAATAAGCCCAGAAATAAGTGTAGATAAATATACTATTAAAAAGAAAAGAATTAGATCATATAATCTATTCTTCAAGGAGTTCTCATCCCACAAATTATTCGCTAAACCATTACCTATCCAACCAATAGCAATAAATGAAATAGTTACACCAAATTGAGATGTTATTAGTGAGGATCTAAACCTTTTTTGAATCTTAAGAATTGAGTTAGCTCCAACTTTCTTTTCTTCTATTAGTCTTAAAACTTTACTAGGCCTAATAAGTAATACTGAAAGTTCACTTGCCGCGAAGAATGCAGGAATGAACATAAGTAATAAAAGAAAAGTTATTTTCATTCAGAAAAACAATAGATGATGGGGGTGGCGAGGATCGAACTCGCCTAAGGCGAATTATGAGTTCG
>CAYNKY010000057.1:0-10891 GCA_964397895.1 uncultured Prochlorococcus sp.
TCTTGAAGAATTAGTAATGGCTTTACATGTAAGAAAAAGGTTTTATAATAATTTTCTTAATAGAGAAGAAGATTCTCCAACTCCATTAACAGCTATTCGTACTGAGGAAATCACAAAAACCTCTCGTTTAGTTGCAAATTTAACTGGAATGAATGTGCAACCAAATAAAGCAATTGTTGGAGCAAATGCTTTTGCTCATGAATCAGGAATACATCAAGATGGAGTTTTAAAAAACCGCTTAACCTATGAAATAATCGATGCCAAGACTGTTGGTTTGATGGATAATAAAATTTCTCTAGGAAAACTTAGTGGAAGGAGTGCTGTAAGAGCAAGGCTTGAAGAGATGGGGTATGACTTAAGTAGAGAAGACTTAAATGAAGCTTTTTCTCGATTTAAAGAGCTAGCTGACAGGAAAAGAGAAATTACAGATAGAGATTTAGAAGCAATAGTCAGTGAGCAGGTTCAACTCCCAGAAACTAAGTTTCAATTAAAACTAGTTCAAGTAAGTTGTGGCAGTACTTCAAAACCAACAGCTACAATAACTTTGTTCGATACAGAAGAGCACGTTGAGAATACCACAGTGGCATTAGGCACTGGACCTGTTGATGCAGTTTGTGTTGCTTTAAATACGCTAGCAAAAGTGCCTAATGAACTTATTGAATTTTCAGTTAAATCTGTTACCGAGGGAATTGATGCTCTTGGCGAAGTTACTATAAGGATAAGAAATAATGGAAGGATATATTCAGGTCACTCAGCAGATACAGATGTTGTAGTGGCTTCAGCTCACGCTTACGTAAATGCTCTTAATAGATTAATATTTTCTGAAAAAAAGAATTCTATTCATCCTCAATTTGACAATTTGGATAAATTTGATAAAAAGATTTGTTGAATATCTAAAGAATTAAATAGTAACTTAGAAATTTAAGCTGTCTTTTGAATTAACTAGTGCTAATCTAGATTTAGAAAATTTTAATCTTTTAATGAGAGAAAGGATAATGGGATACTGGGTTTTATCTTGGATTGGCTTGATAGCCAATATTTTAGCTCTCCCAATAATTGCCTTCGTCATAAGTTTTGGCCCCCCTTTAAAGGTTGCTAATATGACGCTTGCCATAAGCTTAGGATGGCCTGCTGCGATTGTAGGTATTGTCTCTTCTTCTGCTTTGCTAGCTGAGAAGAAATGGGGAGTAACTCTTACTCTTATTTCTCTTTCGATGGTTATCTCTGGGGCTCTTCCATATTCAATAGTAAGATTGATTAATTTAAAGGATTTTATTGGTTTA
Organism: uncultured Prochlorococcus sp.; assembly: GCA_964397895.1. GTDB lineage: Bacteria > Cyanobacteriota > Cyanobacteriia > PCC-6307 > Cyanobiaceae > Prochlorococcus_A. The sequence goes on from CAYNKY010000057.1 coordinate 1,284, forward strand.
GGTGGTTTAACTTTATTTGTTTCTTTAATAAGTGTATTGGCTTTAATATATTGGTGTATGCCTAAGCATAGAAAAAAAATAAGACTTTAATTTTAAGAGAATAAAGAAAAAGAATTATTTTGCGAAGAGGGATATTGGATTCTCCGATGCCGGATCCTTTTCCATACATTCAAAAATGATCTTTTTATGAGGAAAAGCTCTGATTTTGATAAATGACTGTCCAACAATTGGCCATCTTTTATTCGAGAGTTAACAATTTCTGAGATTGTGCTTATTGCTTCTGCATCTGAAGCATTAACATTCATTGATCTAAGTGCAGCTTCACATCCGTCAGCAAGCATTAAAATAGCTGTTTCTTTTGACTGCGGAATAGGCCCTTTGTATTTGAAATTCCTTTCTGAAATATTGTTATTTTTTTCTTTAGCTTTATAAAGAAAATACCCCATTTTGAGAGTTCCTTGATGTTCCGGAATGAAGTTTGCGATAGGTTTAGGAAGTCTATATTTTCTTGCAATTTGTAACCCTTTATCAACATGTTCTTGGAGAATCTTGGCGCTTTTAAATGGGTCATCCAACTCATCATGAGGATTGTTATTACCATTTTGATTCTCAATAAACCAATTTGGAGCATGTAGTTTACCTATATCATGGTAAAGAGCTCCAGTCTTTATTAGATCAACATTTCCACCTATCACTCTTGCTGCTTCCTCAGCTAATCCACAAATAACTAATGTATGCTCGAAGGTTCCTGGTGCCTCAATAGATAATCTTCTTAATAAAGGTTTTTCTTGATCAGCAAGCTCTAAAAGTCTTGCTTTCGTTATTAAGCCAAACATTGATTCGATAATAGGCATTAAAAGGATTACAGTTAACATTAAAATTGCTAGAAGAAATGAGTCAAAGAAAATATCGCCAGGTTTAAATATTAAACTTCTTAAATTTGTAAAATATAATTCTTTCTTAAAACCTAATAAAATCCATTGAGCTAAAAAGGATCCAAGAGGAACTAGTATTGAGATTTGGAGTAATTGAGCTCTACTTCTGATTCTCCCACCAAGAATAGATACTATAAATGATGAACTGAAAGTAATAAATAATATGTAGTTATTAATGACTTCTGCCGAATTTGGCCAATTTATTGAGGCAATAGAAATCCAAGCTAAGGAAGTTAAGGTTCCCATTCCTTGAGAAATAATTAATGCTGGTGGAACTATTATTGAAAGTGGACTTAGTTCTTCAAAATTTATTTTCACTGTTTGAACTATTAAGAGTAGACCAATTAATAAGAAAATCTGCCTAGCGTTAATAATTGGATTTTCTTTCTTAGAAACTATGATAAGAATTCCACAACAAGTTAAAACTTCAAAAAAAGAAATAGCCCATGAGATTATTATTTTAATGTTAAAAGTTGGTGAAAGTATAAAATGATAAGAGGATATTAATGCTGTAAATACACAAATTAAAAAAATTAAAAAGTTATCTAATTTATCAATTTTTACTAGATTATATCTGTATCTTTGACTTTTTTTCCATAAATCAAGAAATTTATTTATTAGCCTTTTAAGTTTTTGCACTGAATATGATTAAAGCTTTTTCTTTATCTTAAAATTATAATCATATTAGGTTAAAAAGGAGAAATTTCTTTATGTCGATAAGATTAGATGGCAAGAATTATGCTTTAGAAATTCAGGAAAGATTAAAAAAAGATGTTGAATTTACAGTTAAACTTGGGAAAAGAATCCCTGGTTTAGCCGTTATTAGAATTGGAGAGGATCCTGCTAGTGGGGTTTATGTCAGTAATAAAGAGAAAGCATCCTCAAGGGTTGGGATTAAAAGTTACGTACATCATTTAAAGGAAAGTATATCTAATGAAGAAGTAGAAAAATTGATAAATAAACTTAATAATGACAATGAAATTGATGGTATCCTTCTTCAATTACCTTTGCCAAGTCATTTAAACTCTCAAAATCTTATCAGTAAGATTACACCATCTAAAGATGTTGATGGTCTTCATGAAACTAATATAGGGAAATTAGTAAAAGGCGAAGAAGGTTTAAGATCTTGTACTCCAGCAGGAATAATAAATCTTTTAAATTCACAAAATATCCAAATTGAAGGTAAAAAAGTAGTAGTAGTTGGAAGAAGCTTATTAGTTGGAAAGCCAATATCTTTAATGATGTTGAATTTAAACGGGACCGTAACAATAGCCCATTCCAAAACTAAAAATTTAAAACAATTATGTATGGAGGCTGATATTTTAGTTGTAGCAGCTGGAAAACCTAAATTTATAGACTCAAGTTTTATAAAAAAAGGGGCTGTAGTTATTGATGTTGGGATTCATAGATTAAAAGATTCAATTAATAATATGACTCAATTATGTGGCGATGTAATAATGGAAGATGTAATTTCAAAAGTAATGGCTTATACTCCAGTACCTGGTGGAGTTGGACCTATGACAGTTACGATGTTATTGGTAAATACAATTTTTAGTTGGCAAAAAAGGTGCGGTCTGATTACAACTGTTGAAGACCTCTTGCCATAAAAGCAGACTAAAAAATCTAACATTTATATCTAGATAATGACTCAAATTATTGCATCAAATTTTGACTTTGAAAAATATCTAAAAAGGACAAAGAAGGTTGTTGAAGAAGCACTTGATTGTTCTTTAGCTCCTGAAAAACCTGAAATTCTTAGAGAGTCAATGAGATACTCATTATTAGCAGGTGGAAAAAGAATCCGTCCGATTTTATGTCTCGCATCATGCTCATTGGCAGGTGGAGATCCGAAACTAGCTGTGCCTACTGCTGTAGCAATTGAAATGATTCATACAATGTCTTTAATACATGATGATTTACCCGCAATGGATAATGATGACTTAAGAAGAGGGAGGCCTACTAATCATAAAGTTTACGGGGATGCTGTTGCTATTCTTGCTGGAGATGCACTACTTACAAGAGCTTTTGAAATGGTCTCATTAAGAAGTCCAAATGTTGATTCGGAGAGACTTTTGAAAGTCGTTGGTGAATTATCTTTAGTAGCTGGAGCTCCTGGATTAGTTGGAGGCCAAGTCGTTGATCTTGAATGTGAAGGGAAAAAAGTAGATTTGGAGACCCTTGAATATATTCATTTACATAAGACTGGTTCTTTATTAAAAGCTTGCGTGAGAACTGGGGCTATGATAGCAGGGGCAGATGAGAAATTACTTATTGCTTTAACCAATTATGCAGAAGGGATTGGATTGGCTTTTCAAATTATTGATGATATTCTCGATGTTACATCTAGCAGTGAAACTTTAGGTAAAACTGCTGGCAAAGATATTTTGGCTGATAAAACAACTTATCCAAAGTTACTTGGTTTGGAAGAATCTAAAAAAAGAGCTCTCAATTTAGTTAAAAAAGCGAAAGAATCAATTATTCCATGGGGTGACGATGCGAAGTATCTGCTTTCATTAGCAGACTTTATTACAAATAGGGATAGATAGATTATTTAACTAATATGTCAGAATTTTCAGAATTATTAAATAACCAATTGCTTTTCTGGAGTTTAATCTCTTGTATCTCTGCACAACTATTAAAAATTGTCTTTAATTTCTTTTCAACAAGAGAAATAAGGTTTCAAATTATTTTTGAAACAGGTGGTATGCCCTCAAGCCACTCTGCTTTGATTACATCATTGACATCTGGACTTGGTCTAGATTTAGGATTTGACTCTCCAATATTTGCCCTCGCTGTTGGTATTTCTTTAATTGTTATGTACGATGCCAGCGGAGTAAGAAGGTCTTCAGGTTTACAAGCAAAAGAAATTAATAAAATATCTAATACATTAGATGTAATTTCTAGTACAAATTTAAAAGAATCCTTAGGTCATACTAAACTTGAGGTAGTTGTAGGAAGCCTTCTAGGACCATTAATAACTTTACCTGGTTTGATCTTTATTGGTTCACCCTCTAATATTTTTAGCTTTATGTTCAATTGAATTTTATTGAATAATTATTTTATTTAAATTTTTATAAGAAATTTATTTGTAGCTTCCCTATTACTTGGAAAATGTAAATGAATCCAACTAGCATGAAGATATTTATTTGAAAAACCTTCTTTACGATATTTAGTTCCCCATGATTTTACTTCCCATGGGTTGTAAAATTTATAATCAGAATTTAGGTTATTATCAAAGTTGGAGGCATCTCTATCTAATTGCCAATAATGAAATTCGTGTCCTTTAAAATGTTGATTTTCTTTTAATCTATTATAGTCTGAAATACCTTTAATATATCTATACCCTATTGATAAGTTACCTTTTTTTGCTTTGAACGGTAAAATACCAGCCATCTTATGTGGAATTCCATTAACATCTACTATTTCATCCCCAAGAATCATCATTCCGCCGCACTCTGCATAAATGAATCCTTTTCTATAGAATTTTCTTAAAGAATTTAAACTTTTTTGAGAAGCACTAATATGTTGAGCATATTTTTCAGGAAATCCTCCAGGAATGATTACAGATGATGCCTCCTCTGGGATCTCTTCATCTTTATAAATATTCCATGATATTAATGGAATTCCTATTTCATTTAAAAACTCTTTTGTTTCTGGATATTGAAAATGAAAAATTTTATCTTCTGCAATTGCTATTGGTTTATTACTATCGTTTCTTAAAAATTTTGCTTTTCTAGGTTCAATAGTATTCCTTTTGAACGACAGTAGAAATTTTAGAAAAAGTGGCATATTTAGATTTTTTTCTGCAAATTCTGCAAAGTAATCAATATTTATTTGCCTTTCTCCTTCTAATGGTGAAATTAAACCTAAATTGCCTCTTCTTAAAAGTATCTTTTCATCAGAAGGCAAAAAACCGAGAATTTCAAATGGTTGATCTTGAAAAACTTCTTGAATAAGTCTTTTATGCCTTTCTGAATTGACATTATTAAAAACGATACCTCGTATTGAAATTCCTTTATCTAAATTTGAAAAGCCTTTTAAGAGAGCAAGCAGAGAAGCTACTTGACCCTTAGCATTAATTATGAAAATAATTGGAACTCCTAGAATTTTTGCTACATGTGCCGTGCTTGAATAATGAGTTGAGCCAAGTCCTTCATAAAGACCCATAGCTCCCTCAATTAATGTGAGATCAAATTTAGTTGAATATGTATTGAAAGTTTTTTTAACCCATTCTTCTCCGCTTAAAAAAATATCTAAATTTCTGCAAATAGGATGACCAATAGAACTTAATTGTTGTTGATCAAGATAGTCAGGACCTACCTTAAAGGTCTGAATTCTTAAACCCTTTGAATATGCCCAGCAAGAAATTAATAAAGATAATGTGGTTTTCCCGCAGCCTGTTGCTGGTGCAGATATTAAGCAAGACATTTTATTACACTATCGTAAGCTATTGAAAATTTTTGAAGCTATTTTTATTGTCTTTTCAAATAATGGACTTGTAGTCCCTCTGCTACTAGCTAATAATTTACTTACGTCAGTTTCAGAACTTAAGAAGCTATTTGGAACGACCTCTTCAATAAGTTGCATATCGGCCATCCCTCCTGCTTCTAATCTCATACATTCAACTGATTCAGAGCCTAATATTATACATGTATTCTTTTTTGGATCATTGCTGATTTTTGAAATTAACCTTAATCCAATAACTTGGCCAGAGTGAATACTGGGATTGCCAACTGGCATCGGATTTATTGAGGTTGTTATGATTTCTCCATTAATTCTTTTAAAATTAATTATCGTTGATTCAGATTCTTTTATTGTTTGAATAAAATCCCAATTTAATTTATCACTTATCCATGATATTAAAAATAATGCTTGTACGATATGCCCACCTTCTATATCTAGATCAATTTGTGAAATATGATCAAGTATTGGCCTTCTCGATGGAGGATCAAATATCATTGCAAGGGATTCTCGCCAACTTTTCAATCTAACCCAATTTAAATCATTTATGGCTTTCCTTGAAATTAACGCTTTGCTAAGAATATCTAAACATCTATCAGATGATCCATTAGCAGTATCAATAATTAATCTTCTTCCATCATTAACAAAATAATCAAATATTTCAGGCGAGTCATCTAGGCTGCTGTTCCACCATAACCAAGAAGGAAGATCTGGAATAGATAAATTCTCTATAATTTTTAAACCTGTTTTAAGTATTGAATTTGCGCCTCCTCGAATTACAACAAGATCACCGCAAATTGTTTGGTCTTTCGTATCATCATTTAAAGGACAGTATGCCGAGACAAATGTCTTAATTTCCTTATTTTCAGAAAAGGTAGGAGCTAAAGTGATTATTCTTCGCGGATTTAGAGTACTAATTGATCCCTCAAAAAATTGACCTCTGAGATCTTCTTGATTATCATCAGATGATTTAACTTTTAATGAGTCAACAATTGTCTTACTATAAAGAGATGTAGCAAGCGGTAGACCCTTTTCTAAGATTAAATTTTTAGCAGTAGATATGACTTCTTTACTTAAATTACCTGTAACGGGTCCACTAATAAGTTTACTTTTAACTAAACTTTGTTCTAACCAAGAGGGTTGCCAAATGATTAAGGAGAAAGTATTAGCACCGCTATTATCTTCGTCTTCAGAAATCCATAACTTTTCTAAATAATTAGAAATCTCTTGTGATGGTAGTTCGAGAGGTGTTTGAAGTGTTAATTGGGGTTTCATTGTTTTAATTAGGGTCTTCGCCAAAAAATATTATCTTGTGATAACATTTGATCTGATTCAGAGGGGCCCCATGTTCTTGATTCGTATTTATGGATGGGCAGCTTCCATGGGGCATTTTCCATTAAATCGATTAAAGGAGTGTATAGTTTCCAAGCTGCCTCAACTTCATCACTTCTAGTAAATAAAGTTGGATCGCCAAGCATCGAATCTGCTAATAGTCTTACATACCCTTCATCGGAGGGTTCTCCAAAAGATTCATCATAGGAAAATTCCATCTCTACTGGCCTTGATTTCATCCCTGATCCAGGTGATTTAACTTCAAATTTAAAGGTCGCCCCTTCGTCAGGCTGAATTCTAATTATAAGTTGATTTGGAGCTGGGTTAATAATTGTTGATTCAAATAAATGTACTGGTACATCTTTAAATGTCAAAACAATTTCACCTACTCTTTTCGGTAATCTTTTGCCAGTTCTTAAATAGAAGGGAACACCTTGCCAACGCCAATTATCTATAAAAATTTTCGCTGCTATGTATGTTTCTGTTGTACTATTCTTTTCAACACCTGGTTCATCCCTATATCCTTTTAATGGATTGATGGTATTACCTCCCGCTCCGTATTGCCCTCGAATACAAGCTTTCCATGGCTCTTCTTCATTCGCAAGTTTTGAAGCCTGAAGTACTTTCGCTTTCTCATTTCTTATAGCCTCTGGATCAAATCTTCCAGGAGGCTCCATAGCAATAACTGCAAGCATTTGAGTTAAATGATTTTGCAGCATATCTCTTAAGGCCCCAGAAGTTTCATAATAACCAGCTCGATCCTCCACACCAACAGTCTCAGAAGAAGTAATTTGTATATTGGATATATAATTTCTATTCCATATTGGCTCAAATATTGTGTTTGCAAATCTTAAAACAAGTATATTTTGAACAGTTTCTTTACCTAAGTAATGATCTATTCTAAAAATTTGACTTTCATGAGCACAACTTTGAACTATTCTATTCAGTTTTCGCGCACTTGAATAATCTCTACCAAATGGTTTTTCTATTACGATCCTACTTCTAGAGGTATCATCTAATAAACCAGCTTTTTTTAATGATTTGCATCCACTACCATAATAGTTTGGCGAAACCGACAGATAAAAAGTCTTATTCCCATGGGTAGCTCTCAATTTATCTATCTCAATTAATCTTTTTGAAAGTCTGTTGACATGTTCTTCTTTTTGAAGATCTACAGGCTCATAAAAAAGATAATTTAGAAAATCTTTCCATTCCTTTTGATTCTTAGATATTTTGTCTTCTAATTTAATGCTCATTTTATCTCTGAATTCTTTATCATTCCATTTTCTTCTTGCGCATCCAATGATGGCAAATTCACTTGGTAATCTCCTTTGTAGAAAAAGTTCAAACAATGCAGGTATTAATTTTCTGTGAGTCAGATCACCACTTGCTCCAAATATAATTAAACATTGTGGAGGAATAACTCTCTCTTGACGTAATCCTATCCTAAGAGGATTACTTAAAGAAGATTGCATATTTAGTAGATACTTTCTATAAATAAAGTCATCGATTTTTGCCTAAGAGGCTACGTAATGTGTCTAAACAAAAATTTAACTCTATAAAGTTAGTAAGTCTCAACATGCCATCTGCCAGCTTTTCGAAGTTGAGGTCTTAACTCTGACCAATTAAGTCCTTTTTCTTCGGCTGCTTTTGTCATGGCTTCATCTATTCCAGGTTCCATGCCTTTAAGACCACACAAATAAATATGAGTTTTTTCGTCTTCGATCATATTAAAAAGTTCGTTAGCAGATTCTAAAACCCTATCTTGGATATACATTCTTCCTCCCTTTGTATTTTGTTGCTCGCGGCTAATTGCTTTAGTATATTTAAAGTTTGATGGGAATTCTTTAAGATATCTTTGCAAATCTTCCTCATATAATAAATTTGCTGATTTAGGAGCTCCCATAAAAAGCCAAGCTTTGCCTTTAAAATTCCAATTATTCTTTTCTCGTTCTGAGGGTTCGAACATTCTTCTTAAATAAGCTCTCATAGGGGCTATTCCAGTACCAGTAGCAAGCATTACTATGTTTGCATCTTCTTGCTCAGGTAAAAGCATTTCTTTACCTACAGGGCCAGTAATCTTAACCTTATCTCCTGGCTTAATATCACATAAGTATGTAGAACAAACGCCATTAATTGTTTGTCCGTCTTTCTCATATTGTAATTGTCTAACGCACAAAGAGACAGTATTACCTTCAAAATTATCACCATGTCTTGTACTTGCTATTGAATATAACCTCAACTTATGAGGTTTCCCATTAGCATCTTCTCCTTCTGCCATAATCCCTACACTTTGACCTTCTACGTAGTTCAATGCAGGATCCCCGCCTGATAAATCAAATGTAATATGATTAACTCTTCCTATAGCTCCTTCTTTGAGAAGGCTATAGTTTTCTTTCACCGTTCCAACAAATGGAGTCTTTGGTCTATAAGTATTTACGGGAACGTCAACGTGTTTCATTTTATTAAAAGGCTTTTGATCAATTTTAGTGTTTTCTTCAGTCTTTGGAGGTACTGTTTTTATATCTGAACTTAAGGATTCAGATGATTTTGATGTAACTTTACTTTTTTGTTTATCAATATTGGTTTTAGGAGCATCAATAACTTTTTTCCCATTCAAAGGTTTTTTACTTTCAGCTAAACTACTTGCATTATTGGGATTTGAATCCTTAGTTACTTTTTTTTGCTCAACAACTTTCTTGGCTATTGGTTTTGCTTTTACAGGTTTATTCGCTTCCTCAAAGTTCTTTAGTCTTTTATTAAAATAACTCTTAATAAGCCAAAAAATGCCTATAAGTATTGGGATGTGGGCAAGACCACCTGCTATAACTTTTGCTTCCGAGTAAGCCATTTTGTAAATTACTTTTATAAGAGGTTATC
>CAYNKY010000058.1:0-10863 GCA_964397895.1 uncultured Prochlorococcus sp.
ATTGTTTGTAGTTCTCTTTCACTAAAAATTAAATCTAATCTTTTCATTTTTTAAATTGGTGAGATGGGGATAACTTTATTGACGAGAATCATATAAAGCGGAATACCTAGAATTATATTGAATGGAAACGTTAGTCCTAATGTCGTTGAGATGTAGTAGCTTGATCTAGCTTCAGGCACAGTCATCCTCATTGCAGCTGGAACTGCTAAGTAGGAGGCACTTGCACATAAAACCACAAATAAAAGAGCATTGCCAGGATTAAGAGATAAAAATCTTGCTACGAATACCCCAATAATTGCATTAAAGATTGGCATAAAAATGGCAAATCCGATTAGGAATTTCCCTGTTTTTTTTAAACTTGGCAGTCTTTGTGCTGCGACCATCCCCATATCCAGCAAGAAAAAACATTCAACACCGTAAAATAAAGAATGGGTAAATGGTTTCATTTTATCTATTGCTGTTGGATTACTTAAAGCTCCAAGGAATCCAATTATTAAACTACCAAGAAGTAAATACACTGAGCCATTTAGAAAAGACTCATGCAATATTGCCCCAAGATGAAGTTTTCTTGAATTTGGTCTATTTTTTGGACCAGCAAATTTTACAAGTAATAAGCCTACAATTATTGCAGGTGATTCCATTAATGCCAAAGCTCCAACCATAAAACCATCAAAGGGCATTCCTTGACTACTTAAAAAACTCTCAGCAGATATAAATGTTACTGCACTTATAGAACCATACGCAGCTGCAATAGCAGCTGAATTAAATACATTAAACTTCAATCTAAGAATAAGGAATCCTAAAATTGGTATGATTAGAGACATCAATATTGCTGCACTTAATGTAAACAATACAGAGTCTGAGAAGCCACTTGCTTGTATTTCTATACCACCTCTAAAACCAATAGCAAGAAGTAAATAAAGAGAAAATAATTTTGGTAAAGGTGCAGGAATTTCTAGATCAGATTTGCAAAATACTGATATTGCTCCTATGAAAAAAAATAAAACAGGGGGAGCAAATATATTTTGAGCTAATAGGCTAAACTCCATAAATTTAAATTTTTAATTCTTCTAATGCTGCCATTAATGCTTCTTTTCTTGTTTCTACAATGCCATCAACACCAAATTTTGTAAGTCTTTCTTTTACTTTTTGATTTGCTCCTGCTACAAAAGCTTTTCTTGAATTATTTTTTGCTTCCTGCATCATATCTTCAATAGCTAGTGTTGCAGTTACTCCTAATCTTGGGACATCAGTAATATCTAAAATAAGAATCTTATAATTTCTAACCAACATCATTCTTTCAGAAATTCCTTTAGCGGCTCCAAAACTAAGTGGTCCTCTTAATCTGAATAACATTACATCACCTGCGCATTTATCCAGTATCGATTTTTCATCTGCAGGTAATAAATTCATAACTTGTTTATCATCTTTATTTAGTGGATTATCGGCATCCATACCTTCTAATTGAGTTTCAGTAATTGAGTCTATTGTTAACATATTCGCAATAAATACTCCTACTAAAACCGCCCATATTAAATCCCAAAATACTGTCATTAAAAGAACACCATACATAACTGCTGCAGTTTTTAATGAAAGTTTATGAGCTCGCATTAAAAATCCCCAGTCAATAATGTCTAGCCCAACTTTTATTAAAATTCCCGCCAATAAAGCTGTGGGAATTTTTTCTGCTAAAGGTCCTGCACCGATAAGCACTATTAGCAATACTAAAGAATGAACCATCCCTGAGATGGGAGTTTCACCTCCTGATTTCACGTTAATAACGGTTCTCATGGTAGCCCCTGCTCCAGGCAAACCAGAGAATAAACCAGCAATTGCATTACCTATCCCTTGACCAATTAATTCACGATCTGAATTATGTTTTGTTTGTGAAATATTATCCGCAACTAAAGAAGTGAGTAAAGAATCAATAGCCCCAAGAACAGCTAAAACTAAACCTGCTTTAAAAATAATAGGAAAATATTGATTAAAGCTTGGTAAACTCAAGGATGGCACACCTCTTGGAATCTCTCCAATTCGATCAATAGCACCATCACCAAAAAGCAATATTGATAATGGTGTAACTATTAGTAGTGCTAACAGAGGTGATGGAACCCATTGACTAATTTTTCTAGGTGTGAGGAATACGATCCCTAAGGTCATCACAGCAACCCCTATTGCTGCTCCATTTGGATCGAAATTAGAAAAAACTGTTGATAATGATTCAATAACTCCACCGCGAGTATTAATTCCTAATAATGGTCCGATTTGTAATGCAATTATAATTACACCTATTCCAGACATAAATCCTGATACAACAGAATATGGAACTAAAGTTATATACTTTCCAAGTTTTAACACTCCAAAAAATATTTGGAATAAACCTCCAATAACTACTGCTGCCATTACTAAAGGTAATATTTGTCCAGCAGAAAGATCTCTAGGAACTCCTACTGCCGCCAGACCTGCTACAACTCCAGCTACTGTAACGCTCATAGGCCCAGTGGGACCGCTGACTTGAGCAGGGGTTCCTCCAAACAAAGCAGCTAAAAAGCCAACTACTACTGCTCCGTATAATCCATAAATAGCTCCTCCTGGGCCAAGTGCGGCATTGCCAAAAGCGAGTGCAAGGGGTAAAGCAACTACTGCTGCAGTAATACCCCCTAATACATCTCCACGTAAATTTTTGAGATGAAATCCATTGATTATGCTCAAAAGAGATTCTCCTTTAATAATTACTTTTAATTCATGATCTTATCTGTTATTGTCAACAATTTGTTGAAAAATTAAGTTTGTGCAAAAAAAATCTACAACTTTGAGATAATTAATGTAAGTTTAGAATTAATTTTTTCACTAAAATCAAGAATGCTTTATTATTTCATATATTCAAAAACTATTAAAAATGTTTATTGAAATTAGTATTTTGAGTGAAATTTTAAAATTTTAAAATCTAACATCATAAGATATTGCTATGAATTCACTAAATAGACCAAGAAGGTTAAGAAGAACCGAGGCTATAAGAAACATGGTTTGTGAGAATAAAATTAATGCTGAAGATTTTATTTATCCTTTATTTGTTCATGAAAAAGATTTTAAAGAAGAGATTTCTGCAATGCCAGGTATTTTTCGATGGAATATAGACGGTTTGATTGAAGAGGTCTTTCGTGCTTGGGGCCTAGGAATAAGATGTATAGTCCTTTTTCCTAAGATTGATGATTCGTTAAAAACTGAGGATGGTTCTGAATGTTTTAATGAGGCAGGTTTGATACCAAGAGTTATAAGAAAGTTAAAGCAAGAAATACCTCAAATGGCAATTATGACCGATGTTGCATTAGATCCTTATTCTTGTGATGGCCATGATGGTTTAGTAGATCAAAATGGCAATATTCTTAATGATGAAACTATTGAAATACTAAAAAAACAGGCATTAACTCAAGCTAGAGCTGGTGCAGACTTTATTGGCCCAAGCGATATGATGGATGGAAGGGTAGGAGCTATTAGAAAATCACTGGATGATAATAATTTTAAGGAGGTTGGGATTATTAGTTACACTGCAAAATATTCTTCCGCCTATTATGGACCTTTTAGGTCTGCTTTAGATTCTGCTCCAAGATTTAATAAAGATAAGAAAATTCCAGATAATAAATCAAGTTATCAAATGGATCCTGCTAATGCAAAAGAGGCGTTAATTGAATGTAGCCTTGATCAAATTGAAGGCTCTGATATTTTAATGGTCAAACCTGGTCTTTCTTATTTAGATATTATTTACAGGCTTAATAGTTTTTCTAATAAACCTATTGCTGCATATAATGTTAGTGGTGAATATGCGATGATTAAAGCTGCTGCAATGAAAGGTTGGATTGATGAAAAAAATGTGGTTCTTGAAACTTTACTAAGTTTCAAAAGAGCAGGAGCAAAATTAATTCTTACTTATCATGCCTGTGAAGCTGCTAAATGGATAAAAGAAGTTTAAAAACTCATTAAATTAAAATTAATTGTTTATTCTTAATATAAATTACTTGTATTACTTTGAAATTAGAAACTTCAAATGGTGTAAATCGTATTGGGCATATTGCTTTAAGAGTAAAAGATCTTAATAGATCTAAATCATTTTATGTAAGCCTTGGGATGAAATTGATTTGGGATGATAAAGATTGGTGTTATCTTGAAGCAGGAGCTGGAAAAGATGGCTTAGCACTACTTGGTCCTTCATATAAAGCCGCAGGCCCACATCTAGCTTTTCATTTCGAAGAAAAAAAAGAAATAGAAGAAATGCATATGGATTTAAAAAACGCTGGGATAAAGGTTGGTGCAATTCATGAGCATAGAGATGGGACCGCATCGTTTTATATGCAAGATACAGAAGATAATTGGCTCGAAATGCTTTATGTTCCAGAAGGTGGAATCAAATCTAATATCTGATTATTTGTTTTCAATGCAAGAAGTAAATAATTATAAAGAAGATTTATTAACAAAATATTTAGAAAATGAATCTTGTGGACTTTTAGAATGGCCAATTATAAAAGAGCATTTATCAACTTTCGCTCCGACCCAAATGGGTAAAAAAGCGATCCTAGAGATGGAAATCCCTGCAACTTTACAGGAATCAATTGATCTTCTTAACGAAACTAAGGAAATTAATCAATTAGAAATTGAAAATGATCAAAAACTTGATTTTCGAGGAATATTTAATATTAAAAAAATCATTGAGAATTGCTTTAAGGGTGGTAACGCAAGTGCACTAGAGTTATTAGAAATAGCAGAGACTATTACTAATTCAAGAAGATTAAAAAATATCATTTTAGATTTTCAATCTAGACCTCTCATATCATCTATTCTTAATGATTTGGTTGATCATAATCAGTTAGAAAAAATTTTAAATACTGGTATTGAAAGTAATGGAAGAATATCTGATGCAGCTAGTATAAAGCTATTCGAATTAAGAAAACAATTAAAATCTATAAAAACTGAAAGGAAAAAATTATTAGATAAATTTATTCAAAATAATGGAATATATCTTCAAGATTCTACTATAGGAGATAGATCTGGAAGGCCCGTTTTAGCAATAAAAATAAACTATATAAATAAAATAAAAGGTATAGTTCATGATTCATCTTCTTCGGGAAATACATTTTTTATTGAGCCGGAAGTTATTGTTGCTAAAGGAAACAAAATTTCAACTTTACTTGCAAAAATATCTTTTGAAGAATTTAAGCTGTTAAGAAAATGGTCTAAAATTATTGCAGAGAATTATACAAGTCTTTTATTAAACTCAAATATTTTATTAACAATTGAAAAAGCTCTTACTCGCTCAAGATATTCTCATTGGATTCAAGGAAATCCTCCTCGGTTCACAACTAACTCCAAAATTGAAATTAATGGTTATGTACATCCGTTACTAATTTGGGAGAGTAAAAGAAATAATCTACAAAATCCAGTGCCAATTGACTTTTATATAAATAAAGATATAAAAGTTGTTGCTATAACAGGGCCTAATACTGGAGGGAAAACAGCTGCTTTAAAAGGATTAGGGATAGCATTATTAATGTCAAAGGTAGGATTATTTATCCCTTCTGAGGAAGACCCAATTATTCCTTTTTTTTCAAACATATATGCAGACATAGGAGATAAACAATCACTAGAAGAAAATTTATCTACTTTTAGCGGCCATATTTCTAGAATCAAACAAATACTTGACTCTTTGAATACAAAAGAAGGTTTATCTATAGTTTTATTAGATGAAATTGGTTCAGGTACTGATCCGGAAGAAGGAACAGCTTTAGCAATTTCATTACTTGAAGAGTTTGCCCTTAAATCTGATTTAACAATTGCAACTACTCATTATGGAGAGATTAAAGCATTGAAATATAAAGATTCTAGATTCGAGAATGTTTCCGTGAGTTTTGATGAAAATTCCTTAAAACCCACATATATGCTTAATTGGGGAATTCCAGGAAGGAGCAATGCCTTAACAATTGCAAAAAGGATTGGACTTAACCAAAGAATTATTGATAATGCAAGAATTAATTTAAAGCCAAAGGAAACTGATAATATTAATCGTATTATTAAGGGGTTAGAAGAACAACGAATAAAGCAGCAAAAAGCATCTGAAGAGGCAGCTGCTTTAATAGCAAGAACAGAAATACTTTATAATGAGCTTAATAAAAATTATCAATATCAACAATCAAAAGCTAAGGAATTTCAGGCCTTAGAGAGGGAAAAATTAACAAAGTCAATAAAAGAAGCTAAATCAGAAGTTGTAAGACTTATTGAAAAATTGAGAAATAAAAAAGCGACTGGAGAAGATTCGAGAAAGATTGGTATGAGGTTAAAGGAAATTGAGAATAAATTCACAAACCATGAATTAGAAGAAAAAAAACAATCATCATGGTTCCCTCAGGTGGGAGAATTAATAAGAATCAAAAGTCTTAATAGTGAAGGGAAAATAATTGCATCAGATGAGAAAGGATATTCTTTTACAGTAAATTGTGGATCTTTTAATAGTGTTTTATCTATAAATGAACTGGAGGGTATTAATGGAGAGAAGCCAATTATTCCAAAATCTGTAGTAAAAGTAAAATCTAATCATGAAAATTATTCTTTTTCTAATATAAGAACTACTAAAAACACCATTGATGTTAGAGGTTTAAGAGTTCATGAAGCAGAAATTATTATTGAAGAAAAGATAAGAAAATTTCATGGACCTTTGTGGATCATACATGGAATAGGAACTGGTAAATTAAAAAGAGGTTTAAAAACATGGCTTTTGAATTTAAATTATGTTGATAAAGTTGAAGATGCAGATCCCACCGAGGGAGGTGCAGGTTGCAGTGTCGCTTGGATTAAATAATATGTAGTAAAAGTATTAAAAGTTTATATATTAAAAACGTGCATTTTATTGATCAAGCTCAAATAACTGTAAAAGCTGGGAATGGTGGAGATGGTATTGTTTCTTTTCGTAGGGAAAAATTTGTCCCTGCTGGGGGACCATCAGGAGGTAATGGAGGTAAAGGAGGATCAATTATTTTTCAAGCTGATAATAATCTACAAACTCTCCTTGATTTTAAATTTAAAAGAGAGATAGTTGCTAAAGATGGAACTAAGGGAGGGCCTAATAAAAGGACAGGAGCTACAGGTGAGGATAAAGTCGTAAAAGTTCCTTGTGGAACTGAGATTAAAGATATTAAAACAGGTATTATATTAGGGGAGTTATTAAACGATAACGAGAGGGTAATAATAGCTTTTGGGGGCAGAGGTGGATTAGGTAACTCTCATTTTTTGAGTAATAGTAATAGAGCTCCAGAATTCTTTATCTCTGGTAGGTCAGGGGAAATCTGGCAGCTAAGATTAGAATTAAAATTAATAGCTGATGTAGGTATTATTGGTCTTCCTAATGCAGGTAAAAGTACATTAATATCAGCTCTCTCCTCAGCTAAACCAAAAATTGCAGAATATCCTTTTACTACATTAATTCCAAATCTTGGAGTGGTCCGAAAAGATGATGGGAATGGATGTCTCTTTGCAGATATACCAGGTCTAATATCAGGCGCGGCAGATGGAGTTGGATTAGGTCATGAATTTTTGCGTCATATTGAAAGAACAAAAATATTAATTCATTTAGTTGATTTAATCACTGAAAATCCCATAAGCGATTTTCTAATAATTGAGGAAGAATTAAAAAAATATGGAAAAGGATTGATTGAAAAAGAAAGGTTTATTGTTTTAAATAAAATGGAATTGGTTAGTGAAGATTATTTGAAAATAATTACAAAAAAGTTAGAAAATTTATCAAAAAAGAAAGTTTTTGTTATTTCTTCAGTTTTGCGAAAAGGTTTACCCCATCTTCTGTCTGAGGTTTGGGAAAAAGTTTGAATTAAGAATAGAAAAAAATTGTTAAAATATTTACTTGATTTTGATGTTGAAATTGGTCATAAATAAATTAATGCCTTACAAAAAGTTATGAATTTTTATAGTTGCTTTGATAAAACTGGAAAAGTAATTGCGCGATGTCAGACTATCCAAGATATTGAAGTTCTGAAGAAAATGGGTAGACCGATTGTAGAAATTAAAGAAATGAAGAATGAAGAATCAGTTGTGTGCTCTTTAACTGGAAGTCCATCAGACTACAATATGGATTACTAAAAAAAAATGGGCTTAACAGCCCATTTATTTATGATTACTAAACTTATGATTTAATCATCATATACGAGGCATTCAGGTTCATCTGGGTTTGCATCACAGAATAACTCTAATGCATTTGGATCATGTTTATCATCTGGATGATGATCCTTATAATCTTCAAGTTCCTTTAACTCTTCGGTAAGATGCCTTACCTTCGGCAAATTTCCTTCTGCTTTTGCTGATTCAATTTCTGATTGATCTTTTTGAATGTGCTCGTCAATAGATTTCATTTGAAGACTTATTAAATAAGTTATTTACCCTACGATAGTGAATTAATTACTAAATTGCATCCTATATGAGTTGAAATTATGATTATTTAAAAAAATAAATAGGATAAAATTTTAAAAGTCAACATACATTGTTTTTTATGATTTCTTCTAAAGATGGATATGTTGGAACAATATTATTTGGGTTGAGAGGGAAAATAGCTTTGTAATAATCTTCTATCCATTTATCGGGAGAACAAGTATCAGAAACTCCTTTTAAATTATAAAAATTTAATCGCCACTTCATAAGGTGTTTGAATTCTGAAATTTCTTTTTTACTACATTTAAACAGTTTGCTATAAATTATTTCCCACCTTATTAGTGTGGGAAATAAATAGATATCTGCAATTGTTAAATCTTTACCAAAGATCCATGGACCTCCCGTCTTATGGATTTTGTGATCTAAGTAATTCAAACTTGAAAAAAGATTGTCGATAGCAGAATTGTATGCCTTTTGATTTCTTGCAAATCCACATTTATAAACACCATTATTAATATTATCGTTAATAAAAGTTAGAAAATTTTCATCACAAGCTTTAATGTTCTTTTTATCAGTATTAGCATCACTGATTAATTTAAGGAAGTTTACTATTTCAGTACTTTCATTGGATAAACCCTGTAATTTCTTATTTGATAACTTTACTAAAATAGGAACTGTTGGTCTTTGGATATTTTTTTTATTTATTTTTTTATATAAACCATTTAAAGTTTTTATTTTTAAAAATTCATCTTCAAATCTCCATTCACCGAAAGCATAATTTGGTTGTAAAAAAATAATGTCAATTTTTGTTGATAAATTATTCATAGAGTGTAAAAGAATAGTTCTATGACACCAAGGACAAGTTGAACCGACTATTAAATATAATTTTTCTTCTTTTTCAAAATTAATGTCTAATTTATTATTGTTATTATTATTGTTGAATCCACTTTTTCTTGTATAGTGACCATTTTTATCAGAGGGAGCAAAGCCATCCATTAATTTTTCCCAGTACCAAAACCAGAATTTCTTAGCGAAATAAATAAGGTATTTGCTTGGTTTCATAGAAATCTTAAATTAACTTAAAAATGAATAAAAACAGTTTCTTAATAGTTTCAGGCACTCATGGGAATGAAATCAATCCGATCTTTGCGGTAAAGAAATTTGAGAAATTAAAGCAATTAAACTCTGAAAGTTCCGACCTCAAATTCATTTTAGGTAATCCAAATGCTTATAAAGAGGGTAAACGATACATTGATATCGATCTCAATAGATCATTC
Source organism: uncultured Prochlorococcus sp. (assembly GCA_964397895.1). Lineage (GTDB taxonomy): Bacteria > Cyanobacteriota > Cyanobacteriia > PCC-6307 > Cyanobiaceae > Prochlorococcus_A. Next base: position 9,702 of record CAYNKY010000058.1, read on the forward strand.
AATGAAAATAAGGGTATGAGCAATAAGAAATTAAATAAGAATTTATATGAATTATCTAGGGCGAGGGAACTATTAAGTAACTTTGGACCTGAATCTGCTCTGTCATATCAAACTGTAATTGATTTACATACGACTACATCATGTATGGGAACAAGTGTCGTTCTCTATGGTAGAAGGCCGAAAGATTTTTGTTTAGCAGCTTTACTTCAATCGAAATTTGGATTACCAATTTATCTGTATGAAAAGGATTTTAATCAAACAGGTTTTTTAGTTGAAGCTTGGCCTTGTGGATTAGTAATTGAGATTGGCCCAGTTGCTCAGAATCACTATGACCCATTGATTGTTGAAAGTTTTCTTATAATCTTGAATTATCTTGATAGTTTATCAGCTGATTTTAGAAATTTTCATCGAAAATTACCGAAACAAATTACAGTTTTTGTCCATCAAAAAAGTATTGATTATCCTAGAGACCATAATGGAGAGATTATTGGTTTAATTCATCCATCAAGAGTTAATCAAGATTGGATAAGAATCCAAAAGGGTGATCCTCTTTTTCTTAACATTGAAAATGAAACAATCTCTTATGAAGAGACTTCTATGGTGTATCCAGTTTTTATTGGAGAAGCTGCTTATAAAGAAAAAAATATTGCTATGAGCTTCACAAAAAGAGAAATAATAGAAATTAACGAAAACCGGATTGGTAATTTTTAAATGTTGAATCTCTGATTATTTATCATTTGTAATCATTATCTGATTGATAAGTTTAATTAATGAATTTTAAAAATATTTTTCAAACTTATCTGCAGGCAATTAATAATTTTAAATTCTCTCACTCCAGTAAATAATTGCCCCAATTGCCTCTAACTCTAGCCTCCTACTTCTCGCAGAGTACAGAGGAATAATCTCTTTGGATCTTTTGCCATTCAATAGCCATTCCAATAAAACCAATTTATTAATCCAAACATTAAGAAAATATTAAAGCATCGATGACTCTTTCTTGTATAAATTATTCAAATTTTCATTATTTGGACAACTTTTTTACACATTTTTTGCGTTTTTAGATTAAAATCAATTGAGCAGATTTTATCTGTTTTTTTTTACACGCCTTTATTTAAGGCATACCTTACGAACTCATGACAACTATTCAGCAGCAGCGTTCATC
>CAYNKY010000059.1:0-10809 GCA_964397895.1 uncultured Prochlorococcus sp.
TTCTTTAAAAGATTTGTATGTAAAGAAATATAACTTATTTATTAATATTTGTAAACTATTTTATCAATATTTCTTCATTTAATGATTTAAACTGACAATCTGTATCAATATTGGTACAGTTTTGTGGAGTAAAGGAAAATAATGTTGGCTTTGATAAGATATTTCTGCGTATAATTATGAATATTCTTTTTACTAAATCTTGTAAGGAAACAAATTTTATTTACATTTAAATAAAATTTGTTTTCCCTCTACCTTTTTTCCCAAATCCAAGCCATATAAACCATAAAAACCAGCCAAGGAAGGGGACTAAATTAATAAATATCCATTTCCAATCTTTACCAAAATTATTTAGCCTTCTTAAATCGATAGCGATTTGAGGCAAGATACAAACAATTCCATAGATATTGAATCCTGTTATCTCAACAAAAAATGGCAATGTGATTAGTGTGATAATCAAATTTGCTAATTGAACATACCACCAATCTTTTATGGAAGTTTCTCCATTAAAATCTAAAAGCTGTTTCCAGAAGCAAATATATGCGTGAATGAGTTCGATAAAGAATTTATTAATCATATAAAACATTGATTTACCTAAATTATCAAACTTTTTTAGTTTTTTCTTTTCATTTAGAAATTAATCTTTAAGTATTCACTTTATTTGAAATTATTTATTTTCTAAGTTTGATAAGGAATTTTGGATATATAGTTTTTTTGTAATTCTCTCACTTTAAAAAGCTAGCATCATCAAAAAATCACCATCATTTCTATAAATTAAAAATAGTTTTTTTTCGGGACAACTCTTAAAAGGTTTAAATTAACTCCAAAAAAAGGAGAAGTTAATCTAAAGGGCTTCCTTTTAAACTGATAGAAACAATTAATAACGCAACTAAAGTAAATGTTGTATTGATATTTAAAGAATCTTCAAATAATTCGCTATAGTTCTAGAGAAATCAATAAGTTAAATTTTAAAATGAAGAATATTATATTAAGCACAAGATCAAAATATCTATTCACATTAGGAGTATTAGCTATAGGAATTGGAGTGATCTCTAAAAAAGTAATTAGCTACCCTACAGAATGTTCACCAATAAACAATAAGGAAATATCATATCTATTTAAAATTTAAATAAGCTTTGTTAGTTATTTAGTAATAGAAAATAAATTTGATAATGAAGCTATATTTTTAATCATTTACGAAAAAAAACAAACAAAAGATCTCATTAATAATAAAATAAAATTTTAAAAAGCAGTCTCCCAACGCATTAAGCAATATGAAAGAGGGTTGTATCCATTGCAATTTAAGAACTTGAATATTTTTATAACAAAATAATGAAAGTCTGCATCATTGTAATAAGCCCAAGTTGTATATACGGCAAATGCGCTAAAAGCAAGAGCAGCATATTGAAGCCAATGAGTTCCAGAGGGATCTAAACCTTTTTTGTCAAAACCTGAATTACTCATATAGCTTTATTAGTAAATTCAATTTTAGAAAAATTTTTTAATTAATGTTGATACTTTATTCCAAAATTTATTTAATCGAAACGCAGTATTTTAATACTCAGTAAAAAAGTTTATTATTATAAATAAAATTATTTCCTCAGTCTTTAAGAGACTTTTTTTAGATAGATAACCTATTGATTAAAAAGAAATAAGACTTTTATAAATAATATTTACTAGCAATTAACATTAAATCCTGAACAGTTTTTAGATTAGAAAGTATTAATACTACTTTTTTATATTAAATATATTCATTGAGAATATTTTTGAAATTATTTTTCATAACTTATAAATATATATAATTTATTGGATAATTAAACTTTTTCTGAAATTGAGAATTTATTATATTATCTCCTCGTCTTAATTTAATAATCATCTCAAAAAAGTAATTTATATAAAGCGATTGCTAATACTTTTCTTACAAGACTATAAGAAGCAATTAATTCTTATATATTTAATTTCCTTTACGCGTTAAAAATAATTGGAAGACTGATCTAGTATTTTAAGTTTTTAGTCTTGATCATTAGATTTATTTTTTTAAGTAAAAATTGCTTTGATATAAAAATGAACTTATATTTAGTCATCTATAAAAAAGAAATTTAAACTATTTCTTTTTAAGCTAAAATTTTAATGATATTTTGTCTAGAGTGGTGGTCTCGTGGTTTAAGGCTCTAGTCTTGAAAACTAATTTAAGTTTTAGTAATATCTTCAGTTTAGAGGATAACCTGTTATTCAGTTATGAATTGGCTACCTAAAAAAATTAATAATATTTGAGTTGATTTTTAAAATTAGAATTTGATATTTTGTATATATTCTTCTAAAGAAATTTTTCAAGAGTGATTTTGTATTTTCTATGAAATAATAAAATAATACAAATGAGAAATAATTAAAAAATGAAAAATTTTTTAAAAAAAATCTATCCCATCTTTGGCATTTTACTTTTTTATAATTTAAATCTTGGAGAAAAGTTGTTGGCGAGTGGCAAAAGTTTTAAATGGCATCCTGTTGGTGTAGATCAGTATGGAAATATTACAGAGTGGATAAATATATCAAGTTTTAAAGACCTAAATAAAGATTCTTTTAGATTGCAAATGAAACTTCTAGAAGAAAATAAAGTAATTTTGGCTCGTTTAGATCTTAATTGTAGAAATAAAGATTACTATCTCAGGAAAAGAGGACAAATGTCTCAAAAAGGAACTTGGAATAGCATCCCGAAAGGTTCTAGTTTTGAAGAAATAGCAAAATTTTATTGCAAGAATACTAGTGCCGCCTCAAATTGGGGTTATACTCCACAAACAAAATATTTATGGGGTATGGAAAAACCAACTTTAGATGCAGCATCATTTAATCTCCAAGGGGAATGGATTAATGTCTATAAAAATAGTTCAAGTGAATTTCAATACAATTCAAATGTAACCAAATCATCTGACTCTGTTTTGGCTGCTTATTACTTTAAAAAAAAGTCGTACAAAAAAAATTCACCCTATATTTCATCAAAATATAATTTTGGTTGGATAGTAGTTAGTTGTAAAGAAAAACTTCACTCTACATTTAAGAAATTTAACAATACAAACATTGCAGAGTGGACCGCGCCTAAGACAGGAAGAATAGGAGGAGGGGCAGATGCAATAAGAAAAGCTGAGTGCTATTGATATTAAGTAAATAATATAATTCTTTTTTCTAAGTTATCGTAAAGAATTAATCAAAAAAGAATTTTTAATTTTTTAAGTTAATTAAATTTTATGATGCAAATTTCTCATTCTCATCTTCTTTTATTTCTTCAGGTGCCAACAATTCTGCAGGGATTGGATCTGTAAACCCACAATATAAAGTCTCACGCAAATCAGAAACTTTTTCTTCAAGATCTGCATTATTGATTACTTTCACAATACCTTGTGCTTTTGCTAGCTTATCGCATGCCCACTTTTGTTTTGATGCTATAATTTTTCCTCCTCGAAATGCACTTTTACCGACATCCTTAAGGATTTTATTTACGGTTTTAGTTTTAGCCTTTGAAGTAATAGCATCTGTTCCTCCACCTCCGCCTCCAAGTCCAGGAAGCTTTGGTCCAAATGCTAATGCTTCGCCGATTCCCAGGGTGCCACAAAGAATTAAGGCAGAAGTTGATGCTAATAATAAACGATTCATTATTTATATTTAACTATTAAATAATAGTTGCTTATTATGGTTCTTTTGGTCAAGCAATTCTTAATTTGTTTAAACAAATATCTAAAATTATATTTAATCTAAATTAATAGAAACTCAACTTTAACAACCTAAATAATCTTTATATGGTTTAATACGAAGCTTTTGCTGTTCATAATCCTTTGCAAAAGCTCCCTGATTACCTTGCTTTGCCAAACCTTCATCAATCAAATTATTAGCCCTATTAAATCTTTCGCAAGCATTTTTAATATCTTTATTATTGTATAAGACAATTCCCATATCAATTAAAATGCTTGGATCTTTAGGAGCTAATATTGAAGCTTTGATAAGAGATTGATAAGCAAAACTTAATTCATTGGCATAAAAATGATATTTAGCTTTATCTTTCCACGATGCTACATCATCTGGTTTTGCAGATAACCTAACATCTATATCTTCAATGGCATCTCGATATGAAAGTATAGATTTATTATTATTTATAAATTCTCCATATTTGAAATGTATGTAAGCCCTTATTTTCTCAAAACTTCCATCATAATTTCGGGTTTTTTCCAAAAATAATGGATTATAGAGTCTTATTGCTTTATTAATGTTGGTAAGAGCCTCTATTAAATATTCTTCTTTTCGTGAACCATCCTCAAATTTACGAATATAAACTTGGGCAATCAATGCTGGAATTACAGGTTGTTTAGAATCTAAACTCTGTGCTTTTTTTAAACTTTCTAAAACTAAAGAAGATTCCTCCAATACAAGATTTGGATTATTATTTCTTGAACTAATCCTAGCAATATTTATAAATGATCTTGCTTTACTTATAAGTGCGGCAACATTTTCTTTATCACTAGTTTTTTCAAGATTTTCTGGAAAACCCTTTGAAGGGTTAAATGGATCCACCATCTGTTTCCAATAAGGCAGATGAATACCAGCGCTATAGCTACCTCTACTTCCTATGACGATATTATCTTTTCTACTTACTTCGCGATAACCATGAATACCAACTAACTTTCCCTTTTTTGACCAAACACCACCGCCACTCATACCAATTTCAGTAGGAGCAATATATCTTAAACCGTATCCTTTACAAGTTTCAGTTATAGATGAAGGGGGGATATCAAGAGTTCCTTCACTTTCGCGTATAAAAAATTTGCCATTCTCAGAAAAAGGGTATCCCGCAACATATACATCCTTACCCAATCGTCTAATAGAGCTTTGTTTTTGTGCGACCATATATTTTTTTTCTGATCTAAACTTCAAAATTGCAAGATCTATTGGCCAAGGATATGAACTACTCATTTCAGGAGTACAATACAAACTTTTTCTCTGCGTTTTCATCAAAACAGGTGGACAAATTACTTGTAAATCTGATCCGTCGAGATTACTATGCCAAAAACCATCGGCAGTGCGTAAATTAAATTCTTCGGTGTCTACCGTTTGATTAGTTCTATTACAAACCACATGAGCTGCTGTTAGAACAGTGTAAAGATCTCCTTCCTTTTTTACAATTACACCTGAACCTGGATCAGATGCATCATTTTCTATTAAAACGGTAGTTTGTTTAATTAATACTTTTGGGTCAATTCTAGGTTTATTATCTATTTCTCTATGGTTACCTGCAAAAACATTTGAATATTGGCCTCCAATAATTATGATTAAAAATAAATTTTTTATAAATTTTAAATTATTTTTAAAGAGAACCAAATCCATCTTTTTTATCTTATCAGTGTAGAGGGTTTTAGATAAAGTCTCTCCACAGTCTCAGTCAAAACAAGAGGGTTATTTTTTAAAGAACAGTCGGTTTCAAACATTCTACATAATTTATTAGAGGGATTACCTTCACCAATAAAAAAACCAATTTTATGGGTACATTTTCCTGTATTTTTAGAATTAGTTAGACAAATTTGATCTTTTCCCCGTGATCTTTTTGTAGATATAAATAGTGAATCTTCTGGAATCAAACTAATCGTTTTATATTGTGAACAGGATAAATCGTAATTTTCAGCTAAATCAAATTCTTCAATTGATTTTAATATAGAAGATAATAGTGGTGATTTAAGACATATATCATTTTGATTTTCGGATTTAAGTGGCAACAATGAAAAAAACAAAAATGAAGTAATTGAGATGGATATAATGCGACTAAAATATGGCATGAATTTAACAAGAAATCTTTAAGCAATAATACATAATTAAGGCTTTAAATGATTATTAAAGAAAAAAATTCTTAATCTTTGAAAGAGATTAAGTTCTTGGATTTGAGCATATGAAACCTTATAGATTCCATTTTTAATACTGGTGCAACTCAATAATTTATAAAAAGGATTTTTATTATATTTCTTATCTTTATCTTTTAATTCAATTGAATTCTTAAGAAGAAACTTTGTGTAAGAGTCTGCTCTTAATTTAATGAAGTCAATTTTTTTGCTTTGAAGTGTATTAAAACTATTAGAACTAGTATAAATATATTTGTAGGATTTACCTAAACTTTTTTGAATATAAAGCCCCTCTTTATAAGGATAATTTTGACAATTGCCTTCCTTTCCATGAGTTGTTTGATTAAAAACAATTAATAAAAATATTACTGCTATAAACTTTCTATTAAGCATAATTTCATCTTTTTAGAATTACTCTGTGCTTAACCCTTCCAAGCTGATTAAGCTCATCTAAATTTATATCTACTAAAAGATAGTAATTTCTGCTAAAAAATATTTTTTTCATACTACCATGATCTTCAATCAATGTATGAATAGGATAAGCTTTGCCAGTCACAAAGCCCCAATTTTCAGTAAAAACAATTTTAGGGGTATGAACTGTATTCCTATACTCTAGTAAATGTATTTTGTTAAAAAGACACTTTTTGTGATGCGAGCAATTTTTCTTGTACTCCCCAAATGAAACACCACCAATTATCTCACCTTTTTTGTTAAATAAATCAATCCCTAAATCATAGAAACTATTACGGGTATTATTATTAATTTTTTGAAAGTTTCTATATACTCCAACATTTGATATATTCCAAATCATCATTCTTTTATGAGATTCATTAACTAAACCAAGCAACATATCTTGATCATACTTAAAATTTGAACCTGTGAGTTTCTTAGGATTATGGTGATGGCCTCTTATTACGCCTATATAATTAGCTTCTTTATCATTTACCAATGTATCATTTAAATTTAATTTAAATCCTTTTTTTAGCTCTGCAGTTATTGGAATTACTATCGCACTTAATGGATTTCTAACTATACTAAACGGGCCTTTATTTCTATTGCACCAAGTAGGATAAGGGACTGTTCCAATTATTGAATACTCACCAATATTTTGACAGTAATCTTCAAAGAAAAAATTTTTGACCAACATTGGTTTTCCCATCTTATAAACTAATGATCTTCCCTCCTTAACCTTTTCTAGAACTTCTTTTTCATAAAGCATTCCTTTCTGTCTAGTGTTATCAATATTAGTTTCTGAAATGGTCCCAAAATCAATTTCAACTCCAGAATTTTCAGAACCCACCAAGATACCAGGCTTTATCAATATTTGAAAAAAATCAGTCAAAAAAACAAAGCAAAATAAATAAGAAAATTTAGCGAATTGAGTTTTTATTTTTTTTATTCTTAAAAACATTGTTTTTCTCAAGATTAATAATCCTTTAGATCACTATCGATTTCATCAAGATAAGATGAAAAAGTTTTTCTTCTCACTGTTATTTCTGCTTCAACATTAATTAACCCATCACCTATTTCATACAAATTCAGTTTTTTAAATGATTCAATAAATCCCTCAGTGTAAGAACTTTTTACATCATCAATTATTTCTTTAGATGAAAATACAGACCTCTCCTTAGTTTTTGTTATGAGGTATTTAAGCTTTTCTTTTGAATAAAAATTCTTATTAATATTAATATTATCTGCAATAACTTCCATTAAAGCTTGAGCCATAGCATTATTTACAGCAGCCTCTTCAGTATCGCCAGTTCCTACTATAAATACCTTTTTTAATCCTAAGTTTTTACTATTTGATGAGGGTGGATTGAATAATGGATCATTTATATCTTTTGAATTTTGTATTACTTTCGCTATCGCATCAACAGTAAATAGTCCATTTTTGAACGAATAATTTAAAACATCTAAAGAAACCAAAGTTCCTTGATTATATCCATAATTACTATGTCTGATATTATTAATAGTTTTTGATTCATCAAATTCTCCATCAATTAAAACTTCTCTAAAACGATCAACATACCTTTCTTTAATATATCTTGGTGACAACTCTAACAGAGCATTTTTTGCAGCGTTTTTTTTTGCCTCCTTTTTTGTTTTCCCTATACCCGTAACGATTTTTATCTTGACTTCATTATTTTCTAGGGCTAGAAATTCTTTATTGATTTGATTATCTTTAAAAATATCAGATATTCCACTGTAAGATGGGCTCACAGATCCAAAAGCAAAGCAAAGAAAAGTTAATAAAGTATTTACTATAGGATTACATACTTTCAATGTTTTTTATTTAAGATTGACTTAATCTTTGAATTGTTTTCAATTATAATAACATTATTAAAAGTTAAAATCTTATGCTTAAAGTTATTTTAGCTGGCCTTATAGGTTTCCTACTTTATTCAAGCGATACATTTAGATCATATACAATAGAGGCTCTTAAATCAGTAACTACTTTCATAGAAGAACTTCCCAAAGAAAATCCAGAGAAGGAGTATCAAGAGCAAAATGAATATAAAGGATTTTCTACATATGAAGAGTAATTAAAACTCTTCCATATCTGCATAACCATCATATCCTCCTCTTACTTGTGATTTATATGGTCTTGGGCCTTTAATTTCTTGGTTATTAATAGTTTCGTTCCCAGCAACATCATCAGTTGATTTATCTTTTAATTGATTTGATGCCCCTCCTGCCTGAACTGCAGCAAAGATTTGCTCAGAAGAAATTTCTCTTGTAACAACAATCTGATTACCAGGATCAACACATTGACCAACTTTTCTAGTACCAGGTATATCAAAGTTTTTGACTTGTGTATTAAATTTCCTCTTTGCTTTCTCAAAACCCTGAGCTATATCTTTTTGTACCATATCTTCTTCTCCAATTAACCATTCTGCTTCACCATTAGAATCAACATCAAGATCTCCATTAAAAACACCTTTAAAGAATTCAGCGAGATCAAATTGAGCTTGACGATCGGCTCGAGTAAGAGCCATATTTAATTTTCTTGAGTTCTTTGTATCAATAAATGTTTGAAAAGTAGTTCTAAGTTTAAACGAATCAGGACCTGTCATTTTGAATTGAGAGCCTGATGCAGGAGCATTTTCACAACTTGCATGAACTGGATTAATGCCACCTAAACTAAAAAATGCAAAGCTTGCAAAGAGAGCACCAATTTTTTTAATTTTTGATTTCATTTTTTTTATTCTCTACTTTAGTAAAGTCTTTTGTCGACTTTTAATGTGACCATAATAATTGATAAACCTAAAATATTCAAAATTATAATAAAAATTAGTAACCTTTTTGTAGTTTCAATTCTTTTCCTTTGGAGATTTTGATAGTTATCAGAATATATTCTTATTTTTTCAGATGCGAAATTTAATTCTTCATAAAAATCATCTGTTTTGTAAGAATCAATTTCATTTAACAATTGCTTTGCATCCTTACTTATATAAGTTAAGCAATAGGAAGGTTGATTTGTTTTACTTTTGATATCGCTACTGGGTAATAGTGAACTTCCTCCAAGTAGATTAAAAAAAGAAATATTTTGTTTATTAAGTTCTCTGCAATGACTTATTAAAGCACTAGTTGATTCTCGATAAAGAAGTACTTGTCCCATTAGTAAACCAGCTAAGCTCAAAGATACAGCAATGATTAGTGAATCAAATTTTAATTTCATCAATTATTCTTATTTAAATTAGTAAAATCATGCTTGAATTTTTTTATTTTGATAACTCTATAGATTAATAGAAATAAAATAATTTCCAAGGTAATCAGAATAAAAAGATAAATTTTGATTCTTTCAAATAACTTTTCTACTCTTAATTCATCTAATTTATAGTTAGATACAATTTTGTTTAAGTCTTTAAAAACGCTATTTGTGATTGAATCTAGTTTATTAATAGTTTTATCTTTTGTAGATAGATTCTTATTAAAAAGATTAAATTTAATTATTTCATCTTTATAGTCTTTCAAATTTTTTATCCCTCTCTGCCTAGCATTTTTAGGAGATAGCCCAAAAAATCCTTCTATTACGGAATCAGTAGAATTTTCATAATCTATAAAATTTCTTATTTCCTGAGAATTTCTTCCTAAATCGAAAACATTAATAAGAATCATTTTATAGTCGTAAATTCTATTTTTTAATTGAATTAATGTCTCTAGAAGATCCTCGCAATAATCAGATTGAATATCTTTACAAGCAAATATTTTTTTTTCAATTTTATTATTAAAAGAAATTTGATCAATGTCGGCAGATATTTCTATTGCTCTTATCCCTTCTTTTTTAGCAAGAATACCTAGCAGAGACTTTTGAGTATTTATATATAAAAAAGAATTAAAACCAAATAATATTATAAATGCAAGTGCAGTATTAGCAATTAAAGTGACTTTATTAAGATAATTATTTATTAAATTCCCCATTTATAAAGACAAAATTATTTGAATTACTTTATTAATAATGCTTTTATTATAAAATTTAATCAAAGAAAATTCCAATTATTTTTAATTCTTACATTTTATTAGTCAACATGAAAAAGATTTTAATATTAAATTTCTTTCTAATCTTAAATTTTTCGAACCTAACGAACTTAGAAGCCCATTCTTTACCTTCTCATTTTGTTGACCACTCACATACTGATCCAAAATTTGAAAGACCCAATATTAGGTTAAGAAATCAAAATTAGTAAGAATAAATTTTAAATGTAAAACTTTTATCTTTAGCAAAAGAATGGTATGTTCGAATGATTTAGGCTTTTAGTCTTTGAAAGCTAATTTCCATCCTATTTAATATCAGTTACTTGGAAGATAACTTGACGCGCAGTTCCAGATGAGTTGTAAAAAATCGAACCATCTTTTGATATAATTCAAAAGTATAAAATATAATATTTTTCGCCTGGAGGGGTGGTCGAGTGGTTTAAGGCTCTAGTCTTGAAAA
>CAYNKY010000060.1:0-8494 GCA_964397895.1 uncultured Prochlorococcus sp.
ATACGCTAGTTTTCAAGACTAGAGCCTTAAACCACTCGACCACCCCTCCACAGGGGACTATTAAATTTTAGTCACTAATTACTATAGCAAAATGGATCAAAGGCTTACAACAAGTTGATTACATTTTATTTTCAATTAAATTTAAGGATAAAATAAATCTTAATTAAGAAATTATTTAAAGTTAAAATATAATAATCAAATATAGTTTTGCAAGAATGAAGAAATGATCATAAAGTAGTGAATTATTTTTATTATTAAATCATTTAGTTGAATATCACTAGAAGTAGAAGAAAATTGTTTATTCTATATTGATTAGTTAATTAAATATTAGTGCTATTTAGAAAAAGTCTTATTCCAATCCTATAAATAAACCTATCTTTTTTGCTAAATTTTTTAGTTAATTTTTCTAATCTTGCATATTCTAATCTCTTTTCTTTGAATATCTTTTTTGAAATTAAAAGATATTGCAGTACTTGTTGCATTAGGAAGATTAAAAGTTGCTAGTAGTGCTAGCAGAATCCTTTTCGTTAAAAATAGAAGATTTACTCATGTAATTTAAATTTCTGATAACCAATAAATGATGTCAAATATATTAAAAAGCTATAACTAATGGATTGGAGATAACTACTAAAAATCAAGTATATTTTTTTATTTTGACACTATTGTGATTAGTATTAATTTAGTAATAGGGATTGGATGCGGGCTCCTTAAGCTGGACGGCAGATCCCTTAAATTTAATATAAAATTTAACTTACTTACGATAATTTAATAAGTATTTTCTTTTTTGTTTTAGTCAATAATTTGATTAAATTATAATAGCAATGATGACTCTTAAGTAAGAAAATATTCGTTTATTGATTGTATTAGAAAATCATTAAGTATGTATAAAGGAATTATAGTGACTTATTGAAAACAAAAATTTCTTATAACACCTATTTTAAAAATTTTCTAAGTATAACTTCTAATCTTGGTATTTTATAGAATGATTCTAAATAATTATCAGACATAAGTACGTTAATTATGGAATATGAAAATCTAATGTATGCTATTTTCTATTTTTGATTATGTACTAAGAGAAGTTAAGTAATGTCCTTATTTTTATTTCTGACTATACATGAATTAAGTAAATATTAATTCCCTAGGAAATAAACTTGATAAGAGGGGTGATACAAACTTCTACCTAGTACTCCCAAAGCACTAGCTCTATTTCTTAATTTTTTCCAAGCTAACTAGTTTTGATTTAGCCTTTTTTGCATTTCTAGATTTCTTTTAGTTTTTCTTTGTCTAGCCATTTCTTTAGCTTTATTAGCTCCTGGCCTTGAAAGGTGTTCTTCGCAGTCAGCTGTTTGAACTGGTATGAAACTGCTATTAGCAAAAGGAAATATAGAGAATAGTAAGCTAAGTTTAATAAATTTTTTTAGCACTTGATTATTTATGTCTCAATATATTATGGACTATTGAAATATAAAGTGCTTCAATTTACAGCATAAGAATTCTATCTATATGATTCAAATAAGTCCAAATAAAAACCTTATAAAGCTATAGGAAACTATCTAAGTATATGTTTATAATTTCGTATTAAACGAACCTTTGATAAAAAGTATCTAATTTATTTTTAATTGATAAAAAGCAAATACTCATAAATAATTAATTCTTTCATATTAAAAGTAATAAAATAAACTTTATATTTTTTGAAAGAATGTAAATTGATAAAGGAAAGTAAATAAATAATATTAAATTAAAGAAAATAAAATTGGTTATTTTTATCTGTTGTCTCTTTATAAGAAGATTAATAATCAATATCAATATACTTAAGTTTAAAAGAATGTTAAATAAAGCTCCTGCTATTATTTGAATATTGCTTATTCCAAAAAATGGATTTAATATTACTCCCATCAATAATAAAAAATAGCATGATATCGAGGAGTGGTATGATGATAAAACTTTGAAACCGAAAATACTTTTTTGAGGAAGATTTAGCTTATATTTTAAAATCATATATTTATTCCCTTATGATTGTTTTATAAAATAAAATTATATTATATGTATTTTATATTTTCTAAAATTTATCAGGTATTTGTAAACAATTATTAGAAACATAAGAGTAATTACTGAGTATTATTAACCCTAAGATCTACAATTAAAGTAAATTTAATTATTTTTAATTAATTATTAGGTCATGAGAATATTAAAAGAATTTTCTAACATAAAAAATTTAAGTTATCTTTCTATATTTATTACTTTCTATATGTTGAATAATCTTACAGTATTGGGTCTGGAGAATAAGTCGCACTCTATTCAAAAAAATCAAAAAGATTATCAATTTGAAGAAATTGATTTCAAAAATTATATACCATTTAGTGAATACGATACTACAGAGAACCAATTGAAAACATTTTTTGGTTATTCTTCTTTTGAACCTGAAAAAACTTTTTATCCTGATTTATCTATAATTAGTAATTCAGATTTTATACGTGAATTATATAAATCGAAATTAAATGATATGACAATAACAAAATATAATTATAAAATTAAAAATGAATCGACTTTTAAAGATTAAGAAGCAAACGTTAAAATTTTATGAGTAATTTTTCTAACATAAAAAAAACAAATATATTATTATTTATTTTATTGATTTTTAATCAATTCCTACTTAATGGATATACTTTTAATAATAGAGAAATAATTATAGGTCAATCAAAAAAAAATAAACTTCAAGAAAACTATAATAAAGAATATGCTGCATGGCTTTTAGAAAAATATAAGAATGAAAGTAATATTTTTTTTAAACAACCAACAGAGGAAATTTTATTAATAAATAAACTTTTAGTTGAAAATAATTTTAAAAATAGAAATGATGGGAAAGCTTATAGAAATAAAGTTCTGGATTCTAAAAAAGAAGTGAATTTAGAAATCTCAGATAATCAATCTATTCATAAAACTCTTAAAAATAAGTATATTCCTTCTAAAGAAAAAAATATTAATGATCCTTTAGATCTCAAAAATATTACTAATTTAAAGATGCTAGAGAATCAAGCTACTCATAAAGATCTTAAAAATAAATATCTTAAAGCTAAAGAAGAAAAATTGACTGATAAATCAAAATTGGATAAGTTGCCTTCTCAGGAAATTTATCTAGAAGAAAAAGTTAAAAATATTTTACCTTTGCCTTCTAAAAGTACAATCTCTACAAATGAATTTAAAGTTCCATCAAGAGGGTATGTAAAATTGAATGGACCAACAATAACTTTGAAACTGGAGAAAGCTGACTCTTTAGAAACTCTTAAATTAATAGCAAAATTGGGCAATTATGGGATAGTTATAATTGAGGAAAATGAAGAGAAAAATCAACAATCTTTAAGTAAGCCAAAAATTTCTGCTTCCTTTGATAATGAGAATATTTCGGATGTATTTAATAGTATTTTGCTTTCAGCAAATTTGCAGGCAGTTGTTGAGAATAATATTATTTTTATAGGTAAAAATATTTTAAATAAAAGTTTGCAACCAAAGGTTTCTAAAACATATAGGCTTAATCAAGTTAATGCTGCATCGGTAGCTGATTATCTTTCAACATTGGGAGCTCAAATATCTAAGGTGCTTGTAGTGAGTGGTTCAATTGAAGGCCAAGAGATTGGCGATAGTTTAGTTAATAAAAAGGAATTTGATGATAAAGTTGTAAATCCATACGGAATAGAGGGGGGGCCTTTATTTGGCTTGATTGGAACAGCGGATTTGCGGTTACAAACTATCACTTTAATAGGATCAAAAGATATTATAAAAACTGCTGAAAAATATATTAAAGCTCTAGATGTTAGACATAGACAAGTAGCTTTAACTATAAAAATTATTGATGTCTCATTAAATAAATCTGATATAAAAAATAATGTTTTTGAATTAAGAACAGGTGATACAAGAATTATTAATAATAGTGGCCTTGGTTTAAGGACAGGAAATCTTGACCCTGGGAACCCACCAAGTACGGCAAACGTACCAAATATAATAACTAATGGTATTGCGCAGGGGAAATTTATTAATTGGCTAGAAGCCAAAATAAGTAATGAAAATGCAAAGATCCTTGCGTCCCCAACTTTAATACTTGGCGAAAATCCGAATGTTTTATCATCTGGTGCAGCTTCAGTAGATGATTCATTAAGTGCAGCAACTATAGGTAGACCCTATAAAAATGAAGGATTCATAAAAGTAGGAGAGACCGTAGTTACTGGATTTACTCAAACTGCTAATGAAGGTGTTGTGACATGTACAGCTAGTGAAGGTACTGCTGGAATAACATTTGGTGCAAAAGTTGATAAGATTGATGATAATGGGTACATAACTTTTGCATTGAGTCCCGCAATCTCTTCGGTTACAAAATCAGTCGAAATAGCTGGATGTGGAATACAAAATACTTTAAGTGTAAGGAAATTAGATACAGGTTCTATTAGAGTCAAAAATCAAGATACACTTATCTTGACTGGAGTTCTTCAAGATTCAGACAATGTAACAACTACGAAAGTGCCCATATTGGGAGATATACCTATTCTAGGCTCTTTATTTAGGAGTAATTCAAGGTCAAAAAGGAAAAGTGAATTAATTATTTTAGTTACTCCAAGAATACTTAAAGATGAATAATTTTAGTTATTGTTATTAATTCAAAATGGTTAAAAGAAATTTCAAAAATATTGATATACTTCGAAGGAGAAGAAAAACTAATTATTTAGTAGATCCTTATTTTATTGATAATAAAAAATATATTAAAAAAGGAATTTTTCAAGGTCTGATAATAATAATAAGCTCTTTTATTATTGGAATGCCTTTTATTTTTAGAACCAAATTTTTAGAGGATAAGAAAGAAAAAATTAAGATATTTAGTGATGAATATGATTTAATTGAAAAGAAACTTAGCCAAGAACAACAAGCACTTAATAATATTTCTAATTTTAATAATGAACTTAAAAATTCAATTTTTAATATCAATTCAAGCTCAGCTTTATTACAGGAAATAGCCTTAATTATTCCAGAAGATATACAAATTTTAGATTTAACGACCAAAGGGGATACATTGTTTTTGAAAGCTAAGATATATAAAAATGAATATTTGAAAATTCTGAACTCTTTTTTAATAAGTCTAGATGAATCTGAACTAGTAAAATTTAATTATATTGATGTAAAAAAAATTGACTTTTCTGAAAATAATTTAAAAGAAAATACTTATCTCGTCGAGATATTTTCAAAAGTTTCGACGCGATATCGTGATATCAATGAAAAATATTTAACTAAACTAGGTTCTTATGGATTATTAAATAGATTAAATCTCTTAAAAAATATAAATAAGATTAATGACTTAGATTCATAGTATGGTTAATTCAATGAATAAGAGAAAAAATTTAATAACTCCAGAAAAAGCTGCTTCATTTTTGCCTGTAATAATATCTTCATTTATAGCAATATTAATTATTATTTTTTTTGTAATACCAAAGTCTATTAAATCTAATATTGTTAATTTGCAATTAAACGAATCTATAAGAAAGAAGGATGCACTGAAAGATTTAAAAAAAAGGTATAAAAAAATAAATCAACAGTTTGATGTTTTAAATAATGAAAAATCGAGAATAATTGAATTAATTAGTGGGACATCAAATTTAGATACATTGCTGGATAATTTAGGAGATATTGCCGTGAAAAATGAGATTGAATTTTTATCAATTGTGCCTAATAAACTAATTATTTCCAATAATAGTTTAAATAATTCAAACAATATAAAAAATGATAATTCAAATATAATTATGGATCCATTATTAGTACAAGGTTTAAAAAAATACTTAATTGATTTTACCTTTAAAACAAATTTTATTAACCTTCTTTCATTTCTTAGGGAACTTGAATTTCAAGAAAATGTAATATTAATAGAAGATATTGATATAAAAGAAAATGAAAATTTTACTGAATTTGATAACAATAACTTAAACGTAAAACTAAGGATGACTTTTTATGGGAAAATTTAATTTATTATCTTTAATGGATTAGTAACTTATTTAATATGGTTTTTTTATATGTAGGTTTAGGAGTTGCAATGATTTCAGGTATTTCGGCTATGCTGCAGATAGGCAATAATGTCAATAATCTGATGTTTTTGAGCACTTTTAAGCAAAATGATTATTACCAAACCTCCCTACCGAGTTATGATAGAAGAATAATGGAAATTTTAAATAATTATTCTGGTCCAATCTCAGAAGTTTGCGCAAATGTAAAATCTAATATTAATGATACTTTTTATGAAGATGGAGAGATATTTTTATCTACTGGTAATCAGACCCCTTCAACAAATTCATTATTTGATAATAGCTGTGTTTTGGTAAATACAGAATTAAAACACAGAGTCATAATTAATAAAAATGAATTTGCTAAGTACAATTTATTTTCATGTTATTTAAAAAATAATTCTTTCTGCACTTATGAAGTAAATAAATGATTTCTGCATTAATTGGAGCTGTAATAATGTCTGGAGTTACCGTTGCAATGCTTATTGCTATAAAAGTAACTGATAATGCTTTAATGAAAGTTGGTAAATATCCTCTTACAATTCAGGAAAAGAATATTCTTACAGATGCAGGTTTTAGCTCAAGAGATATTGAAAGGATAAATGATGATATCGAATTAATTAATTATAATAAATGAGCATTAATTACGAAATTTTAAAGAATAAAGGCATGACTTTACCAGAGTTAATCCTTGCAGTATTAATGCTAACTGCATTTACTGGGATAACAGTAATGGTAACTCAATTTACCGCAAGGTTTTTTCAGCCTCTTAATGATGGGGCTAAAGAAGAAAATATTGCGTCGGATAAACAAATTAGTGATGTACTTAATCATCACTCAAAAATAAATACAGCTTTTGATTCAATTATAGAAATTCTTACTGAGCCAGGAATTGATAGAGATTTTATTTTAAGCTTAAAATGTACCTCTTTACCCTCATCAGAATGGAATATCCCTTCGATGGATACTAAAGCAATCCCAAGATCATATAAAATATGTATCACCCCTACTTCTCTCTCTGAAAGTAATTATCCAGAGTTAATTAATGGAAATGGTAAACCTGGTATATATATCCTCTACTCTAAACCAGAGAATGGTATTTCTATTAATGCTACCCCAGTCAGGAGGATCTTTTGTAGGCCAAAACCTTTTTGCAAATTATGAACTCAACTAATTTAAAAAAGAAAAAAATCAGTGAATATCAAATTGAAGATATTAAAGAGATATTTTCAAATGTTTTTAAGAAAATTAGTAGTAAGATTATTCTTCTTGAGATAGGAAATGAGTTTATAAATATTGGACTTGCTAAATCCCAGAATAACAAATTGTATATAAAAAAAATATTCAGTCAAAAACTACCTAAAGAAGCATTGGAAAATTCTCTGCCTTCTGATCCAGTAAATTTTGGACTTTTCTTAAATCAAATCTTGAACGAAAATAAAATTAATACTAATAGGATTGCAATATCACTGCCTTCTGATGCATGTTACACAAGATTAATTGAGATTCCTGAAGAAATAAATGAAAATGATGCGATTAACTTGCTTGATACTCCAAATTCTGGTATTCAAATACCAATTTCATTAGATAATTCAGATTTTGATATTAAATTGACGCAGCTACCAAAAAACGAGATAAAAAATAAAACTTTTAATAAATATTTCCTTACATCCATACCAAAAAAAAATATAGATCTGATACTAAATTCAATAAATAATGCAAATCTTGAAATATGTTCTATTCAAATGAGTCATATGTGTATCGCTAATTTATTAAAAAGAGAAATAGATAATTTAAATGAGGATGAATTATTACTTTCAGTTGATTTATTAGATGAATTTACTCAATTTGTGATTTTTGATAATTCTGGTCCATTACTAATTAAGAGATTAGCCTCGATAAGAAAATATCCATCAATTGAAGATTTGAAAAAAAAGAATGATGCTAATTCTAAATCAAAGGATAAATCTCGAGATAAGGGTAAAGCGGAAACTTATCATGAGTTATCAAAACTAGATCTAAAAGTCTTATTGAGAGAGATAAGTCAAACATTTACAAATTTCTTAAATCAAAATAATATAAGCAAAGATGGGAGAATATTTTTATCAGGAAGGAACAGTCAACATAAAAATCTTGTTGAGATTTTAGGTAAAAGTCTAAAAATGGATGTAGCTGTTATATCTCCTGTAAGTAATTATTTTTTAAAGGAATTTTCATATAATCCTGATGAAGTAAATCAATTTTCAATGTCCAGGCTTATTGGTTTAGGTTTAACTCTAATTAAGGATAATGAATTAGATGATAAATTCATTAATAGAGAATTTATTTTTAAAAGTTATTCACTTAAAGATAATATAAATTCAGAAGATAAAAAAAATTTACTAAATAAATTTGAGCAAGAAAAAGAAAAGATAGACGATAAAGCTAAAAAAGTAGAAGCAAATAAAAAAGAATTA
>CAYNKY010000060.1:8594-10748 GCA_964397895.1 uncultured Prochlorococcus sp.
AATAAATCCTTTAAGATGGATTCATCATTTTTGAAAAATGATTAACCCATTTCATTTATCAGACTAAACATTGGTAAATAAAGCGAGATAACTATTGTTCCTACAATTCCAGCAACAACAAATATTACTGCGGGTTCCATTGCTTTTGTTAGAACTGTAACGGCTTCTTCAACTTCTCTTTTATAAAAATTTGCTAAATTTTCTAACATAAACGAAAGAGCTCCAGTTTCTTCTCCAATCTTGATCATAGAAACAAGTAATCTTGGGATCACTTTAGATGTTTCTAATGAGACACTTAACTCTTGTCCTTGTGTTACTAAAGATATTGACCTTTTTAAAGCTATTCTTATAATCTCGTTATTTGAGGCATTTATGCACCTTTCTATAGCCTCAATTATTGAAATACCTGAGTTAATTAGAGTGCTAAGTGTATCAGACATTGAGGCAAGCTCAGATTTTAAAATTAAGTCTCCAAATAGTGGAATTTTTAGTATTAAATTATCGAAAAAATATCTGCCTGATTTAGTTGAGTAACTAATATTAAAAAGATAAAAACAGATAAATAATGTGAGTGGGGCTCCTATTAAAAAACCTAAGGAGGTCACTATTCTCGATAATGTCAGCATAGTTGATGTCAAAGCAGGTAATTCAGCCCCCATACTTTTAAACATGTCATCAAATGTAGGCACTATAAAAATTAAAAGAGCGAGACTTATAGTCACTGCCAATACAAGAATTGCTATTGGATATATTAATGCTCCTGTTATCTGACCTTTTATTTTACTTTGGGCCTCAATCAATGAAGCTAATCTCTCCAATACTTGAGATAATATTCCCCCAGCTTCTCCAGCCTCAATAAGTCCTATCATTATTGGTGAGAATATTCTAGGGTAATTATTTAAACTTGCTGATAACTCTTCTCCACCCCCAAGTCTTTTTGATACATCGAAAATATTTGCTCCAAACTCCTTATTTGTCATATTTTCAGCTAATAATTCCAGCGCTTGTGACAGAGGAACCCCACTTTTTAACATTACAGACATTTGTCTAAAGAAGACGAGCAAATCTGATTGAGGAACTTTTAACTTTGTATTAGGTTCAAAATCTAAGTGTGATACTTCGCCGAATGCGACACCAAAAACGATTAAAGGGGGATTTCTAGTTACCTTTTTTTTATTTAAATTGAAGTTACCATATTGAGCCATTATCAAATTTTAATTGCTTTTGGATTTGAGGCTTTTCCTAATGCCTCTTCTTGCGTAATTAGCCCCTCTAAATATAGATTATTTAAACATTGTTCTAATGTACTCATTCCATGTTGGCTCCCCATTTGTATCTGAGAATAAATTTCGCTAACTTTTTTTTCTCTGATCAAATTACCTATTGCAGGTGTGTTAACCATTAGCTCATAGGCAAGTGATCTTTTACCTTTTGTGTTCTTACATAATGTTTGAGACATAATTCCAGCTAATGATGTTGAAACTTGTAATCTCGCTTGATCTTGCTGATCAGCAGGAAATACATCAACAATTCTCTCAACTGTTTTTGCTGCTGATGAAGTGTGTAAAGTTCCCAGTACAAGATGGCCTGTTTCTGCAGCTGTTATTGCTAATTGAATAGTTTCTAGATCTCTCATCTCTCCAATATAAATTACATCTGGATCTTCTCTAAGAGCTGCTTTTAAGGCAATAGAGAAAGAATTTGTATCTCTTTTAACTTCTCTTTGATGAATTATTGAATTCTCAGTATGTTTAAAAATAAACTCTATAGGATCCTCAATCGTAAGAATATGCCTATTTTGGGTCTCTAACATGCAATTTATAAATGCAGCTAAAGTTGTTGATTTTCCCGATCCTGTTGGACCAGTACATAAAACTAGACCTCTATGAAGTTTTGACAAATTTATGAAAGCATCTGGTAAACCTAAGTCTTCCCATTTTGGAAGATTATCTGGAAGAAGTCTAAGTGTTAGGCATCTTTTTTCATTTGCTATGTAAGCATTAATTCTTAATCTTGATAATCCTTCTAATCCTATAGAACTGTCTAAATCCCCAGTGCGATTATATTCTTTTAGTTTTTCCTCGCCGAGCAATTCCATTAATAATTGATCCATATCTTCTGAATCTAATTTTTGAGGACTTACTTTAATATCAG
>CAYNKY010000061.1:0-10635 GCA_964397895.1 uncultured Prochlorococcus sp.
ATTCTAGACGATCAATGCCATAAGGTCGCTCAGGTCCATTAGGTCTTACGGATGACCAAAAATGTCTAATATTTTGCATATTTCCATTTTTAATATTTTCATTTATCCAATTAATATAATGATTATGATTCTCAAAAAGAGGTACTTCAGATGGTGTTTTTGGAAATTGAATCCATCTTTGTGAATGATTACCCGTAAATTTACCATTCAGAAAAGGTGAACTTGCACTCAAAGACAAATATAAAGAGGCTTCACATCTGACAAGACGGATCGCTGCAAAAAGTTTTTCTAAATCTTCAATCCCTAAATTAATATGGACACTTGATGTGGCTATTGATAAGCCATAGGAGGATTCAATAAAAGTATGATAATTATTAGTAAGGTCAGATCTTTGAAATTGTGGATCATGCTTAAAACAAAGAGTAGATGATGGAATAATGGTTAAGTCTTTTTCTTTTAACCAGTAACGCAAATTCTTTCTTGGTTCTAGAAGAGATTTATATAAAATCTCATAATTCTGACTTGGCGGAGTTATGTATTCAATATTTCTATTATCAGGCTCTTTCACAAAATCTGGAAATGATTCCTCTATTAGACTCGAAACACCTACATGAGAATTATAGTTCCCAGTAAAAAGTTCAACTTCAAAACCTTTATATAAATTATATATGTGCATTCAATTACTCTAAAGAGGATATTGCCATTAATATGCCTTTTGCTTTATTAACTGTTTCATTATATTCATTTATGGGAGATGAATCGGCTACGATACCTGCACCTGCTTGAATAAACACATCAAGCATTCCATTCTCATTTGGCACTGCTATCATAGTTCTTATTGTTATTGCTGTATTTAAAGCTCCATTTATATCTACTGAGCCATAAATACCCGCATAAGGCCCTCTGGCTTCCTTTTCAAAATCTTTAATTAGTTGCATGGCTCGTATTTTTGGAGCTCCCGTAACTGTACCAGCAGGGAATGAGGCCTTAAGTAAATCCCATACATCTTTATCATTTTTCAGGATCCCTTGAACTTCACTAACTATATGCATAACATGAGAATATTTTTCAATTTGCATTAGGTCTTTAACTTTAACACTACCAATTTCACAAACCTTCCCTAGATCATTTCTCCCTAAATCTACCAGCATCACGTGTTCTGAAATCTCTTTTGGATCATCTAATAAATCCTTCTCGAAAATTGAATCCTCAATATCATCATTACCTCTTGGTCTAGTACCAGCAATAGGTCGTAACCTTGCAACAATTTGATTTTTTTTTGTCTTTTCGGCTTTTACCATTACTTCAGGACTTGAACCAATTAGAAACCATGATCCGAAATCAAAAAATGCCATATAGGGAGAGGGATTTATCATTCTTAAACTTCTATATAAATCAAACGGTTTGCTTGTTACTTGCGTTTTAAATCTTTGACTAATAACTATTTGAAAAATATCACCCTTTTTAATAAATTCTTTTGCTTGAGAGACTACTTCCATAAAATCATCTTTTGGAAAATTACTAGAAATTTCTAGATTTAGATCTTGCTTTTGCTGCCACTTGAGAATATCTACTTTTTCTAAAGGGACATTCATTGAATCTTTAATTGATTTAATTTTGTTTAATGAATGTTCATAAATATCTTCAACAGACTGCTCTGTCTTCTGAGTGAAATCTACATATACAAGAGCTGTAATACATCTTTTGAGCTGATCAAATATAATAATTTGATCAAAAAACATCCATGATCCATGAGGAATTTTATTCTTATTGATTTTATGAATGGGTACTGAAGGTTCGATAAAATTTATTAATTCGTAACCCCAAGAGCCATATAATTGCCCTACGAAAGGAAATTCTTCAAGACCGCAAGAGCAGTATTCATTTGTCCAGCTTCTAAGAGACTCAAATACATCTCCTTTTCTAGTCTCTTTTTTACCATCCCTAAAGGTTCTACTAGTCTCATCCCCGAAACAAACTGCTTCCCACAATGGATTATTGGCTACTATGCTCCAGCGCCCAATATTTTCGCCACCTTCTACAGACTCAAGGAAAACACCTCGTGAGTTATTCTTTGATAATTTTAGCCAAGTTGTTAGAGGAGTCTCAAGATCTGCTGGCCATGATTTATAAATAGGTATAAAATTTTTACCTTCCTTATAAGCCTGAAAAAAAGTTTGTTTATTTGAGCTAATCATATAAATAAATTAATTCAGAATTATTAATAACATTTCGTTGTTTTGAGGGATTAAAATTTAATCATAAGTCTTTTTTGTGGTGAATTTTAATCCAGATGGATTAGGATTTTCACCAATTCTTCTAGGATTATGCCCAACTTGTTCTCTACCTTCATTGACCTTTTCTGGGAAGACCCCATCTTTAGGATGTAAAAATTCAATATCACCACCAGGGAATATTCGATAAATCTTAAAATTTTCAATTCTTGGTTTAAAACCTCTTAATTGAGTCCCAAGAGCCAAGCATTGCTCCTTTCTTGCGAAATACATTAGATTATCTCCTTCATTCATAATTGCTGCTCCTCCAGTAGGCAATTCAAAAGGTTGCTCTTTTGAACTATTCCAACAAATTGCATATTTCTCTTCAGTCTCTGCAGAATTTAAAAGCCCTCCTGTGCTTCCTATGTGTTTTGGAAATTGTCCAATTAAAGTTTTACTCATAATCTACATCCAAATTTTTTTAATTATAACTAAGAAGCTAACACTTAAATTTTACATTTAAAAAGTCACATATCAAAGTTTCTACATTAATTAATAAATTAAAAAGTAATTTACTATTGGTTTATTTCTGAAATAGGAAAAAATACTGTTAAACCAGAATTCTTTCTCCTTGTAACATAACCTCCAAGGCTAGCCAATAATTTTTGGGTAGCCGATTGACTTATTTGTAAGCTTCCTGTCTGTGGATTCCAATTAAGGACTGGCCCAATATCAGAACCATCATCCTTAGTATTTTCATGATTCCTGTAACTATCTTTTTTTCGCACAATTAACTGCAACCTTAATTTCTGACCAGCAGGTCTTAATTCCAGAGTTAAAATACTGCCCTGTTGAAGACCTCGAGTGTTTTTGTCAATTAATCCTCCAAGCATTAATTCTAATTTTTCAGAATTACTCAAAACCTCTGGTAATTCACTTGGGATATCAATCTCTAATGATATTCCTCTTCGACTAAGTTGCTTTATCCAAGAAGGAGATAATTTTTGTAGAATCTCACCCAAGTTAATACTTGTTAGTTGTTGAGGTGGAGAAGAATCACTTCTAACTAATTCTGCTGCATTAAAAATTAACCCAAATCTATCTATTTGCTCGGTACATTCATTATCGATTTGAATCAAACGATTCTTTATTTTTTCGTCCATCTCATATTTTTTTAAAGTAGAACTTATCAACGTTTTAATTGTTGCTAGTGGAGTCCTCACTTCATGAGATATTGCTTCCAAAAGTTTTGCTTCCGTTATTTTTAATGACTTGTCGCTTTGAGCATTAAAAGAAACTTGAATATTATTACTATTGGAAACCATTTTTGCAAATTTCATAGATAAAGACGGCCAAAAGTTTGAGGCAAATTCATGATTAATACTTAATTTTCCAAAATTTTTTAAATTATTTTGGAATTTTTTAGATTCTTCGGCATCATCTTGACTTAATTTTTTATCCACTAATTCAATAACTTTTTTTAAAGTGCTTTCATCTCCACGAACAATTAAATTTTTTTTATCTTTTGCCCCATAGATAGTCAAAATACACTGAAACTTTGGAGTAATAACCATTAAAAAAGGTTCAAAACTATCGTTAAAATTTAAGTTTAAAATTTTATAATTTTTTGTAAAACCAACATTGACGGGTCTAATGTGGGATTGATCGGAGGGTAAACATTTGTCTTCATAATTAAAATATGGAAAGCCTTCTGGAGCCCATAACCATCCTGTGAAATTATTTAAATATTTAGCTTCATTCAAGGCAGGTAATGGAGCTGCAAACCACATCCCACCTTCTTGATAATTTTGAGATAAATACTGCTTTTGTATTAGTTCTAAAGAGCTCCACCACATTCTTCTCGACGTCTCATCATCAACATAATTATTTAATGAAATCCCATCAATTAATTCTTTTTGAATAAGTTTAATTGTAATTTCAGTACTCATTTTTTTCTTAATGACCTTAATCTTTTCGTCGTAGATAGTGCAAAACCAATGAATATAAAATTCACTAATAATGCAGTTCTCCCATAACTCATGAATGGTAGAGGGATACCTGTCACAGGTCCCAAACCTATTGTCATATATATATTAATTATTATTTGAAAAAATAAAATAGATGCAATACCAATAACTAACAAAGATTCAAAATCAGTTCTTGCCTGTTTAGAAATTTTTACTAATTGCATTATGAGAATGAAAAATAAAAATACCACTAAAAAAGTTCCTACAAATCCAATCTCTTCTCCGACAGCGCTAAAAATAAAATCAGTATGTTGCTCAGGAATAAATTCTAATTTTGTTAATTTGCCATTCAATAAACCTGTCCCTAGTAGACCACCAGAACCAATACCTATTTTACTTTGAAGTAAATGGTAACCACCTCCTAAAGGGTCTCTTCCAGGATCTAAAAATAAAATTAATCTATCTTTTTGATAATCTTTAAGTCCCGAATTCCAGAGGAAAGGAGTTATTTTGGCTACCAATGAATGAAAAGTTATCGCCACAAACGTAAAGAATCTCCTTTTGTAAAAAGATCGATAAGCTAGGTAGGCTAAAAACGGAAACCAAAAAATAAGTAAATAGTTTGAAATAAAAGAAAATATTGCAGTTGGTAAAGAAAAGATTATTAATAAAATCCACTCAATTGGCATCTGTTTCCAATAGAGCATTATAAAAAACAAGAAAATCAAAACAAGTGATGTTCCTAAATCAGGTTGAAAGAATATTAAAACCCAGGGGATAGCGACGACTAAGAAAGGTAAGAATAAATCTTTAATTGATTCAATAGTCCTCCTCTCAAGAACAATAGCAAGCCCCAAAAGAGTTGCTAATTTAGCAATTTCCGAGGGTTGAAAAGAAAGTAAACCTAAATTCAACCATCTTTGCGCTCCATAAATCGATATTCCAAAAAAATAAATCATTACAAGAGATGATATTGATAATACATATAAAGGAAATACATAGACTTTCAAACGATCAAGAGGAATATAAGAAATAATCAATGCGATAACGCCACCTAAAATACCTGTAATAAAATGATTAGCTGCATCACTATATAAATAATTTCGTTGAATACTAAAAATTAACAAACTAGATATTAATACAAGAATTAAAGGAATTATGAGTAAAGAATAAAATAATATATCAAGTCTTTTGGGGCTTCTTGTATAAAATTTTTTCTTTTTTTTAAAAAGAAATAACTCCTCAATCATTAATTTTGAATTTTTCTTGAATTAAAGAAGCTAATTCTTGAAATTTTTTTGAACTACTCGCATATGGATTACTCATAGAGATAGGTATACCTGCATTACTTTCAGTTACGACAGGCATCTCAATAGGGATTTGAGCTAATAATGGCAAATTATTTTCATCAGCTAAAAGTTTTCCACCACCACTACCAAATATTTCATAGGTTTTATCAGGTTGATCAGGAGGAATGAAAATAGACATATTTTCTACGACACCCAATAAAGGAACATTTAACTGCTTAAACATTGCTAGACCTCTTCGTGCATCCTGTAGTGACACTTTTTGGGGAGTAGTCACAACAATTGCTGATGCTATTGGAACCGATTGAGCTAATGATATTTGAGCATCGCCAGTTCCTGGCGGCAAATCAATTACTAAATAATCTAAATCGTTCCATTCTACTTGGTATAAAAATTGCTTTATGATGCTATTTAACATAGGACCTCGCCAAATCACAGGTTGTCCCTCTTCAATTAAAAAACCCATAGAAACTAATGAAATGCCATATTTACTTACAGGAATTAATCTTTGCTCATTGCCGCTACCTTGTACTTTAGGGTTCTCATCTGAAACTCCCAGCATTGAGGGTGTATTAGGACCATATATATCTGCATCTAACAAACCAGTTTTTGAACCTAATTTCGCTAATGAACACGCCAAATTAACCGCTATAGTACTTTTACCTACTCCGCCCTTTCCACTGCTAATAGCGATTATTTTTTTAATACCTTTAATACTTTGAAGCGGAGGAGGTGAATTTTCATTATTAATGCCTTGATTAGCAGCTGTATTATCTAATTCAATCTGGACATCATCAATGTCAGAAAAATTCAATAATATCTCTCTAGCTTCTTGAACTATTCTATCCCTTTGTGCATTTGCATATGCTGGTAATGCTAGTGTAATAATTGATCTTGGTGTAGAAACCCTTACATTTTTAATCCAACTCAACTCAATTACATTTTTTTGGGAGCCATCATCAAGTATCTTTGATAAGGCATTACTCGCTTCTTCGGCAGTGGTCATCAAAATTTTGAATACTTCTATAAGTTAGCCGACTTTAAAAGGTTAAGAACTATGTCGAACTATCATATAATGAAAATTTACCCCCTTTGGGAATTATAAAGGTAAAGTCTTAATTGATCAAAAATTTATCTAATTAACAAAGCAGGATTGATGACTAAAAAACCTCCAAAAGATTCAAGAACGAAAACCAAAGAACTTTTATTAAATTTACAAAATAAAATCTGTCATGGTTTAGAGAGAATTGACAGTAGAGCTAAATTCAAAGAAGAATCATGGCTAAGGGAAGAAGGCGGAGGAGGAAAATCGAGAGTTTTAAAAGATGGATTAGTTTTTGAACAAGCTGGAGTAAATTTCTCAGAGGTATATGGGAAGGAACTTCCAGAATCAATTATTTCACAAAGACCTGAGGCAAAGGGACATGAATGGTTTGCAACTGGTACTTCAATGGTGCTGCATCCTAAAAACCCATTCATTCCAACTGTTCATTTAAATTACAGATATTTCGAGGCAGGACCTGTATGGTGGTTTGGAGGAGGGGCCGATCTAACTCCATTTTATCCATACTTAACAGATACTAAACATTTTCATTTAGAGCACCTTAAAGCATGTAACCAGGTCAATACTAGTTTGCACAAGGTTTTTAAACCTTGGTGTGATGAATATTTTTACCTCAAGCATAGGAAAGAATCCCGAGGTATTGGAGGTATTTTTTATGATTATCAAGATGGTTCAGGACATCTTTATAAAGGAAGGAATAAAAATGGAATCGCAAATAAAATTTCGCAATCACTTGGAAATTTAAATCTAAATTGGGATGATTTCTATTCTCTGGCACAAAATTGTGGGGACGCCTTCTTACCAGCATATGAGCCAATTATTAAGAAAAGACTGAATCAGTCTTATTCCGAAGCCGAGAGAGATTTTCAATTATATCGAAGGGGGAGATATGTTGAATTTAATTTAGTTTGGGACAGAGGTACAATTTTTGGATTACAAACTAATGGAAGAACTGAATCAATTTTAATGTCACTTCCTCCATTAGCAAAATGGGAATATGGGTATAAAGCTAAAGAAAATTCAAGAGAATATTTCTTAACAGAAATTTTTACGAAACCTCAAGACTGGTTGAATGATAACGATTTAGAGGAATTATGCAAAGCTAACAATATTTTTGATTGATATTAACTTAAACAGGTGTTTTGAATAAAGAGCCATCACTTTTAATTAAAAGCTTATCTTTTAATTCACTCTCAAAGGCAATTAGCTCATCTCGATGAGCTTTTAATCTTAATTGAGTGGGTTCGATATCACCTTCACTAAGCAATCTAAATTCAAAGATTTCTTCTCTTTGAGATCTTTCAGAATAAATAATTGCAGTTAATGGTCCTCCAATTAGACCTAATAGTATTGGCCACCAAGATAAAATCGGAAAAATTTGTGTAATTACTAAACCCAAACAACAAGAACCTAATCCACCCAATAAAGCTAAAAAGGCTGCTAGTAATTTACTAGAAACAACTTGACCTTTAAAAGTTAAAATTTTTTTCTCAGAATCCCCTCCTGTTTGTTTCCACCCTCTCAATTTAAGCCAATTACAGACTTGCGATAAAACCTCTAATGGTTTTTTATAGGATGAAATTTCAATAATTACAGTTCTATCTTTACTCGAAGCTTTTAGAAAAAAAAATAATCCAATAATTAAAAGTATTGTTAAAAATAAAGTAGACCTTAAATAATAATTCATATATAAATTTCTTTTTCAGCTAAATTTTTCAAATTAATATAACACGATAATTATAAATAAATTAGAAATTTCTGTTACCCAATCTTTCAATTATTTTTAATATTAGGATAAATAAAAATAAAAAATAAAAAACTATGAAAGAGGCTCTACTAACTCCAAAAATAAATTTTTACGCAAATGATATTACAGACGAAATATTTAATATTTATGCACAATCTTCATATTTAGCGGTTGATACAGAGGCTATGGGACTCATCCATGGGAGAGATAGATTGTGTCTAATACAAATTTGCAATGAACAAAAACTTACATCATGTATAAAAATTGAAAAAGATAATAATAATTCTGCAAGGATTCAAAGTCTTTTTGAAAGTCAAGACATAACAAAAGTATTTCATTTTGCTAGGTTTGATATTGCGGCCTTAAAATGCAACCTAAATATTACTACTCAAAATATATTTTGCACCAAAATCGCAAGCAAATTAGCTAGAACATACACAAATAAGCATGGCCTAAAAGATTTAATTTATGAATTACTTGGAGTTGAATTAGATAAATCATCACAAAGTAGTGATTGGGGTAGTGAAGATCAATTGACAGAGAAGCAAATAAACTATGCTGCAAATGATGTTATTTACTTGATTGATGCGATGAAAAAACTAAAAATAATTTTACAAAGAGAGAATAGATATGAAATTGCAAAAAAATGTTTTGAAGCTATTTCTATACATTCTGAATTAGATATTAATCATTTTTCAAATATATTTGATCATTAATTCGTTAATCTTCAACTAAAAAGTTATCATCATTATTTAAAGACTCCATAAGTTCATCAAAAAGTTTTCCTGTGTGCGTACCATTTAAATTTTCTGATTTACAAATTTTGAGTATATCTTCAGCAAGTGCTCTTTTTTCCTCAATTGTTTTTAACTGATTTTGCGAAATTTGAATTTCTACTTTTTTTTTCGCTGAAGATAAACTAATACTCATTTCACTAGCAATACTTGCACATATCTTTAAATACTCTCGATCATTAATTGGATACATAACAAATTCAATCTTTATAGAATTTTACTTTATTTAGTTAACAATTTTAAATTTACATGTTCAGCAATTTTCTGACTTGCTCCACTCTTGCCCATTCTTTCCATTCCAATCTTAGCTTTATTCAATCTATATTCCTTATTTCCTAATAACAATAATAATTTATCCACAAGATCCGTTTGATCATAACAAACATCAACACTCCCCCCAAGTAATCTTTGTTGTCGCATTGCGAATGATCTTGTGAACTGCGGGCCTTTACCAGGGAGGGATAAAGATGGTATACCTAACCCTGATATTTGCTCAGTGGCAGTTCCTGCATTAGCCAATCCTACATCAGATAAATAAGCCCAATTATGAAATGTATTTTTACCACAAACGATACATAAATTATTTTTCATCCAAATAGATTCTTCCCCAATATAAAAATTTTTTTTCAAATCTTGCCTAAATTTATTAGATTTAAGATTATTTTTTATAGATTTAATCTTAGCATTAATACTCAAAGGCATAAGTATTATTAAATCCTCAGTTAAACGTTTATTGTCCAAGCATTGTAAAAACGAATTAAGATTATTTATAGCCTCTGGGAACCTACTACCTATTAAAAGTAATAGCTTATTTTTTTTATTTGTATCTAATTTCATATTTTGATCCTTAACAAAATCCATCATTGGATTACCTAAAAAACAAGAATTAATTTGCTTTTGCTTTAAATTATTTGATGTTATTAGATCCCTCATTAATACAAACTTGCAGCGTGATGATTTCATTAGATAAATTTCCCATGGCTCCCATTCAGTACCCTTTAGTTTATGGTAATAATTTACTAATGATCTTCTGGATGCATTAATCCAGGTGTAATCGCTTTTAGGAGTCCCTATAAAGCCAAAATTACAATTAGAACTCCAAGCAAAGAATAAAGGTACTAGATCACCAATCGCTAATAATTTATAAGAATTTGCCTTCGCTCGCACCTCTAAAAAATTTTTCAAAAGTATTGAGATCATACCTGCCTTTAAATCCAATATAAGTCCCATAAAACTTTGATTACTAAATCCACCAGTTGGCAAGTCCTGCTGAACTCCAATTTTTTTTACTCTATCTGAAAGAATTGAATCAAATATTTTTCCGTTACCAACCAAAGGAAGTATTTCAATATTAATATTATTGTTTAATAATAATTTTTTTATTATTTCTAAAGCTATCACATCTTCACCATGACCATTACAAATAACTAATAGAGTATTAGAATTTTTATTGTTAAAATCATTCTGTGCTTTTATCGATTCTAAAACGGCGGCATGGCCAAGTGGTAAGGCAGAGGATTGCAAATCCTTTATCCCCAGTT
>CAYNKY010000062.1:0-10561 GCA_964397895.1 uncultured Prochlorococcus sp.
ATATCATTAATTTTCAAATTATTTGTATCAGCGATCAAGTTCCACCAGTTAATAGTTGCTGAGATTGAACTGTTCGATTCTTTTAATTTTTGACAAGATTCAGGATCAAAAATGTTTTTTATTATTATTCTTTTTTCTTTAAATAATTCTTGTAAGTGCATAAGCATATCAAGATCAATTTTATTTTGAAATTGTTCATAAGTATGAAATCCAGCTTGTAATGCTTGAATATCTTCAAAGGCAAAAACTTTGTTATTGTTATTATTTTTCTTAGAGGAAATTAATAATGGATATGAATTACATGAATCTATTTTCATTCCTTTATACATAATTGACAAATCATCGAAATAACTACTAGACAAACCGATAGAGCCTGATTTTAAAAGTTCATCATGTTGAGATAAAAATAAGCCTTCATCATTAAAAGTGAAACTACCCCAAAAAAAAATTTGAATATCATTTATTTTATTGACTTGAGATGGAATTTTTTCTGGCTTATCTCTGCAATAATTGCTATCTGGGAGTAAAGCGATTACTCCATACCCTGATCTTTTTGCTCTTTTTTTTAATCTAATTAAATCATCTTTAAAACCAGATATTGGATCCTCTAAAGTTGAATGAATATCAACAAGAAGAGGTGCTAATAATTTATTCTTTGATTCAGTAGAAGATATATTTTCTTTTTTGGCTATCTTAGAAGCATTCTCGCCGAAAGCGATTATTTCGTTATTAATTATTACTACAGAATCTTTGAATACTTCAGTAGAAGAATTTTTTAGGATATTAATATTCTTAAAATAATAATTTTGATTCATTTTAGAGAGCTCCTGTAGCCGTTGAATCAATTATTTGGCCAAGATGTGTTGTTATGTTTAATGAAATTAAAATATTTTCTTTTTCAGGATCCTTAAAAATATCAATTATCGTTATGCCGCCATTACCTTGCTTTATCTTCCAAATATCAGAAATATCTAATCCCAGAATATTACAAATAAGAGTTTTATTAACTGCATCGTGAGCAACTACAAGAGTAGTATCATCAATCTCCTGAGATTCGCAAATTTTTTTCCAAGCAAAATTAGCTCTATCAGCAACTTCTTTGATTGATTCACCTTCAGGCATTACTACAGTTTCAGGTTTAATGTGCCATTCCGTTAGCATTTTTGGCCACGTTAAATTTATTTCTTTTTCTAATTTCCCTTCCCAAAGTCCATGATTAATTTCAATTAATTCACTTATTTTTTGAATATATATATCATTTGCATTTTTGAGAATTATTTGAGCAGTCTCATATGGTCTTTCCATTTTGCTTGAGAAGGCTTTAGTGAAATTTATATTTTGTAGATATTTGGCTGCTTTATTTGCTTGCTCTCTCCCAGTGGAGTTAAGAGGGATGTCAATTTGTCCTTGAAATCGACCCTCCTTATTCCAATCCGTCTCTCCATGCCGCACAAGAATAATCCTGGAATCTCCAACTTTTGATGGGATATTCTTATTTAAATGTGATGTTTGATTGATACAATCAATTTGAACATCAAAATTTTTATCACCATAAATATTTATGATTGAAATTGATGCATTATCTAATTTAATTTTTCTAAAACCTTTGCTTGGCCTATTCAATAAATCAAGAATTATGCATCTAAGTATTGCATTGTGAGCAACAATTAATATGCTCTGATCAGAATTATTTTTAATATTTTTTGTAATATTTATAATAAATTCTCTTGCTTGTAAAAATAAATCTTGAATAGGCTGATAAATAGTATCATCATTTCTTTTAATACATAAATTTTCAGGATCATTTTTCCATAATTGATAACTTTCTTTGTATTTGGTTTTTATTTCTTTAATTGCTAATCCCGACCATTTATCAAGATCAACTTCCAAAAGTTTTTCATCATACTCAATATTATGATTAGAGTTTAGACATTTCTCGATCTCTTTAGCCGTTTCTGAGGCTCTTAATAATGGGGAAGAATATATCTTATCGAAGGTAATTTCATTTAGAGCATCTCCCGTAAGCTTTGCTTGTAGAAACCCCTCTTTAGTTAAGTAAGATTTATCTGTTCTACCCTGAATCAAGCCTTTCTTATTAAAAGTACTCAAGCCATGTCTTACAAGTACTAAACGTAGAACCATTATTTTGATTAATAATTACTAAACATAATCATCTCATGGCATGATTAAATTAGATATGATTACTGAAAAATAAACGAATAAAAATTTAAAATTTCATTAAACCTTATTTATAAATGTTTAAAAATAACTCGAAAACAAAAATTATTTTAGCGCTAATTTCCTTAATAATAACCTTTTTTGTTTGGCAACAGGGTCTTAAAGATAGTCTTGAAAGACCATCAGTGGCTTTTGATATTAGTCAAAAAGAAATTGAAATTGCAGAATTAGCTTCTCAATCGGTGCCCAAAGATTTAAAAGCAATCATTACAGAATCAGCGAAAAATGATATGAAAAAATCTCTATCTAGATTTTCTTATAGTTCTTTATCTGATAGGAATAAGTTAATTTGGTTAGTCTTAAATGATGAAATAATAAATGAAAATTTATTAAATCAAATAGATAATGAAGAATATAAAAAATTTCCTGAAATTATCGAATTAAATAACTCAAAAGAATCCTATGAAATCAAACAAAATTTTATTAAAGTTTTTGAAAATGATTTATATTTATACAAAATCTTAAGTGAAAAATACAATATTAGTAATGAAAAAATAATTTCGAATAAATTATCACAATGGATGTTTTTAAAGATAATCTTAATAAGGATAATTCCAATAATATCAATTTTAATTGGCTCTATTTTAGTTCTTAAACTATCATGGAAGTCTTTTAAAGAAAAAAAAATAAACTGGAAAGACTACAAGCCTCTAGATTTAAATCTAATAGATATGGTTTTACTTATTTCAGGAGGATTTGTAGTATTAGGTGAGGTTTTTTCTCCTTTAATATCGATTACTATTGTTGAATTAATAGCAAAAGATTTTCCTCAAGAGATACTGCAGTCATTAAAAATATTCTTCGGTTATTTATTTATGGCAATTCCCCCATTATTTATTATTTATAGACAAATAAAAATATCAAACGGAGAATTTACTTTTAAGCAAGATTACTTTCAATTTAATATCAAACCTATTACTGCATCATTTATACATGGTCTAAAAGGTTGGTTTATGGTGATACCTTTTGTTTTGTTAACTTCCTTATTAATGGAATCATTGATAAAGAATCAAGCAGGAAGCAATCCTTTGCTTGAAATAGTTCTAAATAATAATAACAATATTGCATTTTCTATTCTGTTTTTAACGACTACTATTTTAGCTCCAGTTTTTGAAGAAATTATTTTTAGAGGTGTTCTATTACCAATTTTATCAAGGGACTTTGGAAGGATTTATGGAATTTTAATATCTTCATTTGTGTTTGCCTTGGCTCATTTAAGCCTCAGCGAACTTCCTCCTTTGTTTATATTAGGTATTGGACTTGCAGCGACAAGATTAATTTCAGGAAGATTATTTTCATCTATTGTTATGCACTCATTATGGAACGGTCTGACTTTCTTCAATCTATTTTTATTAAGAACTTAAAATAATTTAAAAATAAGCTTGCATCTGAAATTTATAAATGCTTACTTAATTTAGGATAAAATTTAATTCTCAAATTAAAAATTAGTGGATTTACTTAATAATAATTTAATATTGGGTAAAAGTAATTTAAAAAATAGTAATAATTACTCCGCAAAAAGAAAATACATGATTTCAAATTTAGAGATTTTTCACAAAATTTTTGATTGTCTAAATATATCAATATTGTTTTTAATTTTTTTATTATCTTTAATTGCATTTAATAGCCAAAAGAAATGGACTAAATTACATTCAAATTTGGAAGAATTTATTTATATTAATAATAATCTTATTGATTATATTTCTAAGACTGAGGAATATTTTTTACAACAAATAGAGTTTAAGGATCATATTAGAACAGCTAATTCAAAAGATCTAATTTATTTTGAGAAATCAAATAAAGATATAAAAATTAATTTTTTGACTGAAATTTTGAATGATCTTCGCAAAGGATTACAAGACAGTAAATTTCAGAAAGGTTATTAAAATGAAAAAAAAAATGGGGAGTAGAAAAAAAAGAATTGTACAACTAAAGTCATTAGACTCGAATCGGTTAAAACTTACTTATATATCCTCTTTATTACTAATTACATGCTTACTAGGAAGAATAATAAATTTGCAGGTTTTTAATTCTTCATTTTTGAAAAACAAGGCACTCTCTATTCAAGTAAAACACATAAATTCTTTTAAGAGGAGAAGATCTATAGTTGATAGAAATAATAGATTAATAGCATTTGATAAACCTCTGTATACATTATGGGCACATCCAAAATATTTTAATTTCCCAGGGGATGGAGTAAATAAAGTTAGAACTATTAATGAAGTTGTAAGAAAATTATCCTTAACATTAAATCTCGAAGAGAAAATAATTTTAAACAAGTTTAAAAAGAATAAATATGGAGTTAAATTATTTGATAATTTAAGTGAGAAAGAAGCTCAAAATGTAAGAGAACTATATATTAGTGGACTTGATTTAAAAAGACATTCAAAAAGATTTTATCCTCAAGGAAATATTTTTTCAAATATTATTGGTTTCGTAAATGACGAGGGAGTTGGATCATCTGGATTAGAACTGCATCTTGATGATAAAATCACGGTCCTTGACAAGTCAAATGTTTTGATAAAAGATGCAGATGGTATTCCATTGCCTGATAGTTCAGGACCAAATGATTTTATCAATGATGATAAAAAAGTAGTTTTAACTTTAGATTCGAGATTACAGAAAATTTCATATGAATTAATTTCAAAACAAGTTGAGAAATGGGATGCTAAAAGAGGATTAGCTCTTGTAATGAAAGTAAATAGCGGTGAAATATTGTCTTTAGCATCAGTACCTTCATATAATCCTAATAAATTTTGGGAATATGATCAAAAAGTATTTAAAAGTTGGTATTCTCAAGACTTATTTGAGCCTGGATCGACTTTTAAGCCAATTAATCTTGCTTTAGCTCTTGAAGAAAAAGTAATTAGAGAAGACGGATTCGTTAATGATAATGGGAATATTGAAGTAGGTGGATGGTCTATTTCTAATTGGAATAAAAAAGGTAATGGATATATTGATTATCCAACAGTTTTGCAAGTATCGAGTAATGTAGGGATGATAAAGATTATGCAAAAATTGAATCCCACGGTTTATTGGGATTGGTTGAATAAAATTGGTATTGAAAGAAAACTTGAAACTGATTTGTACGAGTCCACCCCAGGACAGTTGAAAAAACGAGAGATTTTTCTTAAGCAACCAATTCAGCAAGCCACAGCATCTTTTGGTCATGGATTCTCTATCTCTCCATTGAAGTTAGTTCAATTACATGCCGCGTTAGCAAATGGAGGTAAAAATGTCATTCCACATGTCATTATTGATTCCGAAAAAAGGTTTCTTAATAATTCTGACAATCAGCTTTTTTCTGAGGATGTCTCAAAAACTATACTCAAATGGATGGAAAGTGTTGTAGAGGCTTCAGGTAATAATGGTGCCAAAATTGATAGATATAGAATTGGAGGTAAGACAGGAACAGCACAAAAGGTTCTTAATGGAACATATACGAAGAATGTTGTTTGTAGTTTTGTGGCTACATTGCCGATCGATAAGCCAGAGTATCTTGTTTTTGTCCTGATAGATGAACCATCAAAGTCATATGCTTATGGTGCTACAGTTGCTGTACCAGTCGCAAAGGAAATTATTGAGAGTTTAATAGTCCTAGAAAAAATTCAACCATCAAATGATGCGGATGACTTAATCGTCAATAAACCTTAAAATTAAATTATTATTTGGTTAAAAAACTTTTTTTTGGATGATTTAGAATTAATAACGAGCTAAGTTAAAAATATATAAGATTTAATTTCAATGAAGTCAATTTTAGAACAGTTATCATCTATGACTGTAGTAGTTGCAGATACAGGAGATATTGAGGCTATTAAGGAATTTAAGCCAAGAGATGCAACGACAAACCCATCTTTAATACTTGCAGCAGCCAAAAATCCAATTTATTCAAAATTAATTGATCAAGCTTTAGAAAATTCAAAGAAAGTATTTTCTGGCAAGTTTTCAGAAGAAGAATTAGTCAAAGAGGCTATTGATCAAGTGTCAGT
This sequence comes from uncultured Prochlorococcus sp., assembly GCA_964397895.1. Classification (GTDB taxonomy): domain Bacteria; phylum Cyanobacteriota; class Cyanobacteriia; order PCC-6307; family Cyanobiaceae; genus Prochlorococcus_A. The sequence goes on from CAYNKY010000062.1 coordinate 6,228, forward strand.
ACTTTTTGGAAAGGAGATTTTAAAAATTATTTCTGGGAGAGTCTCAACGGAGGTTGATGCTAGATTAAGTTTTGATACTAAAGCGACTGTATCTAAAGCAAGAAAAATTATCAAACACTATGAAGAATATGGGATCGGAAAGGAAAGGATACTAATAAAAATTGCCTCAACATGGGAAGGGATCAAAGCTGCAGAGATTTTGGAGAGAGAAGGTATTAAGTGTAATTTGACTTTGCTTTTTAATTTCTGTCAAGCGGTTGCCTGTGCTAATGCAAAGGTAACACTAATTTCGCCTTTTGTTGGAAGGATTTTAGATTGGTATAAAGCAAAAACTGGTAAAAAGATTTTTAAAGGAGTAGAGGATCCAGGAGTGATCTCTGTTACAAAAATATTCAACTACTTTAAGGAGAAAGGATTTAGAACGGAAGTTATGGGAGCAAGTTTTAGAAATGTTGATGAGATAAAAGAATTAGCTGGTTGTGATTTGCTTACTATCTCACCAAAATTATTAAATGAACTTCACAAAGAGAAAGGTGAATTATTAAAGAAATTAGATAAGGAAGTATTATCTAGTGGTTCACCAGACTATAAATTTGAAGAAAGAGATTTTAGATTAAATATGCTAGAGGATCATATGGCTAGTGAAAAGCTTAGTGAAGGAATAACAGGTTTCAGTAAAGCTATTGAAGAATTAGAGACACTACTGATTAATAGATTTACTGAGATAAGTAATGAGAATCTAATAAAAAGTTAATTCTTAAGTAATTTTTTAAACTTAAGTTTTTCTCAATAAAAGTCTTTTTATTACTCGCCTGGCTATGTCCTCATAACTCATTTCTCCTGATAAAATTTGAGCTATTCTTTTAGGAGCTGTTTTTCTCTTAACACCTAATCTATATCCAGTTTGTGGAAATCTGTAAAACACTTCTGCAATCCTTTTCCCCCAAACCATAGATTGACTCCATTCTCTTTTTATAATTTCGGAATATTCATTTAAATCTAAATTACCCTGAGACAAACAGTCATCGATGCATTTTGCTGCATAATAGCTACTTATTAATGAAGGTCTAATCCCTTCTGCTAAAAATGGGTCGCAAAGAGATGCTGCATCTCCAACGGCTAAAGCCCTTTCTGTATGCAATTTGTAAAAACCATTCCAAATTCTTAACTTTTTATGCAGAGGTTCAAAGTTAATCCTTTCAAATCCAAAATCCTCAATTATTTTATTATTTAATTCCTTATTGTTAATTTTGTAATTTCCAATAAATGTTCCTAGTCCAATATTTACGTATTCTTTCATTGGGAAAGCCCAAGCAAATCCATATTTTACTGATCCAAAGTCAAATCTTACAGAATCCTTTGTTAAGTTACCTAAGCCACTTAATCTAAGTGCAATAGTCTGAGCATATTTGGGCTTCCTGGGACCTAAATTAAGAAATATTGACCATTTAGATGAAGATCCATCAGCAACCACTAAGAATTTTCCTCTGAAATTTTTATTGTTATTGCAATTAATAGTCCAATTTTCATCATGTTTTATTAATCCCAGAATATTAATTGGTTGTATAATTTCAGCTCCAAATTGAGTAGCCTTTTTGATTAATAGATTATCTAATCCTTCTCTATTTATGATTAGGAATGGTGATTCGCCTGAAAGTTCTGCTATTACTGAATCTTTTGATTGCCATGTAAAGTGGACATTTTTAACTTCTGTCTCTATGGTACTTTCAAAGTTTATTGGTAATAGTTTTTTCATCGAAGAGGCCATACCCCCAGCACATGGGATTAAAAGCTTCTCTTTCGTTTTTTCTAGAATTAAAACCGAGTAACCTTTCTTAGATAGATGTAAAGCAGTAGAGGCGCCTGCTAACCCCCCTCCAATAATAATTACATCAAATACCCTCAAACTTTTAATATCTCTTTCTCTTTTTCTTCAAGTTTAATATCAATTTTTGAAATAAATTGATCAGTTAATTTTTGAATTTTTTGCTGATTATCTCTTGATTCATCAAGAGATATCAATCCTTCTTTCTCTTCTTTTTTTTCTTTATCTATGGCATCTCTCCTTATATTTCTTAAAGCAATTTTGCCCTCCTCTGCATATTTGGAGGCAAGTTTACAGAATTCTTTTCTTCTCTCTTCTGTAAGAGGAGGAATATTTATTCGGATGATTTTTCCATCATTATTAGGTGTTATTCCTAAATCACTTATTGAAATGGCCTTTTCAATAGCTTGTAGACAAGATATGTCAAAAGGTTGAATTGATATAGTTTGTGAGTCTTGTGTTGTAATAGTAGCTAAAGATTTTAAGGGGGTGTCAACTTCGTAGTAGTTAACGCTAATCCTATCAAGCAATGTAGCATTTGCTCGGCCTGTTCTAATAGTATTAAAATTCCTCTGTGTGGCTTCAATACTTTTATTCATATTTGTTTTGATGTCATTTTCATTCATAATTGTTTTTATAGATAAATTTAGCGGATAAGTGAACCTATTAGTTCTCCTGCAGCTGCTTTAGATATATTTCCTTTTTTAAAAATATCAAAAACAACAATTGGTATATTATTGTCTTTGCACAAAGCAATTGCAGTACTATCCATTACTTTAATCTCATCGCTGAGGACTTGTTGATAAGTGAGTTTTGAATATTTCTTCGCATCAGTGTGTTTATTTGGGTCTTTATTGTAGACACCATCAACCTTAGTAGCTTTCATAACCACTTCCGAATTTATCTCAGCTGCTCTCAGTGCAGCTGTTGTATCTGTGGTGAAAAATGGATTGCCACACCCTCCTCCAAACACTACAACCCTTCCCTTTTCTAAGTGCCTTATAGCTCGCCTCCTTATATAGGGTTCAGCAATCTCTTGCATTTCTATTGCTGTTTGAACTCTAGTCTCAACACCTGCTCTCTCAAGTCCATCTTGTAAGGAGATTGCATTCATTACTGTAGCTAGCATACCAACATAATCTGCTGTTGCTCTATCCATCCCATCAGCTGAACCTTTAAGACCTCTAAAAATATTGCCACCTCCAACAACAATCGCTAGTTGTACATTATTTGCAACAACCTTGGAAACATCCTCCGCTATTGATTGAACTATTGCAGGGTCAATTCCATAAGGTTTTTCCCCCATTAAGGCTTCTCCGCTCAGTTTTAAAAGAATTCTTTTGTAAGTCATTCAATTATCATTCCTTTATGACAGTAGCAAGTAAAATGCAGATTTTTTTAATTTGAAATGTTTTTACTTGCGACTTCAAACATTTTTCAACAAAAAAATCTTGATCTATAGTTGAAACTTCTAAATTGATATTTTCAAAATAAATATTTACTTACTTAAATTTTAAAAAATATACTAATTAAATTTTTTAATATTCAATGCACTTTTGAGCTTTAATACCCTGGTCTTTGAAAGGATGCTTTATTAAATTGATTTCACTTACTAAGTCTGCGAGTTCTAAAATTTCTTTACTAGCGCTCCTTCCTGTTAAAACCAAATGGCAATGCCTTTTTTTTAAACTTTTTATAAAAGAAATTATTTCTGTTGATGATAAGTAACCTAATTTAGTAGCTATGTTTATCTCATCAAGAATAATTAATTTATGAGTACCATTCGTAATATATTTTTTTGCAAGTTGCCATGCTTCTTTTACTAGTTGTTCATCTTTGATTCTATTTTGAGTCTCCCAAGTGAAACCCTCGCCAAGAGAGTGCCAAGAGATGGAATCAGGAAAGTTTTTAAGCGCTTTTTCTTCCCCTGTTGTCCAAGAACCCTTAATGAATTGGATGATTGCTACTTTTTCTTTGTGTCCTATAGCCCTTAGTGCCATGCCCAAGGATGCAGTAGTTTTGCCTTTGCCATTACCTGTAAATACTATTATTAGATTTTTTTTTGTACTTCTACTCTGCAATCTTTTTGATTGTATCTCTTTCCTTTTTTGCATTCTTTTTTTATAAAGTTGCTCATCTGTATCTGGAGAAGAATTTCCACCAATCCCAAGTCTTGATGCCTCTTCATCAAGTCTCTTAACACTATTTAATTTTGAGCTAAATTCATTTTCCATAAATTCTTGAAATAATTTTTTAATTAATTTGTTGATTAACTTTTGTTTTCAAATTTTAAAATTGCATTGTTAACCGCCTTTTGCTGATCTCTTTTTGTTATCCAGTGGTGATAAGTTTGTGTATGTAAAGAGACAGAATGTCCCATCATTCTTGCTGAAACAGTATCAGGTAAATCATAGAAAATTGTTCTTACTGCCCATGCATGTCTTAAATCATAAGGTCTTATATTTAATTTATATCTTTTAAACTGACCAGTGATCCTTTTTCCAATACT
>CAYNKY010000063.1:0-10552 GCA_964397895.1 uncultured Prochlorococcus sp.
TCTTTTCTAATAATTCTTTTATATGATCATATGCACTTGAACCTCTTAAAATTATAAGATCAGATTGCAGTAATTTTTTCTTTATAGCTATTACAGCAAGGGTTCTTAAGACAGATGTTTTTAATTCAGCAGGAAGAAGATCTTCTACAAATTCATTTAAGGCTTCTTTTAATTCAAGTGAAATAAGTGAATCATTTTCAATTAGTTCTAACGCAGAAGATGAATCGGAATATTTTAATTTAAGAATTTTAATTGCATCACTTACAGCATTAATATCTGACTTTGAAATTTCTGAAAGAGATTTTTTTGTGAGAGGTCTACCTTTTAAATACAAAATAGCTTCGATTTTAGTAATTAAATCAAAGTCATTATTATTTTTTTTATTTGAATTAGCTTGGATAATAATTTGAAAAATAAATCTGTATTATGATAACGCTAATTTTATTTAGACGCACCTAAAAATAATTTATATGTCTGGTTTTTAGACTCGTCCCAACATTTGTATCCAAGTTGATTGATGAAATTAAACCATTCATTAATCGAACTTTTTTTAATCAATACTCCAATTACAATTCTTCCTACATCAGCACCATGATTCCGATAATGAAAAATACTTATACTCCAATCTGGCTTCATATTCTTTAAAAAAATCATTAAAGCCCCTGGCTTTTCAGGGAATTCAAATCTATAGAGAAGTTCTATTAAATTTTTTTCATTTGAGTTATTAATTTCAGAGGGTAATCTACCTCCAACCATATGCCTTAGATGATTTTTAGATAATTCATCATTGCTTATATCAATAAATTTATATTGAGATTTTTTAAAATCTTCAAGTAACTTTTCTTTATCTTTAAAACCATAAACTTCAAGTCCAATAAAAATTTGTGCATTTTTAGAATTTGACATTCTATAACTAAATTCGGTTAGATTTCTTTTTTTAAGTAATTTACATAAATCAATAAGGCTCCCAGCTCTTTCTGGGATCTCAACTGCAAGCATTGTTTCCTTATATTCTCCTAATTCAGCTCTTTCAGCTACAAATCTTAATCTCTCAAAATTCATATTTGCACCACATGCAATAGCTACTAGCGATTGATCTTTGATTGAGGATCCTATGATGTCTTTTTTCATACCTGCTATTGATAATGCACCAGCAGGCTCAAGAATTGATCTTGTATCTTCAAAAACATCTTTTATCGCTGCACATATTTCGTCAGTATTTACGGTTATCATTTTGTCTACAAATCTCTTTGCAATATCGAATGTTAAATTACCAACTTTTTTGACTGCAACACCATCAGCAAATAAACCTACCTTTTCAAGCTCAAGTATTTTATTTTCTTTTAATGATCTTGACATTGCATCTGCATCCTCTGGTTCTACACCAATTATTTTTGTCCTTGGCCATAAATTTTTTATATAAATTGCTATTCCTGAAATTAACCCCCCACCTCCAACTGCTACATAAATATTATCAGGTGGGTTACCTAATTGACTTATTAATTCAATGCCAATGGTTCCTTGTCCTGCGATGACATCGATATCATCAAATGGGTGAATAAAACTTAGTTCTCTTTCTTTACTTATACGAAGTGCTTCAAGATATGATTCATCATAGCTCTCACCAAAAAGGATAACTTCTGCTTTAAGTTCTTTAACAGCATTGACTTTAACTATTGGAGTTGTTATTGGCATCAAAATAGTAGCTTTTGAATTTAGCTTTTGTGCGCTAAGAGCTACACCTTGAGCATGATTGCCTGCGCTTGAAGTTATGACTCCTTTTTTTAATTGTTTATCACTTAAATTCCTCATTTTATTAAAAGCACCTCTTATCTTGAAAGAGAAAACATCTTGCAAATCTTCTCTCTTTAGGTAGATATCATTTTTAAATCTCCTACTTAAATTATTTGCTTTATCTAAAGGTGTCTCTTTAGCAACCTCATAGACTCTCGCTTGAAGAATTTTTTTAAAATAATCATTCATATTTTTATTTTTAGCAATAAATTATCAATCTAATAAAACATTACATAATCTATTTTATAAAAATCGCTCATTTTGGCCCTCAGCGTTTAAAATTATAAATAAGATAGTTTAAAATAATGAATTTAAGTGAGTTAAGTCACCCTAATCAGCTTCATGGCTTAACATTATCACAACTCGAAGAGATTGCTTGTCAGATCAGAGAAAGACACTTACAAGTTGTTTCTACAAGTGGAGGACATCTTGGCCCAGGATTAGGAGTTGTTGAGTTAACTCTAGCTCTATATCAAACTTTAGATCTTGATTCAGACAAGGTTGTATGGGATGTTGGACATCAGGCATATCCTCATAAATTAATTACTGGACGTTTTAATGACTTTGATTCTTTAAGGCAAGAAAAAGGTATAGCAGGGTATTTAAAAAGAAGTGAAAGTATATTTGATCATTTTGGAGCAGGTCATGCAAGTACTTCTATATCAGCGGCACTAGGAATGGCACTTGCCAGGGATAAAAATGGAGATAACTATAAATGTGTAGCAGTTATAGGGGATGGTGCCCTCACTGGTGGTATGGCGTTGGAAGCAATTAATCATGCAGGAACATTACCAAATACTCCATTTTTAGTTGTACTAAATGATAACGATATGTCAATTTCGCCTCCAGTTGGAGCATTATCTACATATTTAAATAAAGTTCGACTTAGTCCTCCAGTTCAATTTCTCTCTAATAGCGTTCAAGAAAGTGTTAAAAATATTCCGATAATTGGTAAAGATATCCCTCAAGAACTTAAAACTATTCAAGGAAGTGTAAGAAGATTAGCTGTACCAAAGGTCGGAGCTGTTTTTGAGGAATTGGGATTTACTTATATGGGTCCTATTGATGGACATGATATTTCTAATCTAATTAATACTTTTAATGCAGCTCACAGGATAAAAAAGCCTGTCTTAGTTCATGTAGTTACTACAAAAGGGAAAGGGTATCCCTATGCTGAAGCTGATCAGGTTGGTTATCATGCTCAATCCTCATTTGATTTAACTACTGGCAAATCTATCCCATCTAGCAAACCTAAACCTAGTAGTTATAGTAAAATTTTTGGTCAAACACTATTAAAGATATGCGAACAAGATAGTAAGGTTATTGGTATCACTGCAGCAATGGCAACTGGTACAGGTCTGGATATCTTACAAAAGAATATTCCTGATCAATATATAGATGTTGGTATAGCTGAACAACATGCAGTTACTCTTGCTGCTGGGATGTCATGTGATGGATTAAAACCTGTAGTCGCTATTTATAGTACTTTTTTACAAAGAGCTTTTGATCAACTTATTCATGATGTTGGAATACAAAAATTACCTGTTTCTTTTGTCTTAGATAGAGCAGGTATTGTTGGTGCTGATGGTCCAACTCATCAAGGTCAATACGACATTAGTTATATGAGATCTATTCCTAATTTTACTTTAATGGCTCCCAAGGATGAAGCTGAATTACAAAGAATGTTGGTTACATCAATAAATCATGATGGACCGACCGCATTAAGAATTCCTCGTGGTTCTGGCTTGGGTGTCGCTACAATGGATGAAGGTTGGGAACCAATAGAGATAGGAAAAGGTGAAATAATTTCTGAAGGTGAAGACTTATTAATTATTGCTTATGGTTCAATGGTTGCTTCTGCAGTAGAAACATCTCAAATACTTAAAGAGAAGAATATCAGTGCATGTGTTATAAATGCCAGATTTGCTAGACCATTAGATAGTGATCTAATTATTCCTCTGGCTTCAAAAATAAAACGAATTGTGACTATGGAAGAAGGAACATTATTAGGAGGCTTTGGTTCTGCAATCGTTGAATTGTTTAATGATAATGATATTGATGCTAAAGTTTTGAGATTAGGAATACCTGATATATTAGTAGATCATGCTTCTCCTGATCAAAGTAAATTTTCTTTAGGGTTAACTCCAAATCAAATGAGTGAGAAAATTTCTAAGAGATTTCAATTGGATAATTAATTTATTATTAAAATCTTTAAAGTACTCCTCTAGCAGCTAATCCGAGAATTGATCCAATTCCAAGAAGATGACCCAAGCAATTTGCCCCAACAAAGGCACCATGACTTAATCCTCCAAAAAATCGTGAATTTGGCATAGCAAAACCTTCATTAGGCTTTCTAATTGTGGCTCTTGCAATAGCATAAGCAAGTATATTACAACTGATCATTACTAAAGCGCATTTAGGAGACCATTCAAATGTTGCTGGAGAAGTAACAGCGGCAAATAAAGTATTAATCATAAGAAATTTTTATTAATACTATTCTGCAATATTTTTTGTAAATTTATTGCTAATATGAATAATTCTTAAGAGTTTTTTATTTCTATTTTTTTTAAAAGATTTATAAATCCTAGAAATATTACAAAATCGCTTAAAGTTAAAAATGCTTCAGCAAAACCATGAAAAATATCTATTTCTACTAAAGTTTTATTGTATAAATTAAGAGATAAAATTGAAAATATTATTGTTACTAATACAAATAATAATGTTAATGCAAAACCAGTTTTTATTGTAATGTTGATAATATTTATTTTATTTAGATAAAAAAGAAAGATAGAATACGGAATTATTGAAACCACAAAAATAAAAGTATTATCAATTTGTGCCAGTTCTTTTAATAAATTTATAAAAAAATTATTCATATGAAATTGTTTTTTTATAAATATAAATAGCTGCTAATGCTAATGTAAAATTTCCAATTGTTGTAAAAATGCCTTGTAAAGTAACTAAACCGTAAAGTTCTTGCTGATTATCATAAATATGCCATGTGATGGCACACATACCTCCAATTAAATTAGGAATCATAGCTAAACCAAGCCAAATCAATGATTTATATTTACTATAAACACTTATTTGATTTATTATAAAAATCGTAAAAATCCACTCTAATATGCTTGAGATATGAATAATCCATGTGCCAAAAGATAATTCGTGCAAAATATTAAACTTTACTTTTTAAGACTTTAAATACTTCTTTAGCATGGTTGACGGGAGAAACACTTATCCAACGGTAGGAAATTTTTTTGTCTGGAGATATTAAAAAAGTATTTCTATCTGAGTATGGGGGGATCCATGAACCATATTTTTCACTCACAGTACCCATTGGATCAGATAATAAAGTGTAGTTTATTGATTTCTCATTACAAAAACTATCATGAGAATCATTGTTATCAGCACTTATTCCAACAATTGCAGCGTTATTTGATTTAAATTTATTTTGCAATTCAGTAAAACCTTTAGCTTCAATTGTGCATCCTGTCGTGAAATCTTTTGGATAAAAATATAAAACTAGCCACTTATTATCAAAATCATTTAAATTCCATTCAGTTTTATTTTTCTGACTTTTATTAATACCTTTTAAGTTAAAATCAGGGGCAATATCTCCAACTTCTGGTGCAAAATCAAAAGCTTTTACTTGAGAAATTAAAGAAAATACCAAAAGAAATGAAAAAATAATTTTCATTATTTAATATTTATTCAAATTTACACCTTGAGACTTTGCGTATTTATCTAAACCAATTTTCTGAATTGATTTCAATGCTTTAGTGCTTATCCTTAAATTTACCCAACGATTACCTTCTTCCCACCATAATCTTCTCTTTTGTAAATTGACTTGTTGTAATTTTTTAGTTCTTATATGTGAATGACTAACAGCCATTCCATTATTTGCTTTAGCACCTGTTAACTCACATACCCTGGACATATTTTTATTAGTTAAATTTATTAAATATTATCATATGACATACTATTTTGAATTTAATAATTCTGTTATCAAGTCAGCGTTATTCAACTGAAGTTCTATAAGTTGTTTTTGATCTAATCCTCCAACGCTTAATTTAGCCATTTGATAGACATGGTTAGCGATTTTGCTAGAAAGCTGATTCTCCTTAGAATCATTCTGATTAAGGATGATTTTATTATCTGTAAGGCTTATTAATCCCTTTATTAAAGAGTGATCTTTATTTATCAATAAAACATGGTATTCAGGTAATCCAGGAATTCTTTGTTCCATATATGCTCCCATATCATTTATTCTTCTCATTTGTTCTGGTAACATAATCATGGCTGGAGGAGCAGTCTTACTTTTAATCGATTGAATTTTTACAGTTACTTTTTCATTATCCAGAGCTTTAGTTATAATATCTCTAAGATTTTCAGAGTTAGATCTGCCATCTTTATCAATAATTTCTGGAGAATCTTTTTCAAGATCTTCGTTTATTTCTGAATCAACTCTTTGAAATTTGTATTTTTCATTTTTACTTTCTAACCATGGTAAAAATTGAGTATCTATTATAGGATCTGTCATTAATACTTCTCTGTTATTTGACAGCCATAAATTCAGAGGATTAGATTGAGCAATCTCATCAGAACAATATAATATTTTTTCTGCATCTAATGATTTATTCCTTTCTTGATAATTTGAAAGTGTTGTGAAATATTTATCTTGAAATTTTATTATTGATTTTTCATCTAAAAATTTATCAATGTTTTTAACTAATTTAGTTTCAAAAATAATATTATTTTGGGCTAATTCTGAGAATTTTTCATCTTCAATAACGCCAATTTTAACAAATGCAGAAATAGAATTCCAAATTTCTGCATAAAATTCAGGTTGTTCTTTTAATAATTCCTTTAACTTGTTAGCAATTTTTTTTGAAATGAATGATGAAATAGATCTTACTTTGCGATCTGTCTGGAGTGCACTTCTGCTTACATTTAGGGGAATATCAGTAGAATCAATTACTCCTCTTAATGGTAAAAGATATTTTGGAACTATTTCTTTAATAGAATCACTTACGAAAACTTGATTACAATATAGTTTAATTTCACCCTTTTCCCAATCTGCTCTTCCTGAAAGTTTTGGGAAATATAAGATTCCTTGAATGTTATAAGGAAAGTCAGTGTTTAAATGAACCCAAAGTAAAGGTTCCCCCTGAAATGGATATAAATATTTATAAAGTTCAATGTATTCTTCGTCCTTTAATTCACTAGATTGCTTCCTCCAAGGAGGATTTTTTTTGTTGATACATTCTCCTTCTAAAAGAACATCCACAGACATGAAATCACAATATTTTTTTATTAATGTTTTAATTCTTTCAGGTTCTATAAATTCCTGTTCTTCATCAAGTAGATATAAAATGACATCAGTTCCGATTTCAGTTCTTTCACTTTCTTTCAAGGTAAAAGAGGGTGAACCGTCACATGACCACAAATATGATTTAGAGCCGCTTATGGCTGATTTTGTAAGTATTTCGACTTTTTTGGAAACCATAAAGCTTGAATAAAAACCAAGTCCAAAATGGCCAATAAACTCATCATTATCTTTTTTATATTTTTCCAAAAATTCTTCCGCACTAGAGAAAGCTACTTGATTAATATATTTTTTTATCTCTTCATCATTCATTCCTATACCATTATCAGAAATAGTTAATATCTTATTTTCTCTATCTATAGTGATATTTACTTTTGGTTCCTCACTGTTTTCACAATCTCCTGCTATTGAAGCCATTCTGCGCTTACTAATAGCATCAATAGAGTTGCTTACCAATTCTCTTAGGAATATTTCATGATCGGAATATACTGCCTTCTTTATAATAGGAAATATGTTTTCAGTATTGATTTTAATCTTGCCTTTTTGCATTAATACATTTAATAAACTCCCATATTTTATTTCCTATGTTCTTGTTAATCAAGTTTCACTAGGAGTGTTGACCGTACAAAAACATTCGCAAATTTTTATTATTCTCCATAGATAATTCAGCCTAAAAAGTTTTTTATGAAGTTTTAATTTATTAATTTATCCATTTTATTTCAGTACAATTATTTTCATTCATTAAATACTCTGCTTGTTTTTGGTTCTTACATGGATTAATTTCGACAATAGAGATAATTCCTAGTTGATGATGTTTTTTTTGTTCTTCAAGTGCTTTAGATAAATCATTATTATTTTTAAAAACCAACAAAACCTTTTTATACTTCTGTTCCTCTTCTTTAATAACTTTTCTTAAATTATCAATTGATATACTAAATCCAAGACCAGTTGGAAAATTTTCTTTAGGATTAAAAAATCTCACTAATTCATCATATCGCCCACCTTTCGCTATTATTAACTTCTCATTTTCTAAATTACAAATAAGTTGAAAAACAATGCCTTGATATAAATTCAAATGAGGTTGAAATGTTGGATCTAATTGAATTTTTATATTATAAATATCTGCTAGAGGGCTAATAGTATTAAACAAGTATTTCAGGTCATTTAATATTTTATTTTTTCCATATAAATTTATTAACGTTTTTAAAACTAATTTTGGTTCCCCGCGTGTATAAAGTAATTCATTTAAAAATTCTTTATCTTGATTACTAATACCTAATTTATTTAAATTATCTTGATCAAAATTAACCATGCTTTTCTTAATCTCTTCATAATTATTATTTTTATATTTATTAAGAATTAAATCCATCAGAGTTGTACTACTAACAAGTAAAACAAGTTCGCAATTATCTTTTAGCTTTAATTTATCAATTGAATCAAATAATATATTTATAACTTCTATCTCTGGGAACCTTGTGTTATAACCAATAAGTTCTATCCCACTTTGAATTCTTTCATTTAATTTCTGAGAATTTTTAACACCGTCTTTTTTTTCGAAGATAATTCCATTATTCCATAGTCTAACAGGCCGTTTTTTATTTATGAGCCTTGTGGATATCAACTTAACTATTGATGTTGTCATTTCAGGTCTTAGACATAAGGATTTATTACTTACTAAGGTTACTAATTCATCTTGATTAATTATTCCACTAGCTTTTAGAGTTTCTATACTATTTATCATTGAAGGAGAAACTTTTTCGTATCCCCATAATTTATAAACCTTGTTAAGTGTATTAATTATTTGTGAGTTTTTTCTTACATCTAATAAATTAAATTCTTTAATATTTGTCATTATAAATAAATTTTTTTAAGTATAAAAATTTTTTTTAAATGGAATAACATTTGATAATTCTTTCTTTAATTCATTTTCTATAGAAGGACTACAAGCTAAAATTCTTCCTGAATCAAGTAATAGATTGCCTGAAGGATAATTTGATACAACACCTTTGGATTCGTAAACAATAATAGCACCCGCTGCAATATCCCATATTTGTAATCCTCTTTCCCAAAAACCGTCAACTTTTCCAGCTGCAACAAAAGCTAAATCTATTGCTGCTGCTCCTCCCCTCCTTACGCCTCTTGTCTTATGGGTTAACCAGCAAAATTCAGCATAATTATTATCAATAGTTTCAAATCTGTCGTAAGCAAATCCCGTTACTAGCAAACTTTCAGAAAGGGAGCTTGGATTAGAAACAAATATTTGTTTATCATTACAATATGCTCCTTTATTTATACATCCCCAATAAAGTTCATCCAAGTAAGGGACAGAAATTGCTCCTATTAATGGAATGTTTTTGTAAACTAATCCAATAGAAGTTCCAAAAAATGGATATCCATGAGAGTAATTTGTAGTGCCATCAAGAGGATCTATACACCACATCAAACCATCATCAATTTTGGACATTCCTGATTCCTCTGCAAGAATTGTTATATTTGGAGCATTTATACTAAGAAAATCTTTTATTTTATTTTCAATTTCAATATCAACGTTAGTGACAAGATCACCTTCGCGGCCTTTTGAAGAGATTTTTTGAATTTTTTTGTAGTTATTCTTTAAAATTTTTGATCCCAATAAAGCACAGTCTTTTGCGATCTCAGTTAATTTTTCTAACTCAATATTTAAATTCAAGCTTTCGTATTGTTCTGATAAATTCATTATTGCTAATCTTCCTCAAACTCCCATGGAGGAGCAACTCTTGTACTCCCTTGACCAAAAAATTGGCCAAATTGTAATTCATAAACTTCATCATAATAAGTAGTTTCAACTTCTAGATCCTCAATCGCTTTGCCAACGCAAAGTAATGCATAACCTTGATCTTTCAAAGCTTGTGAAACACCCATTGCATGTCTTTGTTCAAGCTTGCCTGAGATAACCTTTACAGCACACTCAGTACAACATCCATTGCGACATGAGAATGGAAGTCTAAAACCTTTTTTTTCGAATTCTTTTAAAATATATTCATCACTGCTCACATCTTCCTGGTAAACTTTTCCTGTTACTTTATTTTTTATAGTGACTCTAAACTTCTTTTTCAAATAAATTTCCTCAATTAGGGGAGATCAAAAGGTTAAGATATTAATCTAAGGAGAGGTGGCCGAGTGGTTGAAGGCGCAGCACTGGAAATGCTGTATAGGGGCAACTCTATCGAGGGTTCGAATCCCTCTCTCTCCGTTTAAATATAAAACAATGAAGAACATAAATAAAGTTAATTACATCAAAATTTAAGTTCTATTTATTAAATACATTAAAAAATTTTTTATTTTTAAATAAATTTAGGTTCAACACTATATAAATATTAATTATAATCCAATTTTAAAAAAGAAATATTTTTACTAATATGAAAACAATATTATTAATTATTTGTTTTAATT
>CAYNKY010000064.1:0-10451 GCA_964397895.1 uncultured Prochlorococcus sp.
GTTCAAAAGTTAATAAAGGTTTTTCATAATAAATTATTTTATCTATATCTTTAAGCGTTAATTTATTATTTCTCAAACAATATTTAATTGAATTAATAGGAAATGATGCATCATGTTTCTTTCTTGTGAATCTTTCTTCCTGAACTGCTGAAACTATTTCTCCATTAACTATTAATGATGCAGCACTATCATGATAATAAGCTGATATGCCCAAAACTCTATACATTTTCTTTATGAATAAATCGACTTTAAATTTATAATCTTTTAATTATATCAATAAAAGTTTATAATTCACATAAAAGATAATTTATTTTTAAATAAAAAAGTAAATCTTAATTTAATAAAGTTTTTAAATGAAAGAACTATTAATAACAACAGCTATAATTGAGGATTTAGGAAAAATACAAAAGGTATATTTATTATCCAATTGGTGCAATTCAATTAATATGCAAAAAAATTTAGAAAATAAGACAGTAATAACAATTCCCTATCATTGGAAATCAAAAGATAAATTTGAAAAGGATTATCAATATTTAAATAATATATATGAAAAAAACTTAAAGTATCTTTCTAATATTCTTGGAGAATTTAATAAAACTTCCAAAGATATTAAGTATTGGAGAATAATAATAGGGCCATGGTTAAGACAGTTCTCTGATATCGTCTTTGATAGATATTCTCAAATTAAAAAAGCAACACAAAAATATGATCTTTATACAAATATTATTGATACTGATAAATATGATTTTATTTCTGATAATTTCAACCAGTTTTATTCAGAATCTAAGGAAGATCTATGGAATCATAATTTAATAGGATTAATCTGGAAGGATTTAGGTTTAAGCTATAAGACTGTTCCTAAAGAAAAAGAAATTTTAAAAAAAAAGATTTTTTCTATAAAATTTATATTAAAAAATTTTCTTAATAGATTCGCTCTTTTTATTTCTAAAAGAGATTCTTATTTCTTTCATAACACAAATATTCCTTACTCAAAAATTTTTAATATCTATAAAAGAATTAGACAAATACCATTAAAAACCTATGAAATAAATGAATATAATTTTTCTAAAAAGATTCTATTAAGAAATAGGCAAGAAATAAAGTATTCTTTAAGTAAAAATAATGAATATGAGAATATACTGTCTAAATTAATTAGTATTTATTTACCCAGAATATATTTGGAGGATTTCCAAATTAATAAGTCAAATATTTTAAAAATATTACCTATAAATCCTAAAAAGATATTTACTACACATGCTTATTTAAAAGATGACTTATTTAAAATTTGGGTAGCTGAGAAAAGAATTCAAAATAAATCAGAATATTACATAATTCAGCATGGAGGATGTATAAGGTTATGCAAAATTGATCAAGAGGAGGATCATTTTATTCAAAGTTCAGATGGATTTATTAGTTGGGGTTGGCAATTGAGTGATAAATTAATTATAGATAAATTACCTTCATTACAGTTAGATAAAAAGGTTATTAGGAGTAAAAAAAATGGTGATATTTTAATAATATTGGCAACTTATCCTAGATATTTCTATATTCAATATTCCGTTCCAATATCTGATGATTATTTAGATTACATTAATAATATTGAAGAAATTTATAAAGTTAGTTACAAATTGAATAATAAAAAAGTAAAGTTAAGATTTGATAGAGAAGTTAATGGATGGGATGCAGAAAAAAGATTAAGAAAAAGTTTAAAAGTATTTAAGAAAGATAATAATAATTTATCTCTTCTCAAAAGTTTAAGAAAATATAAACTTGCTATTTGTACTGCAAATAGTACTGTATTTCTTCAAACATTATGTCAAAATTTCCCAACTTTATTGTTTATAGATTTAAGGTTCTATGAAATAAGAGATGATGTTTTTGAAGATTTTAAAAATTTAAATAATAATGGAATTTGTTTTTTTGATAAAGAAAATTTATTAAAACAATTATCCAAAATAAATAATAATATTAATCAATGGTGGTTTGATTATGATTTACAGTCTACTAGAAAAGAATTTATTTATAAATATGCAAATTGTTCTGATAAATACGAAAATATATGGCTTCAATTCATAAATAAGGTCGATTAATAATCTTTATTTATTATTAGTGAGATAAAATCTTTTAAATAGAAAAATTAATTTTGATTACCAATGTATAATAAAGGATATCTAATTATTTTATGAGTAAAAGTTTAAGCTTAGAAAAATGTAAACTTGATGATGAATGGGATAAATTTATAAATAATTCACCCGATCAATCTATATTTGTTACTAAAAATTATCTTGAAAGTCTTAATACTAATTTAGGATTATATAAATGCTTTAAAGGAGAAGAAATAAGAGCTATAGTAGTTCTCTGCGAAGATGATTCTAAAAAGAATAATATTAGTAATGATTTACTTATCTATAGTGGTATTTGCTTTGGTCCTCCTACTAATAATCAAAATTATTCACAACAACTTTCAGAAAGATTTAGCATTACAAATTTTATAATTAATAAATTAACTCAATTTTATGATTCTTTAAATTTTCAATTATCTCCAAATTTTATCGATATAAGGCCTTTCCTATGGCATAATTATGGTGAAGAATGTTCAAGAAAATTTTCCGTAGATATTAGATATACCTCTTATTTAAATATTGAGAAATTTAAGGCTCCGGATTTATTTAGTAATCAATCATTATTAAATAATCTATCAAGCTCAAGGAGACAACAAATAAGATATTCAATAAAGAATAATATCAAGACTAAATTAATTGATGATATTGATTTGTTTTTAATGTTCTATAAAAAGACATTACTAAAATCAAATATTAAGTTATCTTCTTATTTAGAAAATAATTTTAGATTATTAATTTCTAATCTTTTAAATTCAGAAAAAGCAAAAATGTATTTATCTTTATCAAAAGATTGTGATCCTGCAAGTATAGCAATAGTTGGAATTGATAAATTAAGAGCGTATTATTTATTTGGAGCAAATGATCCCGAAGTTAACGAAGACAGTTCTGGGACAGCGGTATTATTCTATGCATTTAATCAATTAGCTAAAAATGGAATAAATTATATAGATTTAGAAGGTGTTAATAGCCCACGAAGAGGATGGTTTAAATTAAGTTTTGGAGGAAAATTAATTCCTTACTTTAGAATAAATTATCCTAATAGATAGTAATTATAGAATAATTAATTTCTATTAAATTCAATTAAAAAGGTATATTTTTTTAAATTTCTTTTGTAAATCCTCTAACTTATATAGAAAAGTTTTTAAGTTCTATGAAAGAATTTTATTATAAAAATATTTTTTAATGTTTTAAAATATCAATTGCTAGGAATATTATTTTTATAGGGGTTTCTGCATATAACTTGGAATATTGATTCCATAAAGTTTTAGGATTGTTGGACAAATTCTACAAGTATTTATTTTTTCTCTCAAATGATTACTTAATATTTTACTTTTATCTCCATACCATGCAAATATACCCTCTGGTATATGATAAGCAGTACCAATATCTCTTTTAATTATTTCTAATCCAGTTTCTTCAATAGAATAAGGGATATCTCCAAATTTACATTTCCTACTATTCGAAATTGATAATGAACTTTTTATTGAGAAATTTATTTGTAATCCTACGGGTTTATATTTTTCAACAAAAATTTGTTCCCCTTCATTATTAATAAATTTTTTTATTTCTTTCCTGAGATTTTTCATCGCTTCTGGATTCTTAGATTTTATGCAATAGTCTGGTTGCATAGCAGGTAATAATTGATAGTCTTTTAAATTAAGATCAATAATGTTTATAAATTTCTTAAAATCTCTTAAAACTAATTCAGGTATATATTCACCCCTTTCTATTGAATCTTGTCCCATACTACTAATTACAAGTAAATTATAATTATTTATTTTGGCAAATTTGATTAATTGCTTTAAGTTTTTATCAGCAATATGCATTGCCTTAATAATGGAATTTGAATGAAAAAGATCAATGTCATTTTTACTTAATCCAAAGTCATTTGGATAAAGATTTTTCCAGTATCTATGCATCATACCAGCAACATGATTTGTAAAATAAGTTGAGAAAGATGGTTTATATTTATATAAATATTTCATGTATATACTAAAAGACAAAACATTCTGGATAAGTGATCTTTGAGCTTTATATTTAGGATTAAATTTTTCCTTAATAATATGACTAAAAGCTTTAAAAGCAGATTTTTTTGTAATTATGCCTTTGGTTAAAAGATAAATGAAGTCTTTGATATTTTGTATAGTTATTCTTCGACTTTTTGCTTTGTTCTCACCAGCTAGAGTGAGATTAAAATCTTGAAAAAGACTTAATTCTTTAGGATATGCTTCTGGTGAAGGAGCAAATGTATCTGGCAAATAAAATTTATAATTTTTATTTTTTTTAGGAGGGAAGGACTGAAGAGATCCAAATATTCCTACATCTATTTTATTAGAATTAAGAATTTCCCAAATTGGTTTATATTTTTTTGAAAAACTTAGGTCTTGATTTATATATCTAATATTATGTTTTCTATTATCAACTCCTCTATGAACTGTGGGCCAAGTACTCCAAGGATGAAGCTCTCCATCATCATTAGTATGAGTATTTAAGAGTGTTCCATCTCTTATTATTTCTGCAATTGCTGAGTTAGGATAATCTTTTACATAAGTATCTATTAATCTTCTTGGAACCTCATTCAATTCATATATTATTAATTTAGTTTTATCACTTTTTTTTTTATTCATTTTCTACTAAATTGAATTAAAAATATTTTTTTAATTTAACATATACTGAGAAATTTTCCTCTTAAAAAGAATTAAATAAGTAATATCATTACTATTAGAATTTATAATAATGTTATTATTACAAATTTTTTTTGAATACTATAACCCTTCTTTTTATAATAGCTCAATAATAATTACTATAATTTAGATTTTAAAGATATTTTTTTCATTGCACATAAAAATATTTAGTAATCATTTGCCATTTCAGCAAGTTTTTTTCTATCGATTTTACCGCTACTAATTATTGGCATTTCTTTTAAAATTATAATTTCATTAGGTAAAAATAACTTTTCAATATATCTTAGAGCATTTTTCTTAATCTCTTTTTTATCATTATCAGATATCTCTGAAGTAGTAAAACCAATCAAGGATTTTATTAATCCATTATTATCCTTTTTAGGCACAATAACTAAATCATCTAAAGTATTTGATTTTAAAAGTGCTGCTTCAATCTCAGATGTTTCTATTCTTCTTCCTGCTATTTTTAATTGATTATCGATTCTACCAATACATTCGATTTCTTCAAATTTATTAACAAAAGCAATATCTCCAGTTAAATACCATATTTCATTTGATTTATCCCAAGGAATCTTTCTAAATACTGCTTTTGTTTTTTCAATATTATTGATATATCCTTTGGCCAATTGTTTTCCCTTAATTATTAGCTGACCTCTCCCCCCTTTTTTAATTTTCTTATATTTTTCATCTACGATAGCGAAAGAATGATCATTAAATATTCTTCCTATGGGTAATATTTCATTTGTAAATGAGCGATTTTTTGATTCTTTTTTATATAAATATCTAATAATAATTACAGTTGCTTCAGTTGGACCATAAAGGTTCTCAATAGTGCTATTAGGAGCTGCTTCTTGCCATGCATCAGATACTCCTTTTGGCAAAGGTTCCCCACAGAAAAGACTGTATTTTAAATCTGGAAATGAGTTTAATTTTAGAAAGTTCATTTTATAAATAAAACTTGCAAGAGTAGGAACTGAGAACCAAAAATTTATTTTTTCTCTATTTATATAATCAAAAGGCATAAGTAATTCAGACTGATTTAAAATGCATAATTCACCACCATTGATCAATGTAAAGAAAGTATCTACTACTGAAGGATCAAAACTTAAATCAAATGTCTGAGAAGCTCTATATCCAACTGGTAATTTATAAAATTGGCTAAAATTATTAATAAAAACTTCTACATTATTATCAGTCACCATTACGCCTTTTGGATGTCCCGTTGAACCAGATGTAAAAAGTATATACAAGATATGAGAAGGTGATACTTCCATAGGTTGCATTGGTTTTAAATTAACTAAATCAGATTTATAAAAGTACTTTATATTAGTGGGCAAAATATTTATTTCATCAGAACTTTCCTCTTCTGGCAATAAAATAAATTTTATATCTGTAGCATTTATAGCACCCCTAATAGAGTTAATCGATTCCTTATTACCAATTAATATAGAAATTTCAGATTCTTCTATTATTTTTATAATACGATCTTCAGCATATTTTTGATTTATTGGAACATATGTACATCCAGCATATATAGAACCTAATATCCCATAATATGCCGAAAAGTTTCTTTGCCCTACAATACCTACTATTTTATTATTCAAATTATTGTCATTAAAAAATCTTCCTATTTTTTGAGAAATTTCATTTAAGTTCCCATAAGTAATACTTTTATCTCCTTGAGAAATAGCAATTTCCTTACTAAAAGAATTGATTTTTTGATGTAAATTTTGTGCAAAAGTCAATTTAATTATTTAAGTAATCAAAAATTAATTTTACAGATGTTAATTGCGTAAACTCAATAGGAGATAGTTTAATGTTATATTTCTCAGAAATATTTGAAATAATTGAAGTATGGGATATTGAATCCCAATTTAGGCAATTATCCATAGATGTCATTTCATTAATATTTTCTTCAGTAATAATTTCTGATATCAAGAATATTATCTCTTCAAGACTTATCTTTATTTTTTTTGATAGTTTTAAAGATGATTCTTGATAGTATTCTTTAGATAACAGTGAATACATCCAGGCATCAATAAAAAGATTATCTTTTTTATAGAAATCTCTTAATATCCCCTCAAATTTGCAACCTGAAGCCTTTACACACTCAATAGCTCTTGTATTATCAATCATAGTTTGACCAAATATTCTATTCATAGATAAAACTTCGAAGATGTAATGTTTCAGTATTTCATTAACTTGAAGACTATAATTTAAACCCCAATAAGATGGATCAATACCTTGTCCCCATTCTAACGATCTTCTTTCAAAATTTATGCTTGCTAAGCAAGCAGATCCAATTAATTTACTTTCTTCTTTTGTATAAATAAACCAGTAATAATGAGATTTATCCTCTTTCATCCTCCTTTCCATTTTTTTATAGTAAGCCAATGTATCATCTATATCTTTGAATGGTTTGAATTCAAAATATTCATATAATTTTTCATTTTGAGAATATTTATTAAATTCATTGAGAGAATTAAGATTTATATTTTTAAAATATATAGAAGTTTTTGGAGGATCTAATCTAGTGCAATCACATTTTTCTCCTGGTATTATATTTTCTAAGCGCCATAAAAAGTCTTTTTTATTCATAAATTAAATCCTTAATAATTTATAATTAAAATATATAGTTTTTAATCTAACAATAAAGATATCAATAAATCAAAAATTTTTATTTTTTTTAAAAGTATTTTATATTCATAAAAATTTTAAAATTTTATTATTTTTTTGAAAAAATGTTTATTTTGAAAAATAAAAAATTAAATAATGCTTAGATAAATTAAAAAAATTAAAAAGTAAATTAAATCTGGTTCGAAATTATTTAATTTTATTAATTAATCCAAATAATTCATATTTTTATATTTAAATTTATTAAATTAAAAATCAACTAGCTTATTTATAAATTAAAAATTCTTTAACTCTTTTTTTAATAAATACTGGAATACTTTAAGTTCTTAAATTAGCAGTTAATATTACTAAATAAGGAATTTTTTTTATTATCAAAAATCAATGCTAAAGAATTTTGATCACTTAAATGAAGATTTATCAATAGGTGAAAGAATGCTAAACCTTGCAAAATCTTTATACCCTTTCAATAGATCTTTAATGGGTCCAGATATTAGAGATAGTTTTCAAAAATTTATTAATCTAAATCCAGAATTTGAAGAATTAAGATTTTATACCGGCGAAAAAGTATTTGATTGGGAAATACCACAGGAATGGATTATTAGAGATGCTTTTTTAGAGCATGAAAGTGGTAGAAGGTTTGCAGAGTTTAAAAAATGTAATTTACATTTAATGGGATATTCAACAGCTGTAGATAAGATTTTTTCAAAAGATGATTTAATAAGTAAAATTTCTACAATACCAGGATCTCCAACATCTATACCATATGTAACTTCATACTATAAAAAAAATTGGGGTTTTTGTTTAGCACATAATCAATTTTTAAAATTACCAGAAGGAAAATATAGAGTATTTATCGATTCTGAACATAAACCTGGATATCTAAATTTGATTGAATCAATTATTCCAGGGGAATCAAAAAAAGAAATATTTTTTTCTACATATCTGTGTCATCCCTCAATGGCAAATAATGAGCTTAGTGGTCCTGTCTTACTGAATGAGGTTTTAAACTTTGTTAAAGGCTTAAAAAATAGAAAATATACTTATAGATTTGTAATTCTTCCTGAAACTTTAGGTTCCATAGCATATCTTTCTAAGCGATATAAACTATTAAATGAATTTATGATGTGTGGTTTTAATTTGAGTTGTGTTGGTGATGATAGATCATATTCACATGTTAGTTCAAGATTAGGTAATAACCTTGCTGATCAAGCATTAAGCGCATCTTTAATAGGTTTGAAGAATGTAAAAAGTTTTAGTTTCCTTGATAGAGGTTCAGATGAGAGACAATACTGTGCACCAGGAATTGATCTGCCAGTATGTACTTTCTGCAGAACTAAATTTGGTTGTTATCCTGAATATCATACTAGTGATGATAATTTTAATGTTGTAACAGCTAATGGTCTATTAGGTTCTTATAACGTTTTAATAAATATAATAAAATCTTTTGAAATTGGTTTATACCCAAGTATAAATGTTTTAGGAGAACCACAACTTTCTAAAAGAGGTCTTTATCCAAATTTATCTAACTATCATCAAGGTATTAATCCTGCCAAAAATAGAATGAATATCATTGCTTATTGTGACTCAAAACATAGTATTTTTGATATAGCTAAAAAGGTTAATATAGATTTATCAATAGTTCTGAAAGAAATCCAAGAACTAAAATCTAAAGGTTTAATAGATAATATTTATATTCACTAATAATTTCTTGAGATTATATAAATTATTTATCCACCATAAAAGATCTAGTTTTTTTTGAAGAAGTGGAAACTATTTTTGTAGAAAATATAATTGAACAGAGAACTTGTCCAGTTACAGTAAATAGAGTTCCATAATGTAAAGAGGATATTAGTAAAGCATAAAAATAAATTCTTTGTACTTGAAATATCTTTTGAAAAATAAATAATAGAAAAAATAAATATATTAATCCAAAAGAACTTATAAGAGAAAGAATTACAAAATCACTTAAGAAGAGTGCTTTAGGGTCATAGTTTATTCCAAATAAATATGCATCAATAGAATTTAAATCAATAAATGTGAGAAAGTCCTCAAGTTTTACTTCATAAATAACTGAAAAATATTTGAACTCTAATTTACTTAACCAAGTAGGGGCAAATATTATTATTGGCAATATAGCTGCAATGGCTAATAGAAGAAAAATTAAAGAGAATGTCTTTAATCTGAAATTCCTAGTAATGCCTGAGAAAGTTGGCCAGATATATTTATTCGCGAGCAAAAAAATAATAGTAACGGTTCCTGTACCCGAGGCTGAGAGGAAAAAGATAATAGCAGAAAAAATTGCCACTAATTTTTTTTGTAATTTTGAAATAATTAAATTTCCAAAAATTAATTCTTTATTGAATAATGAAGCAACAAGTAGACATGCTGAAATACTTCCATTAACTGATGCATTAAGAACAGGACCAAATAATCTGGTGTTCCCGAAAAATTGAGATCTTTTAAATGCTTCACTAACTCCCCATTCATTCATAAAGAAATTTCTTATGTAAAAAGGAGCTTCCCCTGTTGCGAATGTAATTATTAATTCAATTAAATTCCAAATTATAAATGAAATTACAACAGGATATTTTAACTTTGAAATTAGATTGGGTGTTAAAAATAAAAATATAAAAGGTAATCCAAAAAAAAATCTGGATAAGTTTAATGCTTCAAATAATGGATATTCTCTTAATATTAATGATATTATTGAAGATGTAATTAGGATTAATATAAGGTAATTGGTTTTATCTTTAAAGAAATAAGTTATCTTTTTATTGCCAAAAAGTATTATTAGTATGTAAGGCAAAAAAGGTAGGCTAAATTGATGAGCACCAACAATAATAAAAGCTAATATCCAATAAATCTTCGATATAGAATTATTGGGAGGGTTTTCATAATATATATTTTTTATCATAAGACTTGTTTGATTGAATTTAATAAAAAGAAATTATATAAAAATTACCAGATTCAAAAATTTAATTTTGTTTATTTTAAATAATAACATTTATAT